>CACJUX010000019.1 GCA_902596655.1 uncultured SAR116 cluster alpha proteobacterium | reverse complement strand
GGCAACACTGCCGTCTATCAGAGGCAGCCTATCAGCAAGCAATTTTGACAATGTTGACTTGCCTTCGCCATTGGCACCAAGTAGCGCTATCCTGTCATCCTGATCAATACGAAGATCAAGACCGCGCAAAACCGACTTGCCGTCATAACCGACACTGCCCTTTTCAAGCGTCATCAAAGGAGGCGGCAGTGGCCGTGGTGTGGGGAAAGTGAACGACGCAACTGCATTTTCCGAGAGGGCGGCAATTGGCTGCATTTTCTCCAGCTGCTTGAGGCGCGATTGTGCCTGCCGCGCTTTAGACGCCTTATAACGAAATCTATTGACAAAGCTCTGAATATGCGCACGCTGGGCGTCCTGCTTGCGCTTCATTGATTGCCGCTGTTCCATCTTCAGTCGGCGCTCGGCGTCAAACTGATCATATGTTCCGGTGTAATACTGCAATTTCAGATCGGTTAGATGTAAAATAGATGTGACAGATTTATTGAGCAATTCGCGGTCATGCGAAATAACCAATACGGTGTGCGCATATTTTGCCAGAAAATTCTCTAGCCAAACCGTGCTTTCAAGATCGAGATAGTTGGTCGGCTCATCCAGTAACAACAGATCGGGCTGTGAGAACAGTACTGTAGCAAGTGCAACTCGCATCCGCCATCCACCAGAAAATTCGTGGCAGGGGCGTGCCTGTGCCACCTGATCAAAGCCAAGCCCTGAAAGGACTTTGGCCGCCCGCGCCTCGGCTGCATAGGCGCCAATGTCAACAAGGCGGAGCTGAATGTCGGCGATGCGTGTCGGATCAGTCGCAGTTTCGGCCTCACACATCAATTCCTGCCGTTCAGTATCTGCCGCAAGAACTGTCTCCAATAGCGAGATATCACTTGCCGGCGCCTCCTGATCGACACCCCCGATCCGAAACTGTGCTGGGATTTCAATTAATCCAGAATCCAATGCCCACTCACCGCGGATCAGTCTGAAGAGCGAGGTTTTTCCCGTTCCATTGCGACCAACGATGCCAGCTTTGTGACCTGTAGGGATGGTCGCGGATGCGTTATCAAACAGCGACTTTCCGCCAATCGCAAAGGAAATGTTCTGAAGTTTCAACATTGCCGAAGAAGTGACGTGATTTGCCAATTTTGTCAATCATGGCTGTACCGTTGGGGGCAATCACCTTAATGACGCCGGTCGGCCTTGACTTGCTAACGCTGTTGGGTGCAATCAGAAACAACCGCTTGAAGGAGAGCAAAATATGGATTGGCGTACGAAACTTCTTGATCCCACGCCTTGGTCACGACGCGATTACAAATCGCTGGCAACGCCTGTTTACCGAGGCTCAACAGTGGTTTTTGACGATCAGGACTCGGTTCAGGATGGCTGGCAACAAGAAAAGTATGGCTACTCTTATGGGCTATATGGAACACCAACGACACTCGAGCTTGCAGCACGCATAACGCATTTGGAGGGTGCGCACAACAGTTTCATTGTGCCGGGCGGGCAGGCAGCAATTGCACTTGTTTACATGGCCTATTGCAGTACCGGCAGTCATGCGCTAGTGCCGTTTTCCGCCTATGGACCTAACAAAGAAATGGCTGAAGGAATCCTGCGGAAATTTGGTATTGAGGTCGAGGCCTACGACCCACTCATTGGCTCTGCCATCACATCCCTAATCCGGGATAACACAACCCTGATTTGGTGTGAGAGCCCGGGTTCAGTGACGATGGAAATTCAGGATGTGCCAGCAATCGTGGCGGCAGCGCATGAAAGTGGCGTCGCCGTCGCACTCGACAACACCTACGCCGCTGGGGTGATGTTTGACGCCTTCCATCACGGTGTTGATGTCAGCATTCAAGCTCTGACAAAATATATTGGTGGCCACAGCGATTTGCTCCTTGGCTCAGTTTCAACGCGCGATGAGAACGCCTATGAGACGCTTGGGCCAGTCTATCGGCAGTTGGGTATGGCTGTGTCACCAGATGACTGCAGCCTCGCTTTGCGCGGATTACAAACGTTGGCGGCACGGCTCTCTCAGCTTGAAAAGTCATCGCTAGAAATCGCGAATTGGCTGGCTAAAAATCCACACATCGCCGCAGTCTATCATCCAGCGCTGCCATCTTGCCCAGGACATGCGCAGTGGAAGCGTGATTTTACCGGCTCAGCCAGCGTTTTCTCCATTCTGTTCAAGGATCACTGCTCATTTCAACAGGTAGAGAATTTTCTTAATAGATTAACCATTTTCAAAATCGGTCTTAGTTGGGGTGGGGTGAACAGCCTTGCCGTGATCTATCCGGACCTTCATCGCCCAGGACAGAACTTTGCTGGACGTCTTGTACGCCTTAACATCGGTCTAGAAACAACCTCTGATCTGATTGCTGATCTCAAAACGGCGCTTGCCGAGTTGCCACCAGTGAAGTAAGCGCATGCAAACAGCCTCCTGCGTTGGCAGCGCTGTAGCGGTCAATATTGTGGATGAAGTCTATTTATCCTCAGCTTCCTTGAAGGCTTTCACAAGACTTGCAATCGTCTTGGTGCCATTGGGTTCATAGCGGCAATCCATAGCAGTAGAGCAGAAGTCACCGGCCATGTTATAGACACCTAGAATTGTCTTGTTTGCACCCTTGTAAACACATATCTGTTTTCCTTTGTACACGGTTTTGTTAGCCAGTCGACAGGTTGTCATTTTAGGTGCATCCGAAATACCCTGCCAAATTTTCTGCATTTTTTCGAAGCCAAGTCCAAAACCACTTTTGTGCTCCTGACAAATTGCTGATTGTGGCAAAATAAAAATAAAGGTTAGCAAGGCGGTGCATTTTTGGATTTTTTTTAAGCTTATCGGCAAAACAAACACAACACTTAACCTTTTTTGCAAGCGAGAAGACTTGTAGTATTGCACGGGAATATCCACACGTTAATCATTCCAAATTGACTTGTCATCAATTTTCCAAATATTAAAAACAGAACTATCAGCACTAAGATGCACAACCCGTACCTCACACCGAAAAAGACATTTTAAACTACCTCATCAGAGCTTGCGTTGAATATTCAGATGACGGCAGTCTGCCGACGCTACCGCGCTCCTGAACGTAATCGACGAACGACTGCGTATAATCAAGATAGGTGTCTGTATAGCGTCCGCCGTTCTTTACTGTCTTAAAAGTCAGATAGCCATCACGGCCTGCCGCAATATAATTGTTAGTGACAAGGCGGTACGTCTTATCCATATCCAGCGGAGCCCACGACCCATCGTTTCGACCCTTAAACTCCATCTGACGCAGACGCTGCCCAAGTGACGCCGCCACCTTGATATGCCAGCGCAAACCAGCTGCATAGGGATAGGCACCAGTAGAGCCATCTGGCTGGAGAGCGTAGTCAACTGCCTCCTCAAGAACAGTCTTTATTTCTGCGCCGGTCATTTCCATTTCAACAAGCGTATTTGCGAAGGGCAGCAATTTGTAGGCGTCACCCATGGTAAGGGTACCCTTGGAGATATCAGTTCTCACACCACCACCATTCTGGATGGCGATGTCGCTAGCCTTTGCCATCTCACGAAACGCATGTGCTACCAACATGGAAATATCGGAGCCGTTCCTCGCCGTATCTTCAGGGGAGCAGATTTTTGACCGCTTATCCCCAGGAATACGTGACAGGCACAGGTTTTCCGTAACATCCCCGATCTTCACCGACCGCATCTCCTCTACTTTCACATTGAAGGATGCAAGCAATGCCGCAGCATCCACATCTTCCTTTACGATGGAAAGCTTGGGGTCAGCGTTGATTTGCGCATAGATCGCTTCGCGCGCTGCACCCCCAACCTCAACACGTTCACCATCGGCGTTTTTGCGCTTAAAACTGTCTCCAAGCATTAAATGCGGGACGCCACGGCATGACTGGACTTCACCTTTGTCATTGAATGAGATGTCGAGTTCGCCAACGATCTGACTATATTGCCAGGCGGTAGCAACACAAACAGTATTGCCATCAACGCCGTGCACCACTGTCGGGTAAGGACCAGATGAGTTCAAGCCGAGAGCGTCAAAATCACCCAGAAGTGTGTGTGAATCGCCACCAATGATCACATCGACTCCATCAATTTTGGAGGCAAGCTCCATTTCATTTTGATACCCGTAATGTGTCAGCAGAATTATATGATTAATGCCGGTTTGTTTGAGTTCATCAACCATTCTTTGAGCGGTTTCAGCCTCGTCAAGAAAGATTGTTGTCTCATCGGGGCTGGAAGAAAGTTTCGTTTTTCGGACAATGTTGATTCCCACGATTCCAATCTTCATGCCATCAATCTGAACCACAGTATAAGGCTGAAAATAGTCGGTCTCGCTGTTTGGCGTTAGAGGGGAAACACCAACCTCCGGCTTGATATTGGCGGCGAGGACTGGCGTGTTACATTTGTCTGATTTTAGAAAATCCAGAAATTTCACAAGACCTGCGTCACCCTCATTGAACTCATGGTTTCCAAGTGCGAAAGCATCAAAGCAGACCTCATTCATAAGGGCAGCGTCAGCCTCGCCCTTGAACAACGTAAAAAACAGTGATCCGGATACAGCATCGCCAGCATGCAGTTTTAGCAGGTTATGGTTCTTGTTCTGGAGGTCCTTGATTTTGGCCACGACAGATGGCATTCCACCGGATTTAACCCTTGTAGATTTGCCGCCCAAATTTAGACTCATCCTTCCATCGGGCTTCAGGTGAGAATGATGATCGTTTATGTGAACAATCTTGAGTTCGCCTGCCTTTGCCACCCCCAACGATAGGGTTGCGAATAAGGTTGCAATTACACCATAATGTAAAATTGTTCTGCCTTTTTTAAGCCTGGGGAATTCCATCTCTTTCTCCCTGCGAGTAAAATCGTCACTGGAAACACCTTACAGTTTTTGCATTACCTTTGAAGTATTTGTTCTCGTCACATGCTTCAGCTAATTAACCCCGCTGAGTAAATTAGCTAAACACATATAAAGTTGTCTTGGGTGACTGACGCCGGAAAGGGATCCCGTCTTTCAGAATCACTCTCTGAATAGCATTAATCATATCACGCCACTAAAATCCAAACCCAAATCTGCTCGCAAATCCTATTCTAGGGTTACCGATGCTGCTTTTTGGTTTAGACAAGTCTCAAGTCAAAGGGGGCATGCTCATTGGGCAGCGGTGGTTGCGCCTTAGGGAACGGTTACCTGATCATACCTCATTTTTGCCGGAACAGAAAAATAATTGCTAAAATTTTTAGTATCGCTGAATTTACAAATCAGTAATTCTTGCTTGCCCTTTCGCTCAACATTTCCCAACGTTGTATTTAGATAGTTTTGACGTCTGAGGGAACTTCGAAATGACCAAAATCTCAGAGATGCCGGCTGTAGGCCGAGGTTTTATTTCAAATCTTGAACTGCCAACATTCGACAATCTTGCATGGACAACCCCGGTGCCCCCAAACCAACGGCGAATTTCAATTGTGTCGACTGCAGCTGTATCACGGCGTGGTGACAAACCCTTCTCTTGGCTTGCAAAAGACTACAGAACTTTTCACAAGCACGACCGCGATCTTGTCATGACCCACGTGGCCGTCGAATTTGACCGCTCTGCATGGCAGCAAGATCTCAATGTAATCATCCCATTGGACAGGCTAGACGAGATGGTAACAGATGGCGAGATTGGGTCCGTTGCTGACATGCATTTTTCATTTATGGGAGCCGCAGACCCAGTCACGATGGAGAAGTCCGCCCGTGAAGTTGCAGGGCAGATGAAGCAAGAGGGTGTCAATACAGTCTTTTTAATCCCCATATGACCGTTTTGTACGCGCGCCGTGTGCGGGCTTGCCCATTATTTTGAATCAGAGGGTCTGTCGACTGTTCTTGTCGGTTTTATTCGTGAACACATCGAGGCTATCAAGCCTGCACGCGGATTGTTTTTAGATTTTCCAATGGGACGGGGGATGGGAAAACCAAATGATCCAGAGTTCCAAAAGAAGGTAATCCAATCAGCGTTTGAATTGCTTGAGGCCGAGACCGGCCCTGTTCTGGAAGATTTTCCAGAAATTATCCCCGTTCGAGACGGGCGCATGGGTTATGCGTTGCCGCCAGAGCTTGTTTTAAATAAAGATGATATTGGTGATGTGGACGAATTGGTAGCTGCAGTCCAGCGCGAGATAGACGCATTACTGCCCGATTATGAAGCGGCGGTCGCAGCTCGCGGACGCACAACTGTCGGGGCTAGCGAACTCGCGATAAAGGACTTTGCACCTTTTGTTTCTGAATTCATCAGGGGTGAGATACCAAAAAGCCCCCGAAAAGGACTACCAGCAATTCCCCTTTTGAAGCTGGTTGTTGAAGATTTGGAAGCCTACTATACCGAAACAAGAACCCATCGTGATGGGATAGATGATCTGGAATTAATGGGAAAATGGTTCTGGGAAGAGACCAGGGCAGGCCGTTTGCTTCTCTCTCTCGAGGCAGTCTCAATCGTTTCTGAAAACAAGGTCATGTTGCAAATTGTTGAAATGTCCCTGATGACGCCAAGATTTTGGTCTGAAGGTCCGTTACCCGGATCGTCGGCTTCGGGATGGTGACACCTTAAGACTTCCACACTCTTTTGAGCGAATAGATTGTGTCACTTTAAACTTAGAAAGTTCAGGTTTTATGAAAATTTTCCGAAGATGATTAATAGGTAAATCTCACTAGCGAGATATGATCTGTCGGCACACACCATACGACGTTGTACAGCTTGGCGATATTGTGTTTGTTGAACTACCCAAAATCGGCAAAACAACGACTAGGGTTATTCGGCCGCTCTGATCGAACCAGTGAAGGCCACCTCTGATATATACAGCCATGCTGTTGGCTAAATAACAGAAATTAACGATGCCCTTTTGATGATTTGACTTCAATTGTAAAAGAAAGCAATTCGTAGAACCGGCTTTTCATACTTTAGATTACTGACATTAATGCTCCGGACCATTTGATAAATGAAGATACTTACGAAGCATTAGCTGGCTGGGTCAGCGAACTAAAATAAATTAGTTCTTCGAAAAGTTACACAAACTCAAACATTGCCAGCGTTGTCCTTGCTCAGCGTTTTTCATGCATTTGGCATTTCGTCTTGTTTGGTGATTGGCGAAAGAGAGTGGGAGTCGAACCCACCAGGGACGTTAAACGCCCCTCACTAGATTTGAAGTCTAGGCGCCCCACCGGGGTGCGATCCTCTTCCATATAAGTCTTTACTCTCCATTAGTCTTTATTTTCTAACGAAAAAATACTGTTAGCAGAACACCGAACACGACGGTGGTTGCCGACCTGCATAGTAAATCCTACTCGGTCGAAATATTCCAAAACAGCAATTACAAAATTCCGTCCCAATTTGATCTCGTCGCGAAAATTGGCTGCTGTAAACAAACCATCATCTGACCGCGCCGCAAGCTGCTCCGCGATGATGACAAATTTAATCAGCAGGGCTTTGGGCAAGTAACGGTTTTTCTCAATAATCGCAACATCTCCCAATTTGACACCAATTATAAGAGCTTTTTCGAGTGAGGAAACCTCAACACCTATATCTTTGGCTGCCTGGTGAAGGCTGGGGGGCGTGCCGGATGTTGGGGCCAGAATCGCCATAGCTCGTGCCAAAAGACTCCTGTCCTTCGCCGAGATATAAATAACGTGAGAGGGCAGATAGAATTTTTTCTCCTGCGTACCAAGTCTATTTTCTGCAACCAACAAATTAAGCGCTGCTTCAAGCGACACCATCTCAACAAAAGGGGTCAGCTGTGTCTGTATATCTTTGATACTTGCGCCAACAACGGACGGATTGGACCGGTGAAATTGGACTATGATTTTTTCAATATGGTGGAGTAGCTCTTGCCATTTTCTATCGCAGAAAACCCGTTCCTCTGCTGCACTGCCAACAAGCCTCAATTCTAAAGACGCAATCAGCGCATTTACTTGAGGGGGTCGTAGGTTATGCGCCACAGCAAATGGGCGAAGTGGTACACCGGTCTCACTTAGGCCAGCCAGTTTTTTTAGTATTTTGGCGGGGGTATCGGAACACATTGCTTTCAAGCTAGCTATTCGTCTTGGCTTTGCACGGCCGCGCTTAGGCGCAAAGGGATCAATGACGCGCCCACCCGCAATGGTGCGTTGTGCAGATTGATCCCTCAATACAAAACGATCTCCGTGACAAGCGAATATATCACGTTCCAGCACCAATTGAGCCAAACCACGTTTGCCCGCCGCAATGCCACCTTCGGACAAAATTGCAACCCTTGCTGGCAGGTGGTCCGAGCCAATATGCAGATGTGTTGGCGTCCAATGGTTTAACACATTAGACGCGCTCTGCAACACCTCAAGATCAACATCAATGCGGTTTGTTGGATTATAGAGGCTTTGATGCATCAACCAGTTGCCTCGCCTTACTGAGTGTTTGCCAATACCGCGCCCAGTGATATTCAGCGCGCAACGTTCTCCAGCCTTTGCGCAATCACTTATCTGGCTATTTACTCTTATGCCTCTTATGCGGACTTGCGATCCGGTTGACGAGAGTGTCAGACTTTGTGAAATTTGAACCAAACCGGAAAAAACCATACCGGTGACGATCAAACCCACCCCCTTCAGAGAAAAAACCCGGTCAATGGCCATCCTAAAATTGTGATGAGTGGCTCGTGCAATATCGGCTTTTGAACTGATTTCTTTGGCGTGCTGGAAAAGTGCTTGGCCGAGCAAATCAATTCCCTCTTCCTTGGGAGCACAGACGGGGTAAACATCACACCCCTCTCGCCCTGCATCTGCAAGAAACCGCTTCAGTTGCAGCTGCACTTCACTAATACGTTCTGGTTGCACCCGGTCAACCTTGGTCAACGCCACTAGGCATTTTTCGATGGCAAGCAGATTAAGTATGGCAAGATGTTCACCTGTTTGTGGCATTACCCCATCATCAGCAGCTACTACGAGCAAACCAAGATCAATCCCCGCCACCCCTGCCAACATATTGTGGATGAATTTTTCATGGCCGGGTACATCTACAAAGCCGAGAATTTTTGAGTCTGGTAATACTTGGTAGGCAAATCCAAGGTCGACGGACAATCCGCGCGCTTTTTCTTCTGACAGACGGTCGGTGTCGGTCCCGGTCAAGGCTTTGATAAGCTCTGTCTTGCCATGATCTACATGGCCTGCCGTTGCGACAATCATTTGAGAGTAAGCTCCTGTAGATTCTCGATGAAGGTACACTCATCTTCGAGACATCTCACATCAAACCATAATGCTCCATCGGTAATACGACCTATTACCGGAACAGGCAGGTTCCTGAATGCTTTGGCTAACTTAATCAATGCTGAACCGGGACGGCGCTTACCGGACACTGTAATTTTAAGCGCTACGCTTGCCAACGTGTCACTTGGCAACGCGCCACTGCCAATCTGGCTTTGGACAGGTGCAGCAATCACCTCAAACCCTTCGCACTTATCTTGCACAGTTGCGGCAATGCGGGTCGCCAACCGCGCAATTTCACTATGATCACGTGATAGCAAACGCAAAGTTGGTAATTCCATCACTAGCCGCGACGGGTCGGTATGTAAACGCAGCACCGCGTGCAAAGCGGCCAGAGTTAATTTATCAGGCCGCATCGCCCGCATCATAGGGTTGCGTTTGAGCTTGTTGATTAGGTCGCGCCTACCTGCAATAATCCCAGCCTGTGGTCCACCAAGAAGTTTATCGCCACTAAAGGTGACCAAATCTGCACCAGCCCCCAAGGCTTCAGTAACAGTGGTTTCATGTGGCAATTGATGACTTTCCAGATCAATTAGCGTGCCACTGCCGAGATCTGTTACTAGCGGCAAATTATGGCGATGCGCGATCTCAGCAAGCAATTGTTCAGACACACTTTTTGTAAACCCTTTAATTTCAAAATTGGAGGTATGCACCTTCATCAACAAGGCAGTCCTTGCGCCAATCGCTAGCTCAAAATCTTTGCCATGTGTCCGATTTGTTGTGCCAACTTCTATTAGCTTGCACCCCGCCTGCGCCATTATATCGGGCATGCGGAATGCGCCGCCAATTTCTATTAATTCACCGCGGGACACCGGAACTTCTTTGCGTTTTGCCAAACTATTAAGTGTCAATAGCACCGCCGCGGCATTATTGTTTACGACAAGCGCAGCATCTGCTCCCGTCAAGTAGCAAAGCAAGTCTTCGGCGTGTTTATGACGATCGCCGCGCTTGCCTGTCTCCAAATCATATTCCAGATTGCTGGCCCCCCTTGCGACATCAATCATCGCCTTTATGGCAGATTCTGGTAGGGCGGCACGTCCAAGATTGGTGTGCAGCACTGTCCCTGTCAGATTGATCACTGGCCGCAGTGAGGGTGTTACCGTGTGCATCACCTCTTCTGACAATGCTTTTAAAAGCGAGGCATATTCGATTGTGGTGCCTGCCACCACCTGCGCCCTTGCCCTTGCGAGGATGGTTTTCACAGACCGAATGACAACAGATGCTCCAAATTCACAAATCAGTTCAACTCCATTGGGATCGTTTAACAGACGATCAACCGAGGGTAACTTCTCCGGCTTATCGATTCTTGTCATATCAAACCTTTGTTAACAAACGCCGCTTTTAGGCCCCAATAACCACCTGTGTCGTAGAATCTCTATTGCTCTTAAGGTGTCAGATCAGCGCTAAGAAATCGAGATTACAGCAGAGTGACGCATTCATTAATATTTTGGCAAGCTTATTTTCTTTACATGTAAAATCAGAAATGCTTAATTTTTTATGCTGGGTCGTCTTTGATTTCAAACGCTATGCGCCTCGAAATTGACATACTAAAGACATTTATCGCGGTTGCCGAAACCGGGTCGGTTAAATATGCGGCAGAGCGTGTTGCGCGTTCACCTGCGGCCGTGTCCATGCAAATGAAAAAGCTGGAGAGGCTAATTGGCGCACCCGTGTTTCATCGCTCTGAGGGCGCCATGCGGCTATCAGATAGTGGCGACCGATTGATGCCACATGCACATCGTATCATTCAGGCAAATGACACAGCGTTGGCAGCATTACTCAACCCTGATATTCATGGGATGGTTCGAATTGGATTGTGTCTAGAGAATATCGAAACACGAATGCCAGAAATTCTTGCTGGATTTTCGCGTGTGCATCCTGCCGTTACGGTAAATATTAATGCTGGTGATGCACAAGATTTGTCTACAATGTTGGCCACAAACGCGTTGGATATTGCCATATTGACCACCGGTGGAAGCGTAACGAATCTCGAGGAGGATCGTCTCTTATATGAGCAGCCCCTTGTATGGGCAACACACAAAAATAGTCGTCGTGATCGTAAAAGCCCCTTGAAGGTGGCCGTCGCACCCAATGGATGTCCATGGCGAGACGCTGCACTCGATGCTCTGAAACGCGCTGGCATTGAGTATAGAATTAGTTATCTGTCAAACATATCTGAGTCCCAACTTGCCGCTGTTCGTGCAGATTTGGCAGTTGCAGCGCTACCTGCCAGCAGAGTTTTAAACAGTACCCATCCAATCTGCGTTGACAGTGATCTTCCTAAACTGCCCTTCACAAGAATGGTGCTTCGATTGTCTGATAGGCCTGATACTAATACAAAGGCATTGGCATCACAGATTTTATCAGCGTTTAACAGACCAGTTTAATTTGCCTAAAGTCAAGGATTAAGACGCACCAAGGTCATCTAGCAAGTTTGTTATGCTTGCTACCAACATAGTTTTCCCAATCAGTGATGATTTGTTTGCCTTTGGGCGGGCAGGCACAAACAATCACGTTGAACCGTTTTATGTGGCCTCTAAACAACAATTCATGCATTGACTGGACAAACTTTTGACAGAATCCTTAGCTTTTCTGGCCAAAACGATTTACGTTATTTACCTATTAACACCACTCATCATAATCACGTTTATTCTAGTTACGGCGATGCTTTTCTTCTCATTCACAATTGGGTTAAGAATCTTGGATTTACTATCATTTTTGATAATCTGAACGATGATTTTTACCCATGGCCTAGCATCAAATAATTGTTCTAAAGCATAAACGAAAGAGTGTATTCGTAGCATAATTACACCAGTAGGCACCGGGTACATTCTGGGTACGAAAAAATCAGCTTTCAAACTAAGAAACTGATTATATGAAGTTCTTTAATCATGGCGGAGGGACGGGGATTCGAACCCCGGAGGGGCGTTAACCCCAACACGCTTTCCAGGCGTGCGCCTTAAACCGCTCGGCCATCCCTCCTGCAACGGCGGTAAATGTAGCCCGCTTCCATAAAAAGTCGGACATTAACAGGTGGCTATTAATTGATCAACCGCTGGGTCTTTACCACACGCAGTATTTCGTCAAGTGTCATACAGATCGGTTCTGATTTTCCATATAGCATGCAGTGTGGTCTAGATCATTCATAGACCGACGCGGTGAAAGGCTATTAACTGCCAACATACAGAGCCTGCCTGTTCTTCGCACCGAAGGATTTATCCAGATGCGCATAAAAAATCTCACCCTCAAACTGCCTTAAATTATCGGTTTCTGGATCAACCAAGAAATCAATGGCATCACCTGCTCACCAAAGTTGACATCAAGCCAGATCTTGGCATTTTTGCACGGCGGTTTGCATAGGTCGCATTCATCTGTCGTGTTGCTGGACTTTTTTAGCTGAGATTTGAGTGTCGACTTTGTGCCAGTTGCCGGATCTGCATCACCGCAACCTTGAACTCAGGCGGCGAACGGCAACAAAAGCCCTAAACCCGGAAGATCGGAAAACAATTCTGGTCCAATCAAATTTGTCGGCTTAGATATATTCGTAAACTTACTTGTAGTCTCACTCTGTATCCACGCGCTTTACGCGCCATTGAGCCTTGCAATTACAGCCGGTGAATTCTTTCCCCTTCGACACGCCTCGGGAGCCGTTGTTGGTATCTTTCAATTTAACAATTCATTGTGCTAATATATTTGAAAATAGCAATTCTGGGAAATTCATCTGGCTAATTTGACTTGCAAGCGAACGCTGCCATTGTCACACTGGACTATAGGACAGCACCAAAGAACGCAGAGAGAGGAAAGTGGTAGCGTTAGGCTTTCGGATTATTGGGTACTGTTTTGGCTTGCTTTCGCTTTACGCTATTTGGCAGGATATGACGTCCCCGGGGCGAGTTAGCGAGGTTTTTGGTCAATTCTGGTTCGAGTACAGCCCTACCTCATTGCAGGTGGTGGAGGCCATCGTAAGTCGCTATCTGGATCCATGTAGCCTGTTTGTCGGCATCGGATGTGAGCCCTTTCTCTGGCACCCGCTGATTGCCACCACGCTTGCCTGGCCCGCAGCGCTAATGTTTATTTTTCTGATGCTGATTTTTCTCGGCTTAGCAAGGGTGATAAGTGGGCGAAGCCTGCGCCGGGCGGACAGCCGTTCACTCAAAAGAAGTGGTGAGAGATAGGCGCACAATTTACGTGGCATGTTTACTGCTGTCTTATAACAGCGACGGACAACCCCACTGTATTATTTATCACCCATCTTCAGCGCCTCGAAAAATGCGTTCTGTGGAATATCCACCTTGCCAAACTGGCGCATCTTCTTTTTGCCTTCCTTCTGCTTTTCCAGCAGCTTTTTCTTGCGCGTAATATCACCACCATAACATTTCGCTGTCACATCCTTGCGCAACGCCTGAATGGTCTCTCTGGCAATCACCTTTCCACCGATTGCCGCTTGTAGCGCAACTTTGAACATCTGGCGCGGCACAAGGCCCTTCAGGCGAATACAGATGGCGCGCCCTTTGCCTTCAGCCTGATCACGATGCACTATCATCGACAAGGCATCGACCGGATCACCATTGACTAGGATGGACACCCTGACCAGATCGCCAGCCCGGTATTTGTCAACAGCATAGTCAAAACTAGCATAACCCTTGGTGACTGATTTGAGCCGGTCATAGAAATCAAACACAACCTCATTGAGTGGCAGACGATAGACAACCATCGCCCTGTTGCCTGCATATGTTAGGTCTAATTGCTCGCCACGCCTCTCATTACACAATGTCAATACTGGTCCTAGATATTCATCCGGCGTAAGGATTGTCGCCTTGATCCAGGGCTCCTCGATCTCAGCAATTTTTGTAACCTCTGGCATATCAGCTGGATTATGTAGGTCAAACCGCGCACCGTCGGTCATATGCATTTGATAGACAACCGACGGTGCCGTTGAAATCAAATCTAGGTTAAACTCACGGCTGAGACGATCGCGGATCACCTCCATGTGCAACAATCCAAGAAATCCGCAGCGAAACCCGAAGCCAAGCGCTGCTGAGGTTTCAGCCTCGAAAGAAAAAGATGCATCATTCAATGATAGTTTTTCAAGCGCCTCCTTGAGCGCCGTGAATTCATTGGTATCGACAGGAAATAAGCCACAGAACACTACAGGAACTGAGGGCGCAAATCCAGGCAGCGCTTCATCACACAGTCGTCGCTCCTCAGTAATTGTGTCACCAACCTTGGCATCTGACACCTTCTTTACCCCAGCATTGATAAAGCCAATCTCCCCCGGGCCTAGCTCACCCACCGGGGTTGGTTTAGGTGAGAAAACACCAACGCGTTCGACCATGTGCGTGGCGCCCGTACCCATCATCCTGATTTTCATGCCCTTTTTCAAGATACCATCACGCACCCGAACTAGCGTCATCACCCCTAGATACGAATCATACCAACTGTCAACCAACAACGCCTTAAGAGGCGCCTCTCGATCACCTGACGGCGCAGGTAACTGCGTAACAAGTGCCTCGAGAATTTCTGCCATGCCGGCACCCGTCTTGGCGCTGGCGGCGATGGCGTCATCAGCTGGCAGGCCAATCACCTCCTCGATTTGCGCTTTGATCCGATCAGGCTCTGCAGCCGGCAAATCAATCTTGTTCAATACAGGCACAATTTCATGGTCAGCCTCAATCGCCTGATAGACATTCGCCAACGTCTGCGCCTCAACGCCCTGGCTGGCATCAACAACCAGAAGCGAACCCTCACAGGCTGAAAGTGAGCGTGACACCTCATAACCAAAATCGACATGGCCGGGTGTATCCATCAGATTAAGAACATACTCCCTGCCATCCCGCGCCATGAAATTAAGTCGCACAGTTTGCGCCTTGATGGTTATGCCGCGCTCGCGCTCAATGTCCATATTATCAAGCACCTGTTCTTTCATCTCGCGTTCACTCAGCCCGCCACAGATCTGTATCAACCGATCAGCAATAGTGGATTTGCCGTGGTCTATATGCGCAATAATCGAGAAATTCCGAATTTGCTCAGTTGCAGTCATCTTTCGATTTTTTTCCATCTCTTCTCTACAAGCGCAGAAACCCGCTTGACTGTCCTGTCTCTATACAACAAAACATCGAAAACACCCATAATTTTGCGGTGTGAGGAAGATTATGAAATTTATAATAATCACACCACTGCCACACTTTTAAAAACAGGGCCAGAACGGAATTTTCTCAATTAGTGATCCAATTTTCGCTGTCCTATCAGAAAGGCTGGCGATATAGTCGGGCATCATCGACTGAGAGGCAAATCGATAGCGCACCAAAACGAAAGAGGACTTAAATCCGATGACCAGAGCTGATCATGCCGCCGCCGCAAAGCAAGCGAGGCGCCATGAAAAATACCGTCCCTTTGCCGGCCCCGATCTGCCTGATCGAACATGGCCCAGCAAGCGCATCGACAAAGCACCCGTCTGGTGCTCAGTTGACCTGCGTGATGGTAATCAGGCGCTAATCGAGCCAATGGACGGTGCGCGCAAAATGCGCATGTTCAAACTCCTTGTCGCTATGGGGTTCAAGGAAATAGAGGTTGGTTTCCCCTCGGCATCAGACACCGACTACAATTTCCTTCGCGAACTGATTGAGAACGGCCATGTGCCGGGTGACGTCACGATTCAGGTACTCACCCAGGCGCGCGAGCATCTAATCGACCGGACGATCGAGAGTCTGGACGGCGCACCAAGAGCCATACTACATCTCTATAATTCTACCAGCTCATTGCAAAGGCGTGTTGTTTTTAAATCAGACCGCGATGGCGTCAAGCAGATCGCCGTTGACGGGGCTAAAATGATAGCTGATCGCATTTCGAAATGCAAAGCAGACAATCTGCGGCTGCAATACAGCCCCGAGAGTTTTACCGGCACCGAGCTGGACTATGCTCTTGACGTCTGCGAGGCGGTGATGGATATCTGGCAGCCAACGACCACTAACCCGACCATCATCAACCTGCCAGCGACCGTCGAGATGTCGACGCCAAACATCTATGCCGACCAGATCGAATGGATGCACCGCAAATTCAGCAACCGGGAAGTTGTGATTCTGTCGCTGCATCCACATAATGATCGGGGTTGTGCGGTGGCCGCGACTGAACTGGGACTAATGGCTGGTGCCGACCGCGTGGAAGGTACATTGTTCGGCAATGGTGAGCGTACCGGCAATGTCGACATCGTCACGCTGGGGCTCAATATGTTCACCCAAGGAGTCGATCCAAGGCTGAATTTCTCTGACATTAACAATCTTGTCGAGACAGCTGAATTCTGCAATCAGCTCCCCGTCCATGAGCGCCATCCCTATGCGGGCAAGCTGGTTCATACTGCTTTTTCTGGCAGCCATCAGGATGCCATTCGCAAAGGCATGGACGCGCTAGCCCAAACCAATCAAAATGTCTGGGAAGTTCCTTATCTGCCGATCGATCCCGGCGATATCGGCCGTACTTTCGAAGCGATTATCCGGGTCAATTCGCAGTCCGGGAAGGCCGGGTCCGCCTATTTGTTGGAGGCTGATCATCAGGTTCGTCTGCCGCGCGGAGCTGAGGTTGAATTTTCCGGCATTGTCCAGCGTGAGGCCGATACCACTGGCAAGGAAATCACCAGCGCCCGAATCTGGGAACTGGCTGAGGAGCATTACATCCGGCAGACCGGCCGTTTCGAGCTTCTGGCTTTTGACGTCAGCAAGGCGAAAACTGATGGCAGCTCCGAGCGTGTTGTCGCGACAGTACTCCATAACGGTAGAGAGATCAGTATCAGCGCCACTGGCAACGGCCCAATCTCGGCCTTCGTCGATGCAATGCGCACCGAGTTTGGGCTGTCATTCAGGCTTGCCGATTTTGGCCAGAACACGCGCTCAGCAAGCTCTAGGGCGGAGGCAGCGGCCTATGTAGAGCTGGTGGTAGGCGACGGTATTGCCGCCAAATCAATCTATGGTGTCGGCATCGACACCTCAATTACCATGGCACCGATCAGAGCTTTGGTCTCGGCGCTGAATAAACTGTAGGAGTTTTTTCATAACCACAGTCATGACCCTCATGAAAAATGGAATTGGCACAATTGTAAGAACGGTCGCGCTGTGTTGCGCGGCCCTGTACATTTTCATAGCTCCAGCCACTCAGCAAGTTGCGAAGGCCCAACAGATGGAACTCGAGAGGGTTGGACCAAAACTGGCGCACCCCTGGGGCATGGAATTTATGACCTCAGACAGCTTGCTTGTCACGACACGCGGCGGCACGCTGTGGAAAATCAGGCTTACTGATGGCGCGACGAGGCGGATCACCGGCACGCCCGACGTTTATGTCCGCCGCCAGGGCGGGTTGCTGGATGTCACGACCTTCGACGGTCATGTCTATCTCTGCTACAGCGCTATCTTGCCGGGTGGGTCAGCGACGGCCATTGACCGCGCGGTGATTGAGGGTGACAGGCTGGTCCACCGGCGCACTATTTTTACCGGTAATGCGCCAACAAAAAGTGGCCATCATTTCGGTTGTCGGCTTTATGTCACCAGCACCGCAGTGTGGGCAACTCTTGGCGACCGCGGCGAGCGCAATAACGGACAGGACCCGTCAACACATGCCGCCAGCATCATCCGCCTGACGCCTGACGGCGATCCGCACCCCGGCAATCCATATTTCATTGACAAGGGAAAGGCGAGTTGGGCGCCAGAGATTTTCTCCATCGGGCACCGCAAC
Source organism: uncultured SAR116 cluster alpha proteobacterium (assembly GCA_902596655.1). Classification (GTDB taxonomy): domain Bacteria; phylum Pseudomonadota; class Alphaproteobacteria; order Puniceispirillales; family Puniceispirillaceae; genus MED-G116. The sequence goes on along the minus strand of CACJUX010000019.1, from coordinate 19,521 downwards.
CCGCAAGGACTGACGATCCATCCGGCGACCGGCGAGATCTGGAGTCATGAACATGGGCCACGTGGAGGGGACGAGATCAACATTCTGCGTCCGGTGAGTGATGCCGGCTCAAATTACGGCTGGCCAAAAGTCAGCCATGGCCGCGAATACGCTACCGGCCTGCGGGTAAGCCGCCATGACAGCCTGCCTGGTTTTGTCGATCCAGTTTGGGTCTGGGTCCCGTCAATTGCCCCGTCTGGCATGGCTTTTTATACCAATACGACTAGTGGTGACGGTTCACGTGTGGTGTCCCCTGACGCCATGTTTCCCCAATGGCAGGGACATCTTCTTGTCGGGTCACTGAAATTCCAAAGGCTCTATTTGGTGGAGATTGGCGATGATGGCCTGCCGGCGGCGGAACGCATTATCCTTGATGGTGAGATCGGGCGAATCCGCGATGTGGCGGTGGGGCCGGACGGCCCGTTTGCCGGTGAGGTGTTCCTGCTAAGCGATGAGGCGCAGGGCGGACTGTGGCGGCTCACATCCGACAAGGCGGTACGATAGGTCGAAACCCCCAAATTCCGCCGCCAAAGCCGCAATTCACTGCCCTAACGGGCAATGGACGTCGTAGCGTCGGGTGATTTCTTCGATCCAGGTCGCTTGTGAGGGGTAGCAGTGGTGCGAACCGGCTAGCTACGCAACACGGCCCCACAGTTTTTTGAGGCAAGCTTTATGACCGACTTGGAAATCTGGTCGATCTCCTCCTCGGTCAGTGTCGCCTTTGTTGGACTGAGGGTTATGGTAATCGCAACAGATTTTCTGCCAGTTTCGATATTGTCACCCTCATAGACATCAAACACGGCGATGTCGCTGAGCATCGGTCCTGCCCCGGATCTGACTGCTCTCAGCAGATCACCTGCCGGCGTTTTGGCATCGACGATAAACGCAAAATCACGCGTCACCGGCTGGAAAACCGACATCTTCAGCAATGGACGGGCCGGCCCCTTGGCATTTGGTAACGGTACATCATCAAGATGAATTTCAAACGCAACCGTCACGCCGCGTAGACCAAATTCATCGAGCACCTTCGGATGAATTTCACCAAAACTAGCCAGCACAGTGCGGCCTTGCACCAACTGGCCTGAGCGCCCTGGATGCAGATATTCGGCACCGCCAGCCCTGACATGCAGACCTCTTGCACGCACGCCAAGTGCCACCAGTGCCGCCTCGGCATCAGCCTTCGAGTCAAACACGTCGACCCTACGCTGGGTGGCATGCCATTCCCTCATGGCGGTTGCCCCATGGCGGAGTCCGCTGCAGGCGGTACGCTGGTCTTCAGGAGCATCGCCCAGAAAGACCGGGCCGACCTCAAACAGATGTACGTCGGCGTCTCCGCGGTCCTGATTACGCGCAGCAGCAGCAAGAAGATTCGGTATAATCGAGGGGCGCATGACCGACAGATCAGCACTAATCGGGTTAACCAGTGTAAGATTTGCCGCACCACCGCCAAACGCCGTAGCCTGTGGTTCTGACAGGAAGGAGAAAGTTACAGCCTCCATCAACCCACGGGATGCCAGGGCACGGCGCAGGCGAAACTGGAGTGCCTGCGCCGGGTTCAGTGATGGCTGGGCAACAACATTTTCGCGCGGCAGATGTTCCATCGGCAGGTGGTCATAACCATAAATACGGCCGATTTCCTCAACCAAATCAGCAGCACCATCAATGTCACCGCGCCATGGTGGTGGGCTGACCGTCCACCCCCCAACATCGGCGGCAACAGTAAACCCAAGCGTCTCAAGAATTGCCAACTGGTCTGCCGCAGGAACATCCATACCCGTCAGCCGTTGCACTTTATCAGCCGCGAGACGGATCTCACGCTGCCATTGTGCGCCCTTACCAGCGATGGTGACATGGCTTGCCTCACCGCCACAGATTGACGTCACCAATCTGGCGACATGTCCCTGCACCCAATCTGGCGAGGTTGCGTCAAGGCCGCGCTCGAAACGGTAGCGCGCATCGGAATTGATATTGAGTTTGCGGGCCGTTGTCGCGACTGAGATGGGATCGAAAATTGCTACCTCAAGGAACATCTCAGTTGTCGATTCGCTCACGCCGGTCCGCTCACCACCCATGATGCCGGCAAGGTCATCCGCGCCATGTGCATCAGCAATGATGAACATGCTGGAGTCCAACTTATATTCCTTTTCATTGAGGGCGATCATAGTCTCACCATCACTGGCCGCGCGTATGGTCAGGCTGTCGCCCGCAATCTTGGCAATATCATAGGCATGTAGCGGGCGGCCAAGGTCAATCATCACATAGTTGGTGATATCGACCAGCGCGCTTATCGGACGCTGGCCGATAGCAATGAGGCGTCGCGCCATCCAAACTGGACTTGGCCCATTACGCAACCCTCGAAAGGCACAGCCAGAAATGCGAGGGCAAAAGCTGTGCGCACTAGCGTCGATATTCCACGTGATCGGGCTGCCAAAGGCACCTTCATGCGCGCTGAAATCCACCTCTTTAAGGGTTCCGTAACCGGCTGCAGCAAGATCGCGGGCAACGCCACGCACCCCAAGGCAATCCGCGCGATTTGGGGTAATTGCAATCTCGATGATCGGGTCATCCAGCCCCGCATAGGCGACAAAGGCAGCACCAACAGGCGCATCAGCTGGCAGATTGATGATTCCGTCATGCTCGTCAGAGAGCTCCAATTCACGTTCTGAACACAGCATGCCATTTGAGGGCTCACCACGAATCTCACCTGCCTTCAATTTAAGGTCAATTCCCGGGACATAAGCACCAACAGGCGCAAAAACACCTTTCATTCCAGTACGCGCATTTGGCGCACCGCAGACGACCTGTACCGTATCGCCACCACCTGTATTAACCATGCAAACGCGCAATTTATCGGCGTTAGGATGTTGTTTAGCGGACACAACCTCGGCGATAGTGAAGGATGCCAACGCTGCTGCTCGGTCCTGTACATCCTCAACCTCGAGACCCAGCATCGGCAAGGCCTCCAGAATCTCATCGAGCGAATGATCGGTTGCAAGATGGTCGAATAGCCAGTCGCGGGTGAATTTCATTAGTTTGATCCTCCTACCAGACCGGCATGGATCGAAGGTGCATCAAATGGCAAAAAGCCATAATGCCGCATCCACCGAAGATCACTGTCATAGAAGGTACGCAGATCGGGAATGCCATATTTCAACATGGCAATCCGTTCAATCCCCATACCAAAGGCGAAGCCCTGATATTTCTCAGGATCATAGCCACAATTGGCCAGCACCCTCGCATTGACCATGCCTGATCCCAGAATCTCCAGCCAGTCATCACCAGTGCCAATCTTCAACCCACCGCCGTCACGCGTGCAGCCTATATCGACCTCGGCAGATGGCTCAGTGAAAGGGAAATAGCTCGGACGAAACCGCACCGGCAAATCATCAACGCCAAAAAAAGCACGGCAGAAATCGATCAAGCAGCCCTTGAGATGCCCCATGTGGATGCCATCGGCAATCACCAGACCCTCGCATTGATGAAACATCGGGGAATGCGTGGCATCATGATCTGACCGATAAGTGCGTCCGGGAACAATGATCCGCACCGGCGGTTCGGTGGCCTCCATCGTGCGCACCTGCACCGGCGATGTATGGGTACGCAGCACCTTGCGCCTGCCCTCGGCATCAGGCGGCAGATAGAAGGTATCATGCTCTTGACGTGCAGGGTGTTCCTCAGGGATGTTGAGCGCTGTAAAATTATAGTAATCGGACTCAATGTCCGGACCCTCGGCAACAGTGAACCCCATCTCGGCAAAGATTGCCACAACTTCTTCAATAGTGCGGGACAGCGGATGCAAGCGGGCCTCAAGATGCGGGCGTGAGGGCAGCGTCACGTCAACAGTTTCGGCCGCCAACCGGTCATTTAAAGCAGCATCACTAAGAAGTTTCTGCCGCGCATCGACAGCTGAGGAGATGCTGTCCTTCAACCGGTTAAGATCCTCTCCGGCCTGTTTCCGAGCTTCCGGATTCATGCCGCCCAACTCGCGCATCATCTTTGTTACTCGACCCTTCTTACCAAGCGCTGCAATACGGATCACTTCAAGCGCCTCAAGTGAAGCCGCATTCTCAATCGCGGTGGTAATTTCTGCGGCTAGCGACTCCAGGTCTTGCATGATGCCAATCTCGTTCAATTCAATCATAAGTCCGTTTTACAGAACAAAAAATAAGGCTGCCCCCAAAACATCATGGATAGATCGTCATCCAAAAGCGATGTTCAAAGCAACAGCCTGACAGTTTATTTTTGCAGATACGCGTTAGCTGGCCGCTGCCCGTGAACGTTCGACCAGCGTTGCAAATGCTGCTGGCTCGTTAACGGCAAGATCAGCAAGCATCTTGCGGTCAATCTCGATGCCGGCCTTGATCAGGCCACCCATCATCTGCGAGTAGGTCATGCCATTTAGACGCGCAGCAGCATTGATCCGCTGAATCCAAAGGGCACGGAATTCGCGCTTGCGCACGCGGCGGTCGCGATAGGCATATTGCCGTGCCTTGTCCACTGCCTGTGTCGCCGTCTTAAAGGTGTTTTTTCGACGTCCATAATAGCCTTTGGCGGCCTTAATGACCTTGCCGTGACGGGCGTGGGTGGTAGTGCCTCTTTTAACGCGTGCCATTTACCCGTCTCCTCTATGCGTGAGGTAGAAAACGCTTGACGATGCGGGCATCCGCATCACACAGGATCATTGTACCACGAGCCTTGCGCTTCATTTTCTGGGAACGACGGCGAAGATTGTGGCTTAGAAAAGCAGCTGAGCCGCGAACTTTACCACTGGCGGTCAGGCGAAAACGCTTTTTCGCACCGCTTTTAGTTTTCATCTTGGGCATTTTGACCTCTTTCTTCACATTTGTAAGGTAACCATCTCCCCTTCGCCGGGATGCCAGACATCTGGCTGATGGTGCTACGCCGGCCGGGCATGCCCTGTTTTCAGAAATGAAATTCTGGGCCCGGACGCGACGGTCTATTCTCGCGAGCTCGTGGTTATAAAGCGGTTGCGCCCGGGAATCAAGCCCTCTGGTCCCAAGTTGTCTTTTTTATGTTCGCTCTATTTCGGGGCCAGCACCATGATCATCTGGCGGCCTTCCATTTTTGGCATGGCCTCAATTTTGGCGATCTCCTCGGTTTCCTCGCGGACACGGGTCAACACATTTGCACCAAGTTCCTGGTGGGCCATCTCACGGCCACGGAAACGAAGCGTTACCTTGACTTTGTCGCCCCCGCTCAGAAACTTCACCACATTGCGCATTTTGACCTGATAGTCATGCTCATCAATATTGGGGCGAAGTTTGATTTCCTTCACCTCGATGATTTTCTGCTTCTTGCGGGCTTCATTGGCGCGTTTCTGCGCTTCATACTTATATTTGCCATAGTCAAGAATCTTGCACACAGGGGGTTCGACATTCGGTTGAACCTCAACGAGATCTAGGCCAAAATCCTCTGCCTTGGAAATGGCTTCTCTTGTATCCAAAACCCCCAGCTGTTCACCATCGGGGTCAATACAACGCACCTGTGGGGCGCGAATGGCTTCATTCACACGCGGGCCGTCCTGAACAGGCGGCACATTATTATGTGGACGTACTATTTAAATCTCTCCTGTTTACGTTTAGTATTCGGGGCAAATGCCCTATTTCCAGCGACAGGCTATAACCGACTTGACGATCACTAGAATACCTGATTTTAACAAAATTTCCAGAAAGTGGCCAGTTTTTTAAGCTTTTCGCGAATCAGGTGGCAGGCTTTCATCGCGAAGCGTAGACAGCGCGTCCTTCAGATCCAGCACCTGCTGATCATTTGAACCCAACCGCCGCAGAGCAACTGTTGACGCCTCAACTTCCCGCTCACCAACGACGAGAATGAACGGTACCTTCATCACACTGTGCTCGCGAACTTTGTAGCTGATCTTTTCATTGCGAAAATCACGCTCAACTCGCAGGCCCATAACGTCGGCAGTTCGCGCCACCTGTTCGGCATATTCATTTGCACTGTTCGTGATTGAAGCGACAACAATCTGTACTGGCGCCAACCAGGGCGGCATCCGCCCCGCATATTGCTCAATCAAAATGCCAATCCAGCGTTCCATCGATCCAAGAATTGCACGATGCAGCATTACCGGGCGCTTGCGTCTGCCATCCTCGGCAACATATTCGGCATCTAGCCTGTCAGGCAACACAAAATCAACCTGCAACGTTCCACATTGCCAATCTCGCCCAATGGCATCGCGCAGAACAAACTCCAGCTTGGGCCCGTAGAAAGCACCTTCACCGGGATTTAACGTCGTCTCCAACTTGGCTGCATTACAGGCATCGGTCAGCGCGCTCTCGGCGCGATCCCACACTTCATCCTCACCCGCGCGCACGTCCGGCCGGTTCGAAAACTTAACTCGCACATCCGTGAAACCGAAATCTGCATAGATGGTTTGAAGCAATTCACAGAAACGGACGGATTCCGAAGTTATTTGGTCTTCGGTACAGAAGATATGAGCATCATCCTGGGTGAAGGCGCGGACCCTCATGATGCCATGAAGCGCACCCGATGGTTCGTTGCGATGGCAAGAGCCAAATTCCGCCATGCGAATAGGCAAGTCACGATATGATTTAATTCCCTGCCGAAAAATCTGCACGTGACACGGGCAGTTCATCGGCTTCAATGCAAGTGTGCGATCGTCCTCAGACTGCGCTGTAAACATGTTCTCACGGAATTTGTCCCAGTGACCGGACGCCTCCCATAAGGTGCGATCAACAAGCTGCGGGGTCTTAACCTCGTCATAGCAACCCTCGTCAAGCCGACGCCGGATATAGGCCTCAATCTCACGATACATTACCCAGCCTTTGGGATGCCAAAAAACCGATCCCGTTGCCTCCTCCTGCATATGGAAAAGGCCAAGTTGCTTTCCGAGCTTACGATGATCGCGTTTTTCGGCCTCCTCAAGCATGTGAAGATAGGCCACAAGTTCCTTTTCCGTGCGCCAGGCAGTGCCATAAATGCGTTGCAGCATTGGCCTATCGGAGTCACCGCGCCAATAGGCGCCGGCAACACTCATCAGTTTAAAGGCATGGCCCAGCCGCCCAGTTGAGGGTAGGTGCGGCCCGCGGCAAAGATCAATAAAATCGCCCTGGCGATAAAACGTCACGGTCTCGTCAGCGGGAATCGCCTCAACAAGCTCAACTTTGAACGGCTCATCATTTTCCTGGTAGAAAGTCACCGCCTGATCTCGGGTCCAAACCTCGCGAGTGATCGGCTCGTCACGATCAACAATTTTGTGCATCCGAGCCTCGATAGCTTCTAGGTCTGCATCCGTGAATGGTGTTTCGCGATGGAAATCATAATAAAATCCGTTTTCAATGGACGGACCAATCGTCACCTGTGTTTCAGGATAAATTTCAAGGACAGCCTCCGCCATCACATGCGCACAATCATGACGCAACAGCGCAAGCGCACTGTCATCTTTGGCTGTTACCAATGCCAGCGATGCGTCGACCTCGATTGGTCGTGACAGATCCCATTCACCGCCATCGACGATGCCAAGCAAGGCTGCTTTGGCAAGGCCAGGGCCTATATCTAAAGCAACATCACCCGGTGTCACTGGCAAATCATAGCTACGGGTTGATCCGTCAGGAAGGGTGATGATCGGCATATCTTGCTTTGAGAACCTCTAATTGAAATCAACTAATCGCAAATTAGCCGTAGAAGCGGGGAAACTCAAGCCCGACAATTGCCCTGTCTTCGGGGACCACAGGCAAAGCCCACCTGCTCACCGGGACCCATGCCTGCGCATGGCTACCTTTGCTAGCAAACGGGCGTAGATCTTGAGTGTATCACGGCACATCTTGGCGGTTGAAAAAGAGCTTGTGATGTGGTTGCGGGTATTACGGGCAAGGGTACGGCGTTGGCTGGCACTCAAGGACAGAGCTGTTTTGATGCAATTGCCAAGATCCCCAACATTATTCGGTTTTGCCAGCCAACCCGTCTTTTCATGAATGATGGACTCAGAAGCGCCCCCATGATTAAAGGCAATCACCGGCCGACCCATGGCTTGTGCCTCAAGCGCAACCCGGCCAAATGGTTCTGGTGTAACTGATGGCATAACCACAACATCCGCAACCATCAGAGCTGCGGGCATATCCTCAACCGCACTAACTAGACGGAACCGACCCTCTAACCCCAGTGCAACACCCTTCTTGGTAATGCCATCAGTGAACGACTTTCGTCCATCGGCAGCCCCAACAAACACACATAAAAACGGCATTTCCTTGATCTGCGCGAGTGCCTCAAGCAGGATTTCATGTCCCTTCCACGCAGAGGGACGAGCGGGCAGCATCACCACCGGCATATCCTCGGGCAGAGCAATTTCATTGACAAAACGGATGATCCTCGACTGCGAAACCTCACCCGCTTCGAACACGGTAGTATCAACACCGCGGTGTATCACGCTCAAGCGCTCCTCCACGCCAAAATAGGTCCGTGTTATAAGAGATTTGATGTAGTTGGAAATGGCGATAACATGATCTGCTTTCAGCATCTTGCCATTATAAATACGTTTCAGGGCAGAGTTTGTATGGAAACGGCCATGCACAGTGCTAACCGTGATCAAACCCAACCGTTTGGCAACAGGCAAGGCAATCCATGCCGGCACACGCGAGCGCACATGAACAATGTCAGCGCCCTCATCACGCAGAATAGTACCAAGCCGACGCCGGATAGATGTCCATTGCAGCGGATTCTTCACATTGACCGGCAGACGATAATGCACTGCACCACATCTTGCGAGATGTCGTTCCATCGAGCCACCATTGGAAACCACCACTGCCTTGCCACCGGCGGCGATGATGGCTTCAGCCATCTCAACCGTACCTCTCTCGACGCCACCCCTTACGAGCTCAGGTAAAACCTGAACGATAACCGGACCATCGCCGCTTTGGCTGTGTTTTTTGACAAAGCGCGGCAAGGTGGGAAGACTTTGCCCTGATTTTTGTTTTGTTTTGCTGCTCATCTAAATTCAGTATCGTTGCAAGATTATTCGGGGACACCCGAGACCAAGGGCCAAGCAAAAATCTAAAAGGCGGAAAACACTGATGTCAGACCCAATGATCCACACCATAACCGAGACAGACCATATCGCCTACCGTCGATTTTCAGGCAACGGCCCCGGCATCATCTTTCTTGCCGGTCATGGCTCGGATATGGAAGGCAGCAAGGCCCTCTTCCTGGAGGAGTGGGCACAGGCAAATGGACAAGCATTCCTGCGATTTGACTATCGCGGTCACGGCCGGTCGAGTGGCTCAATAGATGCTACAAACATCTCCGACTGGACCGAGGATGTGATCAACGTTATTGATGAGCTGAGCGAGGGTCCACAGATTCTTGTGGGATCCTCTCTTGGTGGATGGCTGATGCTTAATGCGACCCTATTAAGGCCCAAACAGATCGTGGGCCTTATTGGTATTGCCGCCGCACCAGATTTCACCGAGGATTTGATCTGGGCTGAACTGACCGACGACCAGCGTAGGCATATCCAAACAGAGGGGAAAATTGCCTTACCAAACCCCTATGCGGTTGAACCGGTTGTCTATCCCTATCATCTAATCGAGGATGGCCGTCAACATTTGCGGTTGCGCGGCACCCTCAACATCGACAAGCCGATCCGACTGCTGCATGGCATGCAGGATGCTGAGGTGCCGTGGCAGACAGCAATCCGCATCGCGGAATGCGCAAGAACCAATGATGTCAGGATTCATCTTATCAAGGACGCCGGTCACCGCTTTTCCGAACCACAACAGCTGGACCTGTTACAGCAAGTAACGTCCGAACTGGTGGCCGATGCCCTTGCAAGCGACGATCAGAAATCAAGATTGGCATAATGTGCTGCGGCAGGTAGACCGGGTATCTGGTCAGCAAGCAGTTCACGAAATGATGGCCGGGATTTCATCTTGGCGTACCAGTTTTTGGTTTCCGAATGCCTGTCCCAGTCAATATCACCAAAATAATCAAGCACTGAGAGATGCGCCGCACCGGCAAGGTCTGCCAACGATATCTGTCGGCCAGCCAGCCAATTATCCTGCTCGGTAAGCCAATCCAAATAATCAAGGTGAATATGCAGGTTTGTCATCGCCGCACGGATTACCAATGATGATGGCTGTCCCTCATCAACAAAACGCTTAATAAATCTTTCATTCAGCAGGGGTACACCAACTTCCCGCGTGAACTTGCCCTCAAACCAATCCATCAGTCGCCTGATTTCAGCACGCTCGCTTGCTGAACCCCATATAAGTGGTATTTTATCCTCAATTTCCTCGAGATATTCTGCGATCACCGAAGCGCCACATATTGCCTCGCCATCCTCGGTCATGAGCACCGGCACATCACCAGCGGGATTGAGACGTAAGAAGTCCTCAACACGGTCCCAGGGTTGTTCGCTCTTGGGCAGACAGACGATGCCACGTTCTGCCATCACGAGTCGGATAATACGGGATGAGGCGCATAGTTCGTGATGATGAAGGACGCGCATGATATTTACTACTTCCGCCAGACAACATGTGATTATTTAACGCCTGTTTGTTGAAGCTGTCAAAATCCAACAAACTTTATTCAGCAACTGGCGCGACAACGAATGGGCCGGGCGGCAAATTGGTAAGAGCTCCCGGCATCAACTCATAGAATTGAAGCCGCTCACTTTCGATAAAACCCGGCCATTTAAGATCATAATCGCGCGCCGGAACGAAACCAAATCTTGGGTAATAATCAGCCTCACCAGATACCAGCACGAGCGGCCACGGCCCACCAGTTGCACGGCGCAATCCATCCTCGACCAGAGCCTTTCCACACCCCTTGCCACGTAATGAAGGCAACACCGCCAACGGACCAAGTAACAGGATATCTTGGCTGCCAAGTCGCACTTCCCAGAACCGCAGAGATCCAACTATCTCATCGCCATCTTTCGCCACGATACACAGCGACTCAATAGCTGGCCCCTGTCTAAGCTGCCAGACCGAGCGCGCGTGACGTTCTGGGCCAAACACCTTTGCCATTAATCTTTCTATGGTCGCAGCATCCTCAGCTTTTTGCAATGAAATCCGATACATAAATGAACACCTAGCAGAGTAGCCAGCGCCAAGGCAACATTTTATTGTGTTGTCGCCGAAACCCCAGTCTAGGCGATTTTAGCGGCGGCATCATTGGTGTCGTCTATTGGATGTTCGAGCATGGGAACTATCTCAGTTGGAACAACATGCCAGAATTTTAGCACTTCAGTCTCCCACTCGTTGAGCAGGCGGGATCCAAGAAATGATTCGGTTTGGCGGACATGTTCCTCAACCAGCGCTCGTAACACTCCTTCCCAATTTATACTTGCGATACGTCGCACCTCAAGGCTGGCCGGATTCACCCGATCCATGAAGCTTTCAGCGGGGTCATAGATAAATGCCATCCCCCCGGTCATGCCTGCGCCAAAATTGTTGCCAACCTCACCAAGAATGACAACCTGCCCACCCGTCATGTATTCACAGGCGTTTGTACCGGCCCCCTCAACCACAGCGGTGGCACCAGAGTTTCTGACACACAAACGCTCACCAGCCTGACCAGCCGCAAAGAGCTTTCCAGACGTTGCACCGTAAAGAACCGTGTTCCCGATGATGGTGTTGTCAGAGGCGACAAAATTTGCCGCTGCAGAAGGACGAACAACGATCATGCCGCCTGACAGACCTTTACCCACATAATCGTTGGCATCGCCGATCACCTCAAGGCGCAGACCTTGTGTTGCGAAAGCGCCCATAGATTGACCAGCGGACCCCCGAAGACGCACAGAAATATGTCCTTCACGCAAACCTTTCATGCCAAAACGGCGCACGATATGCGAGGATAACCGCGCACCGATGGCGCGCTGTGTATTTTCCACATTGTAGGACAGCTGCATCTTCGCTCCATGTTCAAGGGCTGTACTGGCGTCCTTTACCATCAACGCATCCAGCGTATCAGGCACCTCGGCACGCGGCAGATCTCGTGGGCTGCCACACCTGTTGCCGCTTTCCGCCTGAACGAGAATGGGATTAAGATCGAGATCATCCAGCGCCGCATCACCGCGACTGACCTGCGAGAGCAAATCGGTTCGGCCAATGATCTCCTCCAGAGAGGCGAAGCCCAGCGATGCCAAAATTTCTCTAACCTCGTCAGCGAGGTGCGTGAACAACTGCACAACTTTTTCTGGTGTGCCTTCGAATTTGGACCGCAAATCATCGCGCTGGGTACACACGCCTACAGGGCAGGTGTTGGAATGACATTGGCGCACCATGATGCATCCCATGGCAATCAGCGCCGAGGTGCCAATCCCATATTCATCCGCACCGAGCATCGCCGCAATAACAACATCACGACCAGTTTTAAGACCACCATCAGTCCGCAGAACGACGTTGTACCGCAAATCATTCATGGTCAGCACCTGATGCACCTCGGAAAGGCCCATTTCCCATGGCAAGCCCGCATGTTTGATTGAGGATTGCGGGCTAGCACCAGTTCCACCACCATGCCCAGAGACAAGAATTGTGTCAGCTTTAGCCTTGGCCACGCCTGCGGCGATTGTGCCGATGCCGGTTGATGCGACAAGTTTGACACAGACTTTAGCGTCGGGGTTAATCTGCTTCAGATCATAGATCAGTTGCGCCAGATCTTCGATCGAGTAGATGTCATGATGCGGCGGCGGCGAAATCAAGGTGACGCCCGGCGTAGAATGACGCAGGCGCGCAATAATTTCATTGACTTTAATCCCCGGCAACTGGCCACCCTCGCCAGGCTTGGCGCCCTGAGCGACCTTGATCTCGATCTCTTTACAATTGTTCAGATATTCGGCAGTGACGCCAAAACGCCCAGACGCAATCTGTTTGATCGCGCTGGAAGCGTTGTCGCCATTCTCACGCAACAGGAAGCGGGCCGGATCCTCTCCACCCTCACCGGAGTCGGATTTTGCGCCGATCCGGTTCATCGCAACCGAGAGTGTTTCATGTGCCTCGGGGCTCAGCGCACCAAGCGAAATGCCCGGTGAGACGAGCCTTTTGCGGATGCTGGTGATTGACTCAACATCTTCAATAGCAAGGTTAGAGGCTGTTGATTTGAAATCCATCAGATCACGCAAATTCACTGGTCCCTGCTCAGACACCATTTGCGAGTATTTTTTCCAGCTCTCATATGATCCAGTGTCACAGGCATGCTGCATTGCATGGATTAGCTGACCGTCGAAGGCATGTCGTTCACCCGACCGGCGATAGCGGAAGAAACCTCCAACAGGCAAGAAAATATCGTCGCTGGCATAGGCATCACGGTGCATAGATGTTACGCGAGCTGCAATCCCGGTAAGACCAAGGCCTGAAACTCGAGACGTCATAGGTGGAAAATATGTCGCCACAAGCGAACGCGAAAGACCCAGCGCCTCAAAGTTGTAGCCACCCCGATAGGAAGCAAGAACCGAAATACCCATCTTGGACATGATCTTAAGCAGCCCATCCTCGACCGCTCTTCGATAATTGGAAACTGCTTCGGTCAAAGTGAGATTTGGTAGCAGTCCCCGCTCATGCCGCTCGGCCAATGCTTCTTCGGCGATATAGGCGTTCACTGTCGTGGCACCGACACCGATCAACACGGCGAAATGATGGACATCGAGACATTCGCCTGAAGCCACATTTACCGAGGCGAAGGTTCGCAATTGTTGGCGGACAAGGTGCGCATGGACTGCCCCTGTTGCAAGAATCATCGGCAGAGGCGCGCGTTGTTTGGAGGTTTTGAGGTCGCTGAGCATTACATGCTCACATCCCGACCGTACAGCCTCTTCAGCCTCGCGGGCGATGCGATCAAGCGCATCGGTGAAACCGTCAGCTCCTCCGTCAACATCAAATGCGCAGTCGATCATAACTGCTGTCTTGCCCAAATAAGCTTGCAACGCTTCCCATTCCGGTACCGTGAGCACTGGCGAACGAAGCAGCAGATGGTCACATTGCTCTGCTGCTTCGTCAAGAATGTTCCCAAGATTTCCAAGACGTGTACGCAATGTCATCACATGGCGCTCACGAAGGCTATCTATCGGCGGATTCGTTACCTGCGAGAAATTCTGCCGGAAGAAATGATGCAAGCCACGATAGCGGTTAGACAGAACAGCAAGCGGTGTGTCATCACCCATTGAGCCAACAGCTTCCTTACCGCTCTCTGCCATCGGCTGCAGTATTAGTTCCATGTCTTCCATCGTCCAGCCAGCCATCAATTGACGGCGGCGAGCCTCCGTCGTTGGCAATCTTTCGCGAGCTTTGAGATTGTTTTCGGCAAGCACAGATTCCATCTGCCGGGCCCGACAAACCCATTTGCCCCAATCGCGCTTTGAGGTCATGGCTTGCTTCAGAGCAGCATCCTTGAGCAACTTACCGGCCGCCAGATTGACACCGATCATCTCACCGGGCCCAAGGCGTCCACGTTCAACAATTTTGGTATCAGGCACAACGACCATCCCAGTTTCCGATCCCGCAATAACTAGTCCATCGGTGGTGACCACATAACGCATGGGGCGCAGGCCATTACGATCAAGTCCGCCAATCACCCAATTGCTAGCGTAAGCTGCAATCGCAGCAGGTCCGTCCCATGGCTCCATGACCGAAGTGCAATACGCATAGAGGTCTGCCAACTCATCATCAACGCTGACATCGACAGCCTCAGGGATCATCATGGTTTTGACCATCGGCAGCTCACGCCCACCGTGTCCAAGCAATTCGAAAACGGCATCAAGCGCCGCCGAGTCCGAGCTTCCCTTGGGAACAACAGGTTTCAGATCCTCTACAGCGTCACCAAAAACATCTGAGGCCATCCGGTCCTCGTGACAGGTCATCCAGTTCTGGTTGCCGCGGATGGTGTTAATTTCGCCATTGTGAGCCAGCACTCTGAACGGCTGTGCCAGCTTCCAGGTAGGCATTGTGTTCGTTGAATATCTCTGATGATAAATTGCAAAGGACGAGACAAAGCGTGGGTCAAGCAGGTCAGGGAAAAAGGCTGTTACCTGTTCGGCGAGGAACATTCCCTTATAGATAATCGAGCGGCTGGAGAAAGAGCATATATAAAAGTCAGAAATCATTTCTGACATTACAGCTTTTTCGATGCGGCGGCGCACGATATAAAGCTGACGCTCAGCCTCCTCCTCGTCAAAGTCGGCCTGCATTGAAAACATGATCTGCTCAATTTCTGGACGTGTCGCGCCCGCCTTTTCACCAAGTGCAGAGACGTCAACCGGCACTTGCCGCCAGCCATAGATGAAATGGCCGTCTGCAAGAATTTCCTGCTCTACGATACACCGGCATCTCTCCTGCGCGGCAAGGTCAGTGCGCGGCAGGAAGACCATGCCGACAGCTAGGCGGCCTCCATCATCATCATGTCCAGTGCAGGCAATATGCTCGATGAAAAAATCACGCGGAACCTCAATATGAATGCCAGCTCCATCACCAGTCATTCCATCTGCATCTACAGCACCACGGTGCCAAATCGCCTGCAGCGCCTCGATCGCCGCATCGACCACTGCGCGGCAGGCTTTACCATCCTTCGCTGCAACAAAACCAACACCACAAGCATCATGTTCTAACTCTGGACCATAGACACCGGCCTCGCGAAGCACTGTCTCATTGCGGAAACGACGTCCCAAATATGTGCTGGCGTTGAACGCTGCTTTTTCTGGTAACTTTTTCATCAGCGGCTCCCTCACGCACTTGCCGCTTGCGCTGACGCAATGCCGGCCTCAGCGGCAATCCATTGGTCAATATGCTCTGCAGCTTCACGACCATCACGAACTCCCCAAACCACGAGTGAAGCACCGCGAACAATATCACCAGCAGCAAAAACACCGGGTAAGGATGTCATCATGGTATGCCAATCTATGCTGAGCGTACCCCATTTTGAAACCGTCAACGCTGTCTCATCAAACATTACCGGAATGTCTTCCGGATCAAAGCCAAGTGCTTTGATCACCATGTCGGCTGGCAGTTCATGTGATGAGTCCTCAATCAACTGCGGGACCTGGCGCCCAGTTGCGTCAACCTGGCCAAGGTGAATGCGCTGAACCTGAACGGCACTGACCCTACGATCACCAATGAAGGCCTGCGGTGCTGAAAGCCATTTAAACTCAACACCTTCGTCCTCTGCGTTGGCTACTTCGCGCTGCGATCCGGGCATATTGGCCCTGTCACGCCGATACAGGCAGCTCACAGATCTCGCTTTCTGCCGAACAGCCGTCCGCACACAGTCCATTGCCGTATCACCACCACCGATCACGATAACATCCTTGCCCTCGGCATTCAGCATGCCCGAATCAAAGCCTGCTACCTTATCACCAAGGCTTTTGCGATTAGACGCGGTGAGGTAATCCAACGCCGGCAAAATACCTTCGAGACCGCTGCCAGGTGCTTTAATGTCGCGAGCCTTATAAACCCCTGTCGCGATCAGCACAGCATTGTGCGCCGCGCGAATTTCTTCAAAAGTTATATCGGTACCGATATCGGTGTTAAGCTTGAATGTCACACCACCGTCTTCAAGCAACTTTTGCCGACGTTCGACAACATGCTTTTCAAGTTTGAAGCCGGGAATGCCGTAAATCAACAAACCACCGGCCCGGTCATAGCGATCATAAATGGTGAGCTGATACCCCTTCTGCCGGAGCATTTCCGCCGCTGTCAACCCCGCTGGGCCAGCACCGATGACACCAATTGACTCGGACCGTTCAATGGCTGGCGTCACCGGCTTGACCCAGCCATTATCGAACGCCGTCTCGGTTATGTGCTTTTCAACAGCGCCAATGGTGACCGATTCAAACCCTTTTTCGATGACGCAGCTTCCCTCGCACAACCGGTCCTGCGGGCAAATCCGTCCGCAAATTTCAGGCATATTGTTAGTTTGTGAGGACAGACGATATGCCTCTTCCATTCGGCCTTCCGCAGTCAGCATCAACCAGTCGGGAATGTTGTTGTGAAGCGGACAGTTGATTTGGCAGAAGGGTACGCCGCATTGTGAGCAGCGGCTTGCCTGATCTTTGGCTGTCTTAAGGTCAAATTCGTCATAGATCTCGTCAAAATCATCAACACGTTTTGAGGCGTCGCGCTTTGGCGGCGTTGCCTTAAGCGTGGTCACGAATTTCAGCATTTTTGAGGACATTGTCTCAACTCCCGTTTGAGGCTCATAAAAATAAGGTGCCTAAAATACTTTTCCGCTTCCCACTCGGAAAATCACTATTCGATTAACATTCCAAGAGGGCTTACATCCACTGTAAGATCAGGCAAACCGCCATATCCCGCTATGGTAGTCTCAACAACGCCACGTGCCACATCGTGGATTAAGTCAGTATGCGTACCCTTTTTTTTACCTTTTCTCAAGGAAAACTTCCATAGATCAATTAAAATCCCCTTTTTTTTAAGTTTTAGTTCCAAAACGGACCTAAAATGGCTACTCATTCCCAGCTTGCCATCGACGGCATTATCTTGGCATAAATACATGCATGAAAGGCCTCTATTTACGTTGCGGGAGATCCCACCATAACTATTCTATAGTGCAGGATTTTACGTGATGCCTCTCATGATGCTTTTGCTTGTTGCCGCCGTCCAAGGCATTACCGAATTTCTACCCGTTTCATCATCCGGTCATCTAATACTGATACCACTGGTTACTGACCATCAATATCAAGGGCGGGCGATCGATGTGGCGGCGCATGTAGGGACACTCGTTGCTGTTGCCGCCTACGTGCGCGCAGACCTGTTGCGCATGGCCCGTGGGGTAATAACATACGGGCGCCAAAATCATGCTGACGGTCATCTCGCAGTGCTTGTAGTTATAGCAACCATCCCGGTAATCATTGCCGGTTATTTTGTCAATAAGGCTGATCCCGCATGGCTGCTTGACTTGAAAACACTGGCGATTGCCAATTTGGTGTTTGCATTGCTTTTGTGGCTCGCTGACCAGCTTGGCGCAACAGCGAGGACGATGGGTGACATTGGGGTCAATGAGGCGTGGCTGATCGGGCTTGCCCAGATTTTTGCACTTATTCCCGGAGCGTCACGCTCTGGTGTCACGATGATGGCTGCGCGCTATCTTGGCTTTGATCGCGTAAGCGCGGCGCATTTTTCATTACTCCTATCTTTGCCAACAATTGCCGGGGCAGGTGTCCTGAAAACATACGATCTTATAAAAACTGACGATCTGGCGCTGGGCGCCGATGCGCTGATGGTTGCTGCCCTGTCCTGCCTGTTTGCATTTTCCTCCATCAACCTTATGATGCGCTGGCTCGCCCGTGCGAATTTCACCATCTTTGTCGGCTATCGGTTGATCATGGGATTCGCTCTGCTGGTCGCGGTTCAAGTTGGCTATCTATAAATTAAACCACACCGGCATTTACCGCTTAAAAAGTCCACCCGGACGAAAGCGAGCCAGATATTGCGGCAGTATCGTATCAACAGGGGTCGGTGTTATACCGATTTCCGATAAACCAGGGCGCAACGGGTCAGCCACATTGTCGCTCGCCAACAGGCGGACTTGATCAACAGTTAGTGGCGGATTGGGAAGCAACCCGGCAAAGACCGCTCCGCAGCGCATCATCCAGAGGGGCACCGGCATCAGCAAACGCCGTCTTTTGATGTTTGAAAGGGTCATTTGCATGAGCTGCCTGAAGCTGAAAATATTCGGCCCTGCAAGCTCGAATATTTTTCCTTCCATTTTCTTTCTGGTTTTGGTGAGGCCAAGTCCAGCAGCAATTGCTGCTGCGACATCGCCAACATAAACCGGCTGCATCAACATGCCACCCCCACCGGGCAGTGGCAGTGCTGGTGCAAGCATCGCCATGCCTGCAAAGCGATTGAAAAAATTATCAGCAGTGCCAAAAACAATAGATGGGCGCAAGATTACAGCTCTTGGGAATGCAGAAATTAGAGCCGCCTCACCAGCCGCCTTGGTACGAGAATAGACGCTGCGCGAAGTCACGCTGGCACCGATGGCCGAGATATGAACAACATTTTTGATATCGTGCTTGGCTGCCATCGCACCTATACGACCCGGAAGTTCCGCCTGAAGTGCGGAAAATTTTTGGTTCCGCGTTTCCGCGAGAATACCGACCAGATTTACCACGGCGTCAGCAGACGCTATAACCCGTTCAAGCGTTTCATCTTCGCAAGCGTCGCCGGAGACCAGAGTAATTTGTCCAACAACTCCCATCGGCTTGAGATATTTTGCTCGCTCGGCATTGCGGCATAGCACGACGATTCTCGTATTGTGTTTTGCTATCAATTCGATGGTCGCGCGCCCGACAAAACCGGATCCGCCAATAACTGCAATAGTCTTTTCCAACGTGATGCCTCCCGCTTTTATCACTACATGGGCTGGGATAAAAATTTATTAATTAAATAGCTTCACTCTACCAACTCGTCCACCCCGATAGAGTCAATGACAACCCCCACTCAGATTATCTTCGCTTGCAAGCTATATTCCAGATCT
>CACJUX010000018.1 GCA_902596655.1 uncultured SAR116 cluster alpha proteobacterium | reverse complement strand
GGCGGCCTGTCCCCCGCGGTGCATCTGCATTCGCAGGCACGCGGCAAGCTGGAATGGGATGACCGGACCCTGTGTTTCAAACCGTCGGCAACGCATGAAGCCTCATTCAACGCCGGGGCGTGCAATGGCGGTTTCGATCTTGGCGCGGCACTGCGCGAAGGCGCACGGGCTGGTGCCAAGGCCGCCAGCGCCACCGGGTTCAAGACGTCTGCCACCATCAAGGCCCCCGCTCTGGACACGCCGAAACAGAGCTGGCGCCCACTCGCAGCATGGAAAATCACTAATGGTGAGGGTCCGGGCAGAGGGCCAAAGGCGTTTGTCGATTTCCAGAATGATGTAACAGCATCTGACGTTGCACTTGCCGCGCGCGAGGGCTTTCAGTCAGTCGAGCATCTCAAACGCTACACCACGATGGGAATGGCAACGGATCAGGGCAAGACATCGAATATCAACGCGCTGGCCATTCTCGCCAACGCGCTTGGCAATGAGATCCCCGAAGTTGGCACAACGACGTTCCGCATGCCCTATACACCGGCAAATATCGGCGCGATTGCCGCGCGCGATATCGGCCATCTCTTCGATCCCACGCGGCTGACACGCATGGATGACTGGCATCGCGCCAACGATGCCAGTTTTGAGCATGTCGGCCAGTGGATGCGCGCCTGGTACTACCCCAAGGAGGGTGAGACCATGACCGAGGCGGTCAACCGCGAGGTGCTGGCAGCGCGGACAACAGCTGGTCTTCTGGACGCCTCAACGCTTGGCAAGATCGACATTCGCGGGCCGGATGCCGCCGAGTTTCTCAACCGCATCTATACCAACAGCTGGCTGAAGCTCGGCGTTGGCAAATGCCGCTATGGGCTGATGCTCAAGGATGACGGGATGGTCATGGATGATGGTGTGACGACGCGCCTCGCCGAAGATCATTTCCACATGACAACGACAACCGGCGGAGCCGCTAATGTCCTTGACTGGATGGAGGAATGGCTGCAGACCGAATGGCCGGAGCTCAAGGTGTATCTGACCGCGGTGACCGAGGAATGGTCCGTTGCCACCCTGTCCGGGCCGAATGCCGCAAAAATCCTAGAGGCAGCTGGTGTTGATATCGATCTCAACGCCTCCTCATTTCCGTTCATGTCGATGCAGGAAGCGCATCTTGGTGGATTGCCAGTGCGGCTTTTCCGGATTTCCTTTACCGGCGAGCTGTCCTACGAAATCAATGTCAAGGCACGCCACGGGCTGGCGCTCTGGACCTTGTTGATGGAGGCCGGTGCTGAGTTCGGCATTACCCCCTATGGCACCGAGGCGATGCATGTGCTGCGCGCCGAGAAGGGCTTTATCATCGTTGGCCAGGAAACCGATGGTTCGGTAACGCCGCAGGACCTGAAAATGGACTGGATCGTGTCTGATGTGAAACCCGATTTCATCGGCAAGCGGGCGCTGGCCAGAGCCTCGATGGGCTTTGACGACCGCAAACAGCTTGTCGGCCTCCTGACAACCGACAGCCAGCGGGTGATCCCCGAGGGAGCGCATGCGGTGATTGACCCGGACCAGCCGATGCCAATGGAAATGCTTGGCCAGGTGACATCGTCCTATTACTCGCCAAATGTCGGCTCGTCGATCGCCATGGCGATGCTCAAGGGCGGCCATAGCATGCTGGGTTCGACGGTGTATCTTCCGATGCTCGATGGCGATGTGATCGAGGCGGAAATTGTCGAGCCGACGTTCTTTGACGCGAAAGGAGAGCGGATCAATGGCTGATATCATGACAGGTGATGCAATGCTTCCGGGCCGCAGCGCCCTTGCCGGGCGCGCCGGTATGAGTACCGTCGCCCCAGATGGTGGCAGCGCCGGCCTGCTGGTACAGGAGGTGGCGCATATTGGCAAGATCAACATCCGCGGCACCAAGGCCTTCGCCAAGGTGATCTGGAACCATACAGGCTGTGAGTTTCCCCCGGCCAACAATATGGTCAGTTCAGCCGGAGCCCGGCACATTGTTTGGCTTGGTCCGGATGAGGCGCTGCTGCTGTGCGAGGCCGGTATGGAGCGCGATCTGCGGCGCAAGATCAGTGACGATCTTGCTGGCAAGCACTTCGCCGCGACAAATGTCACCGACGCGCTCTGCGTTCTGCAGGTTGAGGGACCGGACGTGCGGGCGGTACTCGCCAAGGGCTGTGCGCTTGATCTGCATCCCAAAAAATTCGTCCCCGGCCAATGTGCGCAGACGATGCTGGCGCATGCCGGTGTGACAATGATCGCCACCGATGAAAATTGCTTCCTGCTGATCTGCCGGACGAGCTTTGCCGCCTATACGCTCGACTGGCTGCAGGATGCGGCACTTGAGTTCGGCTTTGTCTTTCAGGGTTAGGTGAAGCGTTAGCCTCACGAGCAAAAAGCCCCGGCCAGATGACCGGGGCTTTTGTGATTTCCGAGGCATGAATGTCTGCTGACCTAGTAGTCGGCGTCCGGCAACTCCTCCATCCGGCGGGCAATAAAGGCGCGCAGTGCCTCATCAATCGCCGGATCGAACGCCGGTTCCTGATATGAATTCAGCATCTCGCGAACGCGAACGCGGGCTCTGGCATTGCTCTCGATGCAGCCTTCGGATGACCATTGTTCAAAAGTGTTGTTGTCGGCCATTTCCGAGCGCCAGAAAGCCGTCTCAAAATTCGCCTGGGTGTGGGATGAGCCAAGGAAATGCTGGCCCGGGCCGGTTTCGTGAAGCGCATTCATCGCCTGGCCGTTTTCCGACACATCAATGCCGTCAACCAAATTCTGCATCATCGTCAATTGATCGGCATCAAGCAGCAGCTTGGCGTAGTCAGCGACCAGACCGCCCTCCATCCAGCCGCCAGCATGCAAGACGAAATTAACGCCGCCCATCACCGTTGGCAAAATGGTATGGGTGGATTCATAGGCGGCCTGCGCATCAGGGGTCTTGGCCCCGGTAAGCGATCCGCCAGAACGGAACGGCACCCCAAGACGGCGAGCCAGTTTTGCGCAGCCATAAAGCACCTTGGCAGGTTCCGGCGTGCCGAAGGTCGGGGCGCCTGTCTGCATCGACATCGAGCTGGCAAAACTACCAAAAATCACCGGCGCGCCAGGATTGACCGCCTGGGTGAAGGCGATGCCGCTCATCGCTTCGGCAAGGGTCTGGGCAAGTGTGCCAGCAACCGAGACCGGCGACATTGCCCCGGCCAGAATGAACGGCGCGGTGATCACCGCCTGATTGTTCCGTGCATAGACCTTGAGCGCGCCCAGCATGGTGTCATCCCAGGTCATCGGCGAATTGGCATTTATCAGGCTGACACAGACCGTGTTGTTGGCGACAAACTCATCACCAAACAGGATTTTTGACATATCAACCGTGTCCTGCGCTCGGCTGGAGGCCGTGACCGAACCCATATAGGGCTTGTCGGACAGGCGCTGATGCGCATAGATCATCTCGAGGTGACGCTTTGTCACCGGCAGATCGACAGGCTCGCAGACGGTACCGCCGGAATGGTGAAAACCGGGATGCATATAGACGAGTTTCACGAAATTGCAAAAATCATTCATCGTGGCATAACGGCGCTCACCCTCAAGATCGCGAACAAATGGCGGGCCATAGACAGGCGCAAACACCGTCCTGTTGCCGCCAATCTCTACAGAGCGGGCAGAATTGCGCGCATGCTGGGTGAAGCTGGCAGGGGCCGTGGCGCAAAGCTGGCGCGCCAGCCCGCGGGGAAAATGCACCCGTTCACCTTTTACGTCGCAGCCGACATTTCGCAGGATATCGAGCGCCTCCGTATCATCACGGAAATCAATGCCGATTTCCTCAAGGATGGTCTCGGCATTGGCCTCGATGATCTCTGTCGCCTCATCACTGAGAATATCGACCGGCGGAATGTTGCGCGTAATGAACGGCGCGCTGGCACCGCCACCGCCACCGGTCCGCAATTGACGCCGCGCATCACGCCCGCCGCCGCGACGCGAACGCCGCCCTGTTACCTGAGTTTCAGACATTTACTTGTTTCCTCTCCCGCGACGCTGTTGTTATTCGCCAAGCAGCTCAGGCACGCAGTTTTTCATTACCCGGGTCATAGGGGGATTCGTTGACAATCGTAGCTCGCAGGCGCTGGTCAAGAATGTCGATCATCAGCTCAGTGTCGACGGCGGCATGGTCCGGCCGCACCATCGCCAAAGCCAGGGATTTATTAACACGGAATCCAAAGCCACCGCTGGTTGCGCGGCCAATGACCTCGCCATCGGGAAGCATGATCGGGTTGCCGCCAATGGCATCGGCATCGTTGGTGTCATGCCCCTCGCGCGTGACCATGGTGGTCGCAAAGCCAGCTTCCTGCCACTGGCTGAGTTTCTGGCGTCCCTTAAAATCACCCTTGTTCAGATGAACAAACCTGTCGAGGCCACTCTCAAGCGCCGCATATTCGATCGACAATTCGGTGCCAACAAGGCGGTAGGATTTCTCCAGCCGCATGGCGTCCATGGCCCGGATACCGAAGGGCTTCAGGCCAAACTCGGCACCGGCATCCATCAGCGCATCAAAGATATGGTTTTGATATTCGATCGGGTGATGCAGTTCCCAGCCAAGCTCGCCGACGAAATTCATCCGGAACGCCATGGCCGGTGCGAGATTTACCTCGATCAGGCGGCTGGACAGCCACGGAAAGGCCGCATTGCTGAGATCGGCGCGGGTGATTTTCTGCAGAATGTCACGTGCCTTTGGTCCGGCCAGAACCAGCACACCGATGGAATTGGTAATGTTGTCGAAACGGACAGAGCCATCATCCGGCATATGTTTCCTGATCCAGTCATGATCCAGCCGCTGTGCCGCGCCGGCGGCGACAAGATAGAAACTGTCCTCAGATTCACGCTGGATGGTAAATTCAGAATGCACCCCGCCGCGTTCAGTCAGCGCATGGCACAGCGCAACCCGCCCCACCCTGCGTGGCAGCCTGTTGGCAACAAGATGATCGAGGAAAGCCTCGGCACCCGAGCCGGAAATACGGCATTTGGAAAAGGCCGACATATCCAGCAAACCGGCATTTGCCTGAACGTTGCGGACTTCATTGCCGACATGTTCAAACCAGTTCGACCGGCGGAAGGACCAGTGATCCTCCTGCGGCGTTTCCTCCGGCGCGAACCAGTTGGCCCGCTCCCAGCCAAATTTCTGGCCGAACACAGCACCAAGGGCCTTTAGGCGGTCATAGCAGGGTGCAGTGCGCAGCGGACGCGCGGCAGCCCGCTCCTCATCCGGGTAATGGATGGTGAACACATTCTCATAGGCTTCCTCATTTTTGACCTTGAGATAGGATTGCGAAGTATAGCTGCCATAGCGCCTTGGATCGACGCCTAGCATATCAATGGCTGGCTCGCCTTCAACAATCCATTCGGCAAGCTGCCAGCCAGCGCCGCCAGCGGCGGTGATGCCGAAGCTATGCCCCTCATTTAGCCAGAAATTCGGCACATCCCATGCCGGACCGATGATTGGATTGCCATCCGGCGTGTAGGCAATAGCACCATTGTAGACCTTTTTCACACCAACCTCGCCAAAAGCCGGAACACGTTCTATCGCTGACTCGATATGCGGTTCCAGACGTTCAAGATCTTCCTGGAACAATTCATATTCTGAATCATCGCCTGGCCCATCGACATAGCAGGCTGGCGCACCTTTTTCATAGGGGCCGAGGATCAAGCCGCCCGCCTCCTCGCGCATATACCATTGACCATCAGAATCCCGCAGAACTCCCATCTCTGGCTCGCCCCGCGCATGGCGGTCCTTGATGTCCTGATGCGCCTCGGTGACAATATATTGATGCTCAACCGGGATCACCGGCACGTTCAAGCCAACCATCTGACCTGTCTTGCGGGCAAAATTACCCGAACAGCTGACCACATGCTCGCAGTTGATCTCGCCCTTGTCTGTTGTCACCTTCCACTCGCCGTCGGTGGTCCGGCTGATCGCGGTCACGGTGGTATTACGATAGATTTCGGCGCCCCGGTCCCGCGCGCCACGCGCCAGTGCCTGTGTCAGGTCGGCAGGCTGGATATAGCCGTCACCCGGGTGCCGGATCGCACCGATCAGGCCATCGGTGTTGCACATTGGCCAGTAATGCTTGACCTCCTCAGGGGTCAGAATCTGGACATCGACGCCAATGGTGCTGGCAACGCCGGCATATTGCCGATATTCGTCCATGCGGTCAGGCTTTGAGGCAAGGCGAATGTTCGAGACATTGCGGAAACCGACATCCATACCGGTCTCTTCCTGCAGTTCCTGATAGAATTTGACCGAATATTTATGCACCTGGCCAACGGAATAGGACATGTTGAACAGCGGCAGCAGGCCGGCGGCATGCCAGGTCGAACCCGAGGTCAGTTCCCTGCGTTCCACAAGAACAATGTCAGACCAGCCTTTTTTCGCGAGATGGTACAAGGTGCTGACACCAACAACACCGCCCCCAATGACAACAACGCGTGCATGCGTTTTCATGTTCCAAGCTCCCCTTCTAAGCAGGTTCGATGCCAATATCAACAAACCGCCGACCGCCATTCATTCATCGGAGCAAGCATATTGAAAGGGCGTAAAAACAGCGTCTTCCATCCGACTTTTTTTGCCCAGAATAGGTAACCAGAAAAGACAATGGTGACAGCCCGGCCGAATTCAGACAACACTGCCAGCGCGCCGGCATCTGGATCACAGGCGACGGCGCGGCGTGTCAGGTAATGCCAGGAATCAGGGGTTCAGACGCTGCACATTCCAACCGCCCGCACTGTTGCCAGTGAAGCGAAAGCGATCATGCAGGCGGTGTTCACCATCAGCCCAGAATTCGATTTCCTGCGGTACAATGCAATAACCACCCCAATGAGGTGGTCGCGGCACGGCATCGGGAAAACGGGCTTCGCTCGCGGCCACCGCCGCCGCCAATTCGGCACGGCTGGCAAGCGGCTGGGACTGTGCTGAGGACCAAGCACCAAGCTGGCTGCCACGCCCACGGGTTTCGAAATAGGCGTCGGATTGCGCCGGCGATACCTGCGAGACCGGGCCGACGACACGCACCTGGCGGCGCAGGCTTTTCCAGTGCATGCAAAAGGCGGCCTTTTCCGTTGCCAGCAATTCGTCCGATTTGCGGCTTTCGTAATTGGTGTAGAAAACAAAGCCATCTGGCGACCATTGCTTAAGCAGGACCATCCGAACAGAGGGCATGCCATTCCTGTCCACACTGGCCAGCGCAATCGCATCAGGATCATTGATTTCCGAGGCAACGGCCTCTTCAAACCATTGACCGAAAAGTGCAAAGGGATCGGTATTCTGTTCAAGTTCCATGCCGGGAATCTCCTGTCCGTTAGTGCCGAAATGGGCATTCACCATTGCAGCTGCAATGGTGCAGTGCTGAAAAGCGGCGAGAGTTTGTTGGCAAAAACAAATTATTGCCTTATTTTTCCGCAATATTGTCTCTCGTGATAGGTTAATAAACCGCACACCACACAGAAAATTTGATAGAAATCAAAGGTATTCAACGATGAAGCATCCACATCAGACTACCCCATCTGCTAACCGTGCCGCTGTCGGAACGACTGTATTGTCAGCGGCGATCCTGTGTGTCGCCATGCTTAACACCGCCGCCGCCGAAACGCGCGTCGAGACGGTTCTGGGAACAGTGACGAAATCCGACCCGATCCGCAGTAGCTATGTGCGCAAGACGCCCAAGGACGAGCGCGTTTGCCGTACCGAGGATGTGCCGATCTATGGTGAGTCCAAGAGCGGCCAATCCGATCTGGGGGCGATGATTGTTGGCGGCCTTATCGGCTCGGCCATCGGCAACAAGCTGTCCGACAATGAGGGCGCGGGAGCCGCAGGAACGGTTGCCGGTGCTATTCTCGGACGCGAACATGCAAAGAACACCACCGGACAGGGCGAAGTTGTCGGCTATCGACAGCAGAATATCTGTGAGACGCGAACGATCATGACCGAACAGACGATCGAGGAGATCACCGGTTATAGAAATACGATCGAGATCGACAACAAGATCATCATGCTTGAATCGGCGCGCCCACTGGCTCCGAATGAGCGTGTCGAGATTACCCGTCAGGTCACCTACTCGCTGCGCTAGACCGCCAGCGGCCAGACGGCGGACTTTGCCGCCTGCCACTGTCAGGTTTTGCGTCTGCTTCTGCTTGCCCTGAACGCTGGAGCCTGTAGAATGGCGACAGTTTAGTTGTCGGTGGGCGCGCAGCCTGTGCGGGCCACGCAAGTACGGGAAAGACCAGAGCCATGAGCGATCAGACCACACCACAGAACAAGCCTGAAAATACTGGCGGCGTAATGGCTGGCAAGCGCGGACTTATCATGGGCGTGGCAAATGACCGTTCGATCGCTTGGGGAATCGCTGTCAAGCTTGCTGAACAGGGCGCCGAGTTGGCTTTTACCTTTCAGGGTGAGGCGCTGGAAAAGCGTGTCAGGCCGCTGGCCGCATCGGTCGATAGTGACCTTGTTCTGCCCTGTGACGTCACCGATGAGCAAAGCGTTGACGCCGTGTTCTCGACGCTTGCCGAGAAATGGGGCAAGCTCGATTTCGTGCTGCATGCCATCGCCTATTCCGACAAGGAAGAACTGAAAGGCCAATATGTCGATACCAGCCGTGAGAATTTCCAGCGGACGATGGATATCTCGGTCTATTCCTTCACCCATATCGCGCAAAAGGCCACGACGATGATGAATGATGGTGGCTCATTGCTGACGCTGACCTATTACGGCGCAGAGAGGGTGATGCCGCATTACAATGTCATGGGCGTTGCAAAGGCAGCTCTTGAGGCATCAATCCGCTATCTGGCGGTTGATCTTGGTGGCCGCAACATCCGGGTCAACAGCCTGTCGGCCGGCCCAATGAAAACACTGGCTGCATCTGGCATTGGCGATTTCCGCTATATCTTGAAATGGAACGAGTACAACTCGCCACTCAAACGCAATGTAACGCTTGAGGATGTCGGTGGCGCCGGGCTGTACCTGCTCTCCGACTTGTCATCGGGGGTTACCGGCGAGACACATCATGTCGATTGCGGCTATCACGTCGTCGGCATGAAGGCGGTTGACGCGCCTGACATTTCGACTGTCTGACATGTCTGATAACAGTTTTGGAAAACTGTTCTCCTTTACCAGCTTTGGAGAAAGTCATGGGCCCGGCATTGGCTGTGTGGGCGATGGCGCACCGCCGCGCATGGCGCTGTGCGAGGACATGATCCAGCCCTATCTGGACCGCCGCCGGCCCGGCCAGAACCGCTTTGTCACGCAGCGCCAGGAAGAGGACAGGGTTGAAATCCTGTCCGGCGTTTTCGAGGGGCAGACAACGGGAACACCGATCGGCCTGCTGATCCGCAACAAGGATCAGCGGTCAAAGGATTATGGCGATATCGCGAGGCAATTCCGACCCGGCCATGCCGATTACACCTATCAGAAAAAATATGGCATCCGCGATTATCGAGGGGGCGGGCGGTCCTCGGCGCGCGAGACTGCGGTGCGTGTCGCCGCTGGCGCCATCGCCGATCTGTTTCTCAAACAGGCGCTTGGCACCAGTTATCGGGTACGCGGTGGCGTTGTGCAGATCGGACCGCACAGGATCAACCGGGACAATCTCGATTGGGACAATTGCGACAGCAACCCGTTTTTCTGCCCTGACGCCGAGGCGGCCGCCGCGTGGGAAGGGTATCTGGATGATGTGCGCAAGCAGGGATCATCAGCCGGGGCCATTCTGGAAATCCTTGCCGATGGCATTCCTGCCGGCCTTGGTCAGCCGATCTATGGCAAGCTGGATACCGAACTGTCTGCAGCGATGATGAGCATCAATGCCGTCAAGGGTGTTGAGATCGGCAGCGGCTTTGCGGCAGCGGCAATGGATGGCCGCGAGGCAGGTGATGAAATGCGCAAGGGGCCAGCCTTCCTGAGCAACCATGCTGGCGGTATTCTGGGTGGCATCTCGACGGGTGAGCAGATCGTCGTTCGCATTGCGATCAAACCCACTTCATCAATTCTGACGAAACGGCGCTCAATCGACGAGGATGGCAATGAAGTTGAACTGCTGACCAAGGGGCGGCATGATCCCTGCGTTGGCATTCGTGGCGTTCCCGTTGCCGAGGCAATGATGGCGATTACGCTGGCTGATCAATTGATGCGGCATCACGCGCAATGTGGGATTCTGCCCACCGACTGAGTGGGTTAGTGCTGCGGCTTGCTAGCCGCGATCAGAAATTCGCGGTTGCCATCCGGTCCTTCAATTGGTGAGGGTATGATGCCAATATGGTTCCAGCCCATTTCGTCCGTCAGCCATCGCGCAATCCGTGCCGTTGTCTGGGCGTGAAGCGCGGCATCGCGTACCACACCACCCTTGCCGACATTACCCCTGCCAACCTCGAACTGGGGCTTAATCAGTGCAAGGAGAGCGGCCCCGGGGGCGGCCAGCGCCAGCGCCGCCGGCAACAGTTTGGCAAGACTGATGAAGGATGCATCACAGACAATGAGATCAAGCGTCATACCAAGCATGTCGGGCGTCAGATCGCGGGCGTTCACTCCATCCAGTACCACCACACGAGGATCACCGGACAGGCTGGGATGAAGCTGGCCACGTCCAACATCAAGCGCAAATACGCGCATTGCACCACGGGTGAGCAATATTTCGGTAAAGCCACCCGTGCTGGCCCCGATGTCAAGACAGATGCAGCCTTCTGGATCAATCTGGGCAAAGGCGTCAAGCCCGCCGATCAATTTCAGCGCACCCCGGCTGACCCAGGGAAAATCTCTGGCAGTCAGCTCCAGCTTGGCATCAGGGGCCACCAGCTGAGAAGATTTTTTCAAGGGTTTTCCCGCAAGCAAAACAGCCGATGACGTGATCAGCGCCCGTGCCCTGTCTCGCGACGCAGCCAGACCCCGTGCCACAAGCAGCGCATCAGCCCGAATCCGATGCGGGTTTTCAGGTAGCAAAGTTTTCTGTTGAGATTTTCTACGAGAACCGGTCACATCAAAACCATCAAACACCAATGTCATACGGTGGACATGATCACCAAAGAATAATCCAAAATCACCCAACAATCTTCATTGCAAGGATGGAGCCAGGTAACCAAAACCTCTATTTTTTCCGCTTTGAGGTGCTGCCCATATTCTTGACTGAGCCGACAAGGGCGGAAAGCGCGTCAACAATACCATCACGATCAAGTCCGCAGTTAGTAAGCTGGCCTGTCTGGCTGTCATGTTCAATGAATTCATCAGGAAGCGACAGAGTGCGGACGGCGAGGCCGGCATCAAAATGGCCTGCATTTGCCATATATTGCAGGACATGGGCGGAAAAACCTCCCGGACTATTTTCTTCAACAATCAACAGCTTGCCATGTCCAGCTACCAATTCATCAAGCAACACACTATCCAGAGGCTTGGCAAACCGCGCATCAGCCACAGTCACGGTAACCCCAGCAGCGCCCATTATGTCGGCAGCAGCCAGACAATCGGCAAGGCGGGTGCCCAGCGAAAGTATGGCCACATCATCTCCCCAGCGGATGACACGACCCTTGCCAATCGGCAATATCTCACCACGTTCGGGAAGCTCACAGCCGACCCCCTCGCCACGCGGATAGCGGACAGCCGATGGCCCATCATCATAGCTAGCAGCGGTTGCCACCATATGTGTCAGCTCCGACTCATCCGACGGACACATGATCACTATACCGGGCAGACAGGACAGATAAGCCACATCAAAAATCCCAGCATGTGTGGCCCCGTCTGCACCGACCAGACCGGCCCGGTCAATAGCAAATCGCACAGGAAGTTTCTGGATCGCAACGTCATGAACTAGCTGATCATAACCGCGCTGCAGGAAGGTAGAGTAAAGCGCACAAAATGGTTTCATACCCTCACATGCGAGACCAGCGGCGAAGGTCACCGCATGTTGTTCAGCAATGCCAACATCAAAAACACGCGTTGGGAAACGTTCCTTGACTTTATCCAGACCAGTTCCAGACGGCATCGCAGCGGTGATGGCAACAATACTGTCATCGTGCTGTGCAGCATCTATCAGTGCCCTGGCAAAGACAGATGTGTAGCTGGAGACATTGGCTGCGGCCTTCTGCTGGGTACCGGTGATCACGTCAAATTTTGGCACGGCATGGTATTTTTCCGCAGATGGGCCGGCAAAGGGATGCCCCCTACCCTTCTCAGTGACGACATGTACCAGCACCGGCCCAGCTACATCGCCATCACGCAGATTTTTCAGAACCGGTAGAAGGTGCCCCATCTCATGGCCATCAATCGGACCAATATGTAGAAAGCCTAGCTGACTGAAAACTGAATTGCCGCTGATCAGATCACGCGCCATATCCTGGGCACGGCGGGCTGTACGCTCTATCTCGGCGGGAAATTTGCTGGTCACTTGCCGCACCAGATCGCGAATGGAATGGAATGGCTCCGAGGTGATCAAACGCGAAAGATAGCTGCTCATCGCGCCGACCGGCTGGGCGATCGACATATCATTATCATTCAGAATAACAATCAGCCGGTTGTCAGAGGCGCCCGCATTGTTCATCGCCTCATAAGCCATGCCGGCACTCATTGATCCATCGCCAATCACGGCAATCACATTGCGTTTGCTGTTCTGTAGATCACTGGCCACCGCCATTCCGAGCGCTGCCGAGATCGAGGTGGAGGAATGGCCCGCACCGAAGGGATCAAAAACGGACTCATCACGCTTGGTAAAGCCCGACAGGCCATCTTTTTGACGCAGGGTCTCAATCCGATCACGACGACCTGTAAGGATCTTGTGCGGATAGGCCTGATGCCCAACGTCCCAGATCAGCCTGTCGTCCGGTGTCTGGAAAACGTAGTGTAATGCGAGAGTCAATTCGACGACGCCAAGCCCAGCACCAAGATGCCCACCAGTTTTCGAAACAGCGGCAATCGTTGCATCGCGCAGCTCACGCGCAAGACGCGGTAGTTCTGGCTCAGGCAGCCGACGGAGATCTTCAATCCGGCCGATCTTATCAAGCAAGGGGGTAGACGCCATTTCAACTCCACAATTATCAGCCCAACTTCGGCTCATAAAAAATGTCGGACTGGACACTGCCGCTTAGGCTATCACGATTTGCGTGCAATAGCGAATGTCGCTAGGTACTTCAAATACCCAGCCTGTGGCCAGGGTGCCAAAACAGCCAGCGCACTATCAATAAGACGGTGTGCGGTGGCGCGTGCCTCGCCTGCACCCATCAGCGCAACAAAGCTGCCCTTGGCACGTTTGGCGTCCTGTCCAGTCGGTTTGCCAAGCGTCACCGCATCACCATGATAATCAAGTAGGTCATCGGCAATCTGAAACGCCAACCCAAAATCACGCGAAAATGTCCCAAGTGCATCCAAAAGTCGGTGATCAGCACCGCCCACGATGCCACCACAAATGGTTGCACATTGGATTAGCGCACCAGTCTTCATCGACTGCATTTCAGTGATTTCGGCAACATCAAGCTGGCGCACCTCACCCTGCAGGTCCAGCATCTGCCCCCCGGCCATGCCTGCGAGACCAGAGGCGCTGGCAAGCGCTGCAACGAGCCTGGTCTGAACGGCTGGATCAGAATGCGTGCGGGTATCAGCAAGGATGCCAAAAGCCATGGTCTGCAACGCATCCCCGGCTAGAATGGCCGTTGCTTCATCAAACGCTACATGACAGCTGGGCTTGCCACGCCGCGTTGCAGCGTCATCCATCGACGGCAGATCGTCATGCACCAGCGAATAGGCGTGCAGCATTTCCAGTGCCGCTGCCACCCGCAGCGCCCCTGGCTGCTGGCTACCGTCATTTGACAGCCGCGCCGCGCCAAGTACCAGTGCGGCCCGCAGGCGCTTGCCGCCGCTCATCGCGGCATGAATCATCGCCTCGCGCAATCGCTGTGCTGAGGACTGATCCGTTCGGAGGATGTCATCAATTAGTGCAGCCGTTGCCGCAGCATCGCTAGCGAGTTGATCTGAAAATTCCATGAAGCACTAATTTTCGGCTGAAAAATTGCGAACTTCGACAGGCGAAGTGCCATCTGTCGGCAGCTTGATCTGCTCCACCTTCATCCGCGCCTCTTCAAGCCGCTTTTGACAATGTGCCTTGAGTGTGGTCCCACGCTCAAATGCGGCAATAGCATCATCAAGTGATACATCCCCACGCTCGAGAGACGTTACGATCGCCTCGAGCTCTTGCAACGCATCCTCAAAGCTGATTGCCTCCAAATTCTTGTCTTCACCAACACTATTCATGAACCTATCCGGTCTATTTGAGCGTTACCTTCCGTCGAACACTTTATTGCCAATCATGGCAGTGCGGGTATTTCACAATTCAATCACCAACAACCTTGGTTGTAATGGTTCTAGCCATATCCGCCTCACGGCCACGAAACAACGAGTAAAAGATACTATAGCAAGTGCGCATAAGCTCAAGCGTTTCCGGCCCTGCCATCGGATCTATTTTCTGCTCTTCGCAAATATAGACCTGATTGTTAAGGGTAAGCCGAGAGTTTTACTGAGTTTGATTATTCTCAGCAATGGTTTCATACTCTTACTTGAAGTGGCCATTTTTCAAGAGATTTCACCCAAGTAAGTTCAAAATCTTGTAAGTAGCAATATTTCACTCGCATTTACCTTTTGAACCTAAAAACAAATATTTTGGAACAGGAAAGTAACCATACAGACCGATTAACGACATTTCTCGAGCGCCGCGAGAAGCGCGTGCGCTATACCAGTTTCAAATGTCGAGTGTCCCGCCTCGTCGATGAGCCTGAGTTTAGCTCTGGGTCCCCAGCCTTTCGCCAATATTCTCGCTGTAACCGGAGGGCAGATGACGTCATGACGCCCTTGAATGATCTCGGCTGGCAAATGCTTTATGCGATCAAGATTTTTCAGAATATGGTCAGACGCAAGAAAACATTGATTGACGAAGTAATGTGCCTCTAGACGCGCCATGCTGAGTGCTAATTTACCACCCACATGACGAACCCCGGAGCGCAGCGTCGAGCAGCTTGTCTCATATGAGGCCCAGCGCTCAGCTGCTGCCTGATGCGTATGGCGATTGGAGTCGATCAGGCGACGGTGATAACTAGTCAGCAGATCAGACCGTTCTTGCAGCGGCAGAAATTCGACAAAACTCTCATGGGCCTCGGGGAAAAACCGCCCCATATCATTGAGAAACCAATTCACTTCGGCATCCGTACCAAGGAAAATGCCGCGCAGGATCAGGCGCGACACATTTTCGGGATGGGCAATCGCATAGGCCAGTGCCAGCGTACTACCCCAGGACCCGCCAAAAAGCACAAACCGGTCGATACCAAATGTGGTGCGCAGCGCTTCGATGTCGTCGATTAGATGCTGGGTCGTATTATCGGCAATTTCACCATGGGGCTGTGATTGGCCACAACCGCGTTGGTCAAACAGCACACAATGGAAACGATTAGGATTGAACAGGCGGCGGTGTGCCGGCGCAATGCCTGCACCCGGCCCGCCATGCAGAAACAGCACAGGGACACCATCGGGATTTCCACATTGTTCATAATGTATGCGGTGGATTCCACGGTCTAGATAACCCTGATTGAACGGAACAACCGGCGGAAACAGTTCTTTTTCCTGAATGAATGCGTGTGCCATACCCCATCATAGCCGAGACAACGCAACCCTTTCAATCCCCACAGGGCGGTGCATCAGGGGGCAATGATGATGACGCCGACAACCAAGGCAACCTCGGACATGAAAACGCTGTCGGTCAGGCGACGTCCATCAAATCCTCAAGTTTCATCGCGGCCGCATCCTGATCAATCTTTTCAATTGCCGCGAACTCGCGCGCCAGACGCTCAAGCGCGGCTTGATACATTTGCCGTTCGGAATAGGATTGCTCGGCTTGGTTAGTCCGACGGTGCAGGTCGCGCACAACTTCAGCGATTGACACCGGATCACCAGATTTAATTTTTGTTTCATATTCCTGCGCGCGGCGAGACCACATCGTACGGCGCACACGTGCCTTGCCCTGCAGAGTAGTAATGGTCTGATCCATCTGCTTGCGCGAACTCAATGTTCGAAGGCCAAGCGATTTTGCCTTTTCCATTGGCACACGCAACGTCATGCGGTCCTGTTCAAACCGAACCACGAGCATTTCCATAACCGCACCACCGACATTGCGTTCCTCAGTACCAAGAATGCGGCCAACGCCATGGGTCGGATAAACTACAAAATCACCTTCTGCAAAAATAGTTTCTGACTTCTGTGCCATAGTTTTCTTTTCCTCGTGCCGTGCCTGCCATCCAATAATGAAGCCGCCCTGCAAGGCGGGGCGGCATAGATTGCTCTAGCATCACGCAAATGACAATGTTTCGAAAGCACTCGATCACCAGAAATGGTCCCAACGGCCGCAAATCACCATTTTCCTGCGCTAAACCATTATAATACTCTAATTTTCTGCAAAAAACAACTCTTTGAAAAGTATACAGGTCGACCAGCCGTATCACGCAACGGGCGCTAGTTGCCCATCCCTGGCGCCTTGGTGAAATATTTTTCATATTTTCCCGTTTCGCCCTGACTGGCATCAGCTTTTGGCATCGGATCAATCCGCTGTCCGATGTTGGGCCAGATCTCCGACATCTCGCGATTGATTTCAAGCCATCCCTCTGCACCCGGCGCTGAGTCCGGGAGGATGGCTTCGGGCGGACACTCGGGCTCACACACGCCGCAATCAATACATTCGTCAGGATGGATCACCAGCATGTTCTCACCCTCATAGAAGCAGTCTACAGGGCATACTTCGACGCAGTCTGTGTATTTACAATTGATACAGTTTTCATTGACGATATATGTCATGATTGTGGTTCCATCGGGTTGGGGTTTAAGCCGCGAGTTCTATCGCAGAATCACCGGTTGGGCAAGGCCTACACGCCACGGACTAACCGAGCTCTTGCTCTTTTGGCGGCGCGCCCAGAATCCACATCTTCGACAAAGAGCAGACCCGCCAAACGGCGCATAAGCTGTGCCTCATATTCATGCATCTGGCCATCAGCAAGCACAACCATCCACGCCATCTCCATTATCGCAATCCGTTCCTCAGCTTCAGTTTCCGACCTGATGGCCCGCAACAGCGGATGAATCTCGATACGATCCTCATGGGCAACAACAGCCTTTTCAATGATTCTACCAACCTCCTCGTCGCTAAGGTCAAGCTGGCTGATAAGCGCGTGGGAAATGCTCGCCCGTTCATCCTGATGAAGCCCTCCATCGGCCATCGCTGCCTCAATCAGCAGACCAGCGAGCGTTTCCGCCCAAGCGTGGTCGTCCTTTGGAGCGACGGTCTTATCGGTAGAAAATGTCTTTATCCACCCTTCAAGTTTTTCAAGCATAATATCATCCTGTCATCAGTTTGTGGTATACTACAGCCCTGGTTTGAGCCTTTTGGTCAGGCGGCGTTCGCGTTTTGTCGGCCGCCCAGCTCCTTTTTCCCGTGCCTCAAAATCAGGATCATGTGCCGTGGTCTTTGTCAGTTTAGGCTGCAACGGTGCCAGATCTTTATAAAGTAACATGGCCTCTGATGCCGGTCCCCGCCGGCTGCCGAGTGCCACGATGCGAATCACACGGATATTGGCACCCTGTGCAAAAGTCAGTGTCTGTCCGATGACGGCAGCACGATGTGGCTTACTCATAACCTCACCATCGAGCCGGAAACGGCCACCAGCTATTGCTCTTGTTGCCATCGCCCTAGTTTTGAAAAAACGTGCAAACCACAGCCATTTATCAAGGCGCAGCGATGTGTCTGATCCGCTCAAGTCTGCACTATTCCTTTAGCTTCAGTCCTGCCAGAACAGCGAAGGGGGAATTGGGATCAGGCTGTTTTTGGGCGGGTTTGGCCAAACGGGAATGTTTCTTGTCAGCCGCGCGTCGTGTGCCTTCAGCCTTGAAACGCCCATTCCCTTTTTTTGCAGTCTCGTTAGCCGGCCGATCATTGTGTAGTTTACCCGCATTCGGGCGGGCACGGCGGACACGCTCAAAAATCGGCAGCGCCGGCTTTTCAGGGCTCTCAGATGGTTCCTCACCAACAATCCTGCACTGCATTTCCAGCAGCATCGCGCTCATCTGTTCACGTGTTGCCCCGGCAAGCGAGAGCATATCCTCTGTGATCTTGAACTGACCCCCTCTCGCTGCATTGCGCACTAGTAGCGCCACCCGCTCAACCATATCAACGCGCATCACGCGTCCGCCAAGGCGGCGATAGCCGACGGAAAGCCAAAATTCATCGGGAACATTCTCAACCGAGTCAATTGTGACGCGACCAGCAGGTGGCGGCGCGTGAAAATTATCGCTGTCATTGAGATATATATTCCATAACAGCGCCCGCAATTCGATCTGCGCTGGTTTCAACATATCAGGCAAATAAACCGCCTCAACGCCAAAGCGCAGGCCAAGACGCGCCATCGCCAGGCGGTCAGATTCCCCGAGTGCTCTTGTCAGATGCGCAATCTCGACACTGCGAATTGCGCCGAGTCCCTCAAACAGCGTAAATGCAATCCCCTTGGCAGCACCTGACAGGGTTATCGGTTTGGTCACGGGTTCCTCAAGGATATCAGGCTGTTCAACCGGTGGGTTTGCCGGGATTTCATTCTTGCTCGGTCTGCTGGCTTCATCGATTGGTATTTTTGCGGTATTTAGCGGGGCATTGCCTTCGGCTTTTTTGCTGGGGACTGGCATTTCAATAGCTTCAGGGGATTCCAGCGCCAACAACCGAGACAGTACATCACGCACATGCTCAGCGACGAAATCATTGAGCCGCGCATGCAGACGACGTGTCTGATCAATCGAAAGCAGATCACTGTCGATTACTTCAGGACGAGGGGCATAAAGGCTTTCACCCTTGACAAGCCGTGCCACCTTGGCTTCGCGCCAGCTGATCACGCCAGCCCCATCAAGCCTGAAGGCAGGAGTTGAAGACGCTACAAAGGCCCGTACGCGGGTTTCAATCTCATCGGGAAGCCCACGTCGCGCCGCTGCTAAAATGGTCGATTTTTCTTCACCATCCGTAAGGGTAGGCTGGAACACAAATCCGTCCAGCACGCCCACTTCCTCACCTTCAACCAGAACCGTACCGTCCGTCTTTACCGAAGCCATCAAATTCTTCTTTTCCTTCAATCTTCGACTCAAATGCGCAGCCCGTCGATCAACGAACCGCTCCGACAACCGGCTGTGCAGGCAATCCGAGATCCGGTCCTCAATTTGACGTGCACGATCCTGCCATTGGGCGGGGCTGTCTGTCCAGTTAGTTCGTTGTGTGATGTAGGTCCATGTTCGAATATAAGCAAGGCGGGTCATCAATGTATCGAGGTCGCCATCCAGTCGGTCGAGCTGGCCCATCGCTTTTGCTACCATTTCCGTGCCAAGAACCCCGTGTGCCACCAGCGTAGCGTAGATGCCCGCGAGCATTTCATAATGGTTTTCATTCAGGCTCTGCCGAAAATCAGGAATACAGGCGATATCCCAGAGCAGACGCACGTCATAGCTATTAGTAGCAGCCGCCAGAATTTCAGGGCGGCTGGCCAGGGCCGCCAACGCCTGATGATCCAGCGCATCGCCCTTGCGAAAAAGGAAAGGCAAAGGCGGCGGCATCTCAAGCGAGGCTAGCAGCGTGTCTACCGTGGAAAAATCCAAGTCACGGCTGCGCCAGTAAAGCGCGCGCAGCGGTTGGAATCGATGCGTCTCGATGGCATCGATAACTTCCGGTTCAAGCGCGCGGCAGCTATCGGTGATACCAAAGGTACCGTCATTTACATGTCGGCCAGCACGGCCGGCAATCTGGGCCATTTCTGCCGGTGTCAGCTTACGCATTCGCCGTCCATCATATTTAACATCGGATGCCAGCGCGACATGGCTAAGATCTAGATTGAGTCCCATCCCAATCGCATCGGTCGCAATCAGGAAATCAACATCACCACTCTGGTAGAGGTCAACCTGCGCATTGCGGGTCCGCGGACTGAGCCGGCCCATGACAACGGCCGCACCACCCCGCTGGCGGCGCACAAGATCGGCGATCTGATAGACATCGGCGACGCCAAAAGCAACGATCGCGCTGCGCCGCGGCAGACGCGTCAGCTTGCATTGTCCGGAATAGGACAGTTTTGACATACGCTGGCGTTTTTCGAATCGGGCCTCGGGAAGTAGTTGCCGCAAGAGTGGGCCAGCTGTTTCAGCGCCCATCAGCATGGTCTCGAACTGACCACGCGCATGCAGGATGCGGTCAGTGAAGACATGGCCGCGCTCGCGGTCTCCGGCAAGCTGCACCTCATCAACGGCGACAAATTCAAAACCGCGATTGACCCATTGACCTCTCAGAAAATCCGCCTTTGTGCCAGTGTCATTGCGCTCCAGTGGCATCGATTCAACGGTGGCGCAGATATAGCGTGCCGATGGCGGCAGAATGCGCTCCTCACCGGTAACAAGGCCAACCTTTGATGGACCAAGGCGCGCGACCAGACGGTCATAATTCTCGCGTGCCAGAAGCCGAAGGGGAAACCCGATCAGGCCGGAGGCATAACCAGTCATCCGGTCAATCGCCAGATGCGTCTTGCCGGTGTTGGTCGGGCCCAAAACAACAGTCACTGCGGCAGAGGGCCGCGATACAGACGCACGGGACGGGGTGGCGGGAGGTCTGGTGAATGACATCAGCGAAAAACCGCAGGGCGGGGAAACAAACAAGACGAGCTACAAGACTAGCGGTATTTACCGCGCGGCGCACCGAATTTCTGAGTTGAAATCACCAAAAATCTTCACCCGGAGTCACCGGAATGGGGTTTTGTGGTATGTTGATCTCCGCTTGGTAACTGCGCCAAGGTAAAAAACCCTAGAAATGGGCCGATGCCGACGTCATTGGCCTGTTCAGCGGCGGTGCAAACCTTGTCAGGTCAATGCCCTCAACAGCGGTCTTATATTCATCGATCGTTGGCGTCCGGCCCAAAATGGCAGACAGAACGACAACCGGCGTTGATGCCAGCAGGGACTCACCCTTCTTGTCAGTGGAATCCTCGACCACGCGCCCCTTGAACAATCGAGTTGAGGTGGCAAGAACGGTATCACCTTTTTCCGCTTTTTCCTGATTGCCCATGCACAGGTTACATCCGGGCCGCTCAAGATAGAGAATGTTCTCATAATTCTCGCGCGCGGTGCTCTTTGGCGCAGAATCATCGAACTCGAACCCGGAATATTTCTGCAGAATGCCCCAGTCTCCCTCTTCCTTCAGTTCGTCGATGATGTTGTAGGTCGGGGCGGCTACAACCAGCGGCGCCTTGAACTCGACACGACCGGAGGCCTTTTCGAGATTGCGCAGCATCTGCGCGACAATCTTCACATCGCCCTTATGCACCATGCAGGAGCCAACGAAGCCAAGATCGACCTTCTTTTCAGCCTGATAGAAGGAAATAGGTCGAATAGTATCATGGGTGTAACGCTTCGAGACGTCAGCATTGTTGACATCAGGGTCAGCAATCATCGGCTCGTTAATCTGGTCCAGATCGACGACAACCTCGGCGGCATAGCTTGCATTGTCATCGGGAGTCAGGGCCGGCTTCTCGCTAGACCTGATCTCGGCGATGCGTTTTTCCGCGATGCCAATCAGCCGCTGGAGCATTCCCGCATCATTTTCCATGCCCCTGTCAATCATCGTCTGAATGCGATCCCGCGCGATCTCCAGCGATTTCACCAGCGTCTCATCCTCGGAAATGCAGATTGCCGCCTTAGCCTTCATTTCCGCCGTCCAGTCAGTGAAGGTGAACGCCTGGTCAGCCAGCAGGGTTCCGATATGAACCTCGATGATCCGTCCCTGAAAGACGTTGTCACCAAACTCTTTGAGCATCTGCGCCTGGGTGGCATGAACGACATCGCGAAAATCCATGTGCGCTGCCATACTGCCCCTGAAAGTCACCTTGACGGACTCGGGAATGGGCATCGTTGCCTCGCCCGTGGCAAGAGCAAGCGCAACTGTTCCGGAGTCAGCGCCAAAGGCCACCCCTTTTGACATCCGCGTGTGCGAGTCACCACCGATGATGATTGCCCAGTCATCAACCGTGATGTCGTTCAACACCTTATGGATCACATCCGTCATGGCATGATAGCCATCCTCGGGATCACGCGCCGTGATCAGCCCGAACTCATTCATGAATTTCATCAAACGGGGGGTGTTTTCCTGCGCCTTGAAATCCCATACCGACGCAGTGTGGCACCCGGATTGATACGCGCCGTCAACAGTCGGCGAAATGACCGTTGCGGCCATCGATTCCAGCTCCTGTGATGTCATCAGGCCGGTGGTGTCCTGCGAGCCGACAATATTGACCCTGACCCTGACATCCGATCCAGCATGCAGAACCGCGCCTGGTTCCACACCGATTGCATTGGCGTTGAAACTCTTCTCAACGGCAGTCAGCCCCTGATTTTCATGGAAAATTTCAGTCGACGGCGCAAAAGCCGATTTCAGGGGAAGGTTCAGCGTCTCGCAAGCAAAGCTCTGTAGTTTCTTGCCAAAGACGACAGCGTAGGAGCCACCAGCCTTGATAAACTCAACTTTCTGGGGCGTGAATGACGCGGCAACGTCAACCAGCTCCTCCCCGCCATCGTTGGTGAACAGCTTTTTCTCCCTCGTGTTGATCGTCAGCACGGTTCCCGTCTCGACTGAATATTTCTGCTCAAGAACAGGATTGTCATCGTTGTTGAGAATTGGCTTGCCGTCAGGCCCCAGCTTCTTGACCCAGTTTTTCAGATCAATGCCAATGCCGCCGGTGACATCAACAGTCGTCAGGAAAATCGGCGAGATGCCGTTCGTGCCGGCGACGATTGGCGAAATATTGACGAAGGGCACATAGGGGCTGGCCTGCTTGCCGGTCCACAGCGCAACATTGTTGACGCCGGACATGCGCGAAGAGCCAACACCCATGGTGCCCTTCTCGGCAACCAGCATCACACGTTTGTCCGGATGCTGTCTCTGGAGTTCCCTGATTTCCTGCTGCGCGGCCTCGGAGATCATGCAGCGGCCATGCAGCTCGCGGTCTGAACGTGAATGCGCCTGGTTTCCCGGCGAGAGCAGATCGGTGGAAATATCACCCTCGGCCGCGATATAGGTGACGACTTTTATTTCCTCGTCAATATCCGGCAGGTTGGTGAAAAACTCAGCCCTGGAAAAACTCTCGAGAATGTCGCGGGCAATTTCGTTTCCTGCCTCAAAAGCGGCTTTTAGACGGTCAGTGTCGGCGTCATACAGGAAGACCTGCGTTTTCAGAACCGCCGCAGCAGGCTCAGCCAGTGCCAGATCATCTCCAAGGGCCAGATCGAGCAGAACCCTTACAGAGGGACCACCCTTCATGTGCGCCAGCAACTCAAACGCGAATGCCGGCGAAATTTCCTTTACCACCACATCACCGGTGATGATCTCCCTCAGGAAATCTGCCTTTTTACCTGCAGCGCTCGTGGTGCCGGGTACCGTATTGTAGTACAGCATCTCCAGCGAGTTGTCCCTATGCGGATTTGCCTGATCCTTTATCTGCAGGATGATTTCGTGAAGCAGCGCCCCGTCATCAATTGGCTTTGGTGCCAATCCCTGTGTCCTGCGGTTTTTAACCTCCTCGAGATAGGTACGGTATAAACTCATGACGTTCCTTGCTGACTGTTTGTGCGTGCCTCGCAGCCAGCCCCGGAACCCGC
The DNA here is from genome assembly GCA_902596655.1 of uncultured SAR116 cluster alpha proteobacterium. Taxonomy (GTDB): domain Bacteria; phylum Pseudomonadota; class Alphaproteobacteria; order Puniceispirillales; family Puniceispirillaceae; genus MED-G116. The sequence continues at coordinate 20,478 of CACJUX010000018.1, read as the reverse complement.
CAGGAACGAATCAGAGGCACTGAAGCACGCATGATAATATTAGGGACACCCCAAAGCAGATGTCAGGCCAAAGCAGTTGTCAGGCCGCGGCGATAACCGGGCATTTCCCCGGCAGACAATCCCTGAAAAAAGACGGACCAAACCAAAAACACATAATAGAACCAAACCAGCAGATTTTCCAGCCCATTTATCCGCTTTAGGTCGGTTGTCGATAGCCATGGACAGATACCGTCATTCAGCCATTTCAACCTCCACCATTACATTTTACAGCTAAATCAGCATCCCTGCGGCGTGTTTGCCTCTAGTCGCTAGTCTCGGTTTTCGCTAAATAGGGCTTATGGAGAGCAAAGCCGACAACATCCGCAGGAAAGCCGCATCGCGTGGTGCCGCAAGCCGTGACCGGCCAACCGCCGCCACCGCCAAAAAGGCGCGCAGGGCGACGGCCATAAAAACGTCGAAGATGGCTGAAAGCAAAGCCGCCAGAAAGCCAACAGAAAAGGCCGCAAAGGCAAGCCCCGCCACCGTCAAAAAACCAGAGCGCAATGTCCAGATGGCACCAGCGCTGCGTCTCCATGATGTCGCCATTATGAGGGGTGAGCGGCTCATCCAGCAGAATATAAACCATGAAATGAGGCCGGGACAGATGACTCTACTGACCGGTCCGAACGGTTCGGGAAAATCCTCGCTTCTCCGCGCCATTTCAAGACGTCTTACAACGGTGCGTGGCAGCATCAGCTGCACCGTACCGATTTTGTATGTCGGGCATCAGGATGGTGTTTCAGGGGTGCTGGCCGGGCGGCAGAATCTTACCAGCTGGGCCGAGATGAATGATGTTGCTGATGCCGAGAGCAGGATCAACGATGCCATCGGTCAGCTGAACGCGGTTCCCTTCGCCAATCTGCCAACACGCCTGCTGTCGCGTGGGCAGCGTCGGCGTTTCGCCCTTGCCCGCCTGCTGCTTGGGCCACCGAGCGCACTCTGGTTGCTGGATGAGCCAAGTGTCGGGTTGGATATTGATACGATGCAGGTTCTCGACAGTATGATCAGCCACCATCTTGGCCGCGATGGTCTGGTGATGGCAGCAACGCATCTGCCGCTGGCTCCCTATGCCCAGCCTGAGGTGCTGGCGCTGAGTGACAGCGCCGACGTGGGCATGAATGTAATGCTGGCACCGCGAAGAGTTGGCGAACCCGCCGCATCTGAGGCTTCTGCCAAAGGGATACCGGAGAAATGAACGGTTTCATCCATCAGATCAGACGCGATTTGTCGATTGCCTGGGCAAGCCGACTGGATATCGGCGTGATCCTGCTGTTCTTCGTAATTATCGTGACCATGTTTCCACTGGCCATCGGCCCACAGCCGGAAATTTTGCAACCACTTGCCGTGCCGTTGTTGTGGATCGCCGCCTTTCTGTCGATCCTTGCTGGTTTTGACCGGCTGTTTGCGGCTGATCTGCGCGATGGCTGGCTGGATCAGGTGGCGCTCTCGAAGCTGCCACTTTTTGCCTACGTGATTGCCAAGGCAATCTCGCACTGGCTGGTCAGCGGCCTGCCGATTTTGCTGGCGGCGCCGCTCATCGGCCTGTTGCTGCAGATCGACCCCTGGGTGCTGCCAAGCCTGTTGATTGCGCTTGCCATTGGCACAGCGTCATTGACCCTGCTTGGGGTGATTGGCGCTAGCCTTGCCACCGGCGCGCGCCATGGGGGCGGCCTGATGGCGTTGCTGGTCCTGCCGCTGGCGGTTCCGGTGTTGATTTTCGGGGTGCTGGCATCAGTGCCTGAGACCGGCCTGCTACTGACACCACATCTGAAGTTGCTGGGAGCCATCATGGCTGTCCTGCTGGCCATCGCTCCGCCCGTGGCTGCGGCAGCACTAGGTGAGGCGGACGATGATGGGGGAACATAATGTTTGATTATTTCGCCAACCCCACACGCTTTTTCAGAATTGCCGAAGCGCTTTTCTGGCCATTTGTCGTTGTGGCATCCGGGCTCTTGATGACTGGACTTTATTACGGGCTGATTGCCTCCCCAGCCGATTACCAGCAGGGAGACACGGTGCGCATCATGTATGTGCATGTTCCAGCTGCCTGGTTGGCAACATTGGGATATGTGGCGATGGGCATCTGCGCGCTGTTCTATATCGTCTGGCGGCATCCACTGGCTGATGTTGCGCTGCGGGCGATGGCGCCGGTGGGGGCTGTCTTTGCCATGCTGACGCTTGTCACAGGTTCGCTGTGGGGGAAGCCGATGTGGGGCGCCTGGTGGGTCTGGGACGCGCGGCTGACGTCAATGTTGATCCTGTTCTTTTTCTATGTTGCTGTGATTGCGCTGGCGAACGGCTTTGACAGGGTGGAGCGCGGCAGCCGGCCAGCCGCATTGCTGGCACTTGTCGGGGTGCTGAATGTTCCGATCGTTAAATTTTCGGTTGATTGGTGGAACACACTGCATCAGCCGGCAAGCCTGATCCGCAGTGGTGGTGTCTCGGTTGATCCGGCGATGCTGACGCCGTTGTTGCTGATGCTTGGAGGCTTCCATCTTTATTTTGCCGCAGTGGTCATTTTGCGGATGAAAACATTGCTGATCGAGCGACGCATCACTAGCCTGCAGCTTCGGCACAGCCGCCAGCCGGCGGCCGCCAGCGAGGCCAGGCAATGAGCGCGTTTTTCTCAATGGGTGGCTATGCCGCCTTTGTCTGGCCCTGCTATCTGCTTACGGCAGTGGCGATGGCCTGGATTGGCTATACCAGCTGGACAAAGGCCAAAAGAAGCGCCGAAATACTCGCTTCGCTCAGCGATCAGAATCAGCGACACTAACCGCCTAGGCACGGCGGCGGCCACCACGGCGGCGGCCACCCTCGATGGCCGGGGCGTCCTCAGCCGTCAAAATGCGCTCAGGCAGCTCAACCTCGGCAGCGAGCCTCGCATAGGGATCGCTTTTATGCGGGATCGCCATCGCCTTGACAAAATGGTCTTGAAACGATGGTTCGATGGCCGTTTCAATCTTTTCAATGTCACGGACAACAGCCTCGATCTCACGGCGGGCACCACGATTGAGCAGCGCCATCCGCGCCCCGGCCCCAGCCGAATTGCCAGCAGCTCGGACATTTCCCAACTGACAATCGGGGATCATCCCAAGCACCATCGCATATTTCGGGTCGATATGTGTACCGAAGGCACCCGCCAGAACAACCCTGTCGATGGCTTTGATCTGCATCTTGTCCATCAGCAGCCGGAAACCAGCATAAAGAGCAGCCTTAGCAAGCTGGATCGCACGCACATCATTCTGCGTGACCGTTACATTCTCTGAAATGCGGTAGCAAAACGTGCGGCCATCGGCCTCAATACGGGCTGATTGATCGGCCTTTTGACCATCGACAACGCCGTCCATCGAAATGATTCCGGCAAGATACATCTCCCCCAACACCTCAATGATCCCCGAACCACAAATCCCAGTTATGCCGGTCGCCTTCACCGCCTCGTCAAAGCCCGCCTCATCAGACCATTGGTCAACGCCAATCACTCGAAACCGGGGTTCAAGCGTGTTCCTGTCGATGCGAATGCGCTCAATCGCACCAGGCGCGGCGCGCTGGCCGGAAGAAATCTGCGCCCCCTCGAAAGCCGGACCTGTGGGTGACGAGGCAGCAAGCATCCGCTGCGAATTGCCAACGACAATTTCGGCATTGGTGCCGACATCAACTACAAGCGTGTATTCATCATGTTTCTGTGGGGCCTCGGCCAGAACCACCCCTGCAGCATCAGCGCCGACATGACCGGCGATGCAGGGCAGAACATAAACACGCGCACCCGGATGAATGCCAAGGCCAAGCTCGCTCGCACGAATCTCAACGGCGGTATCAACCGCAAGGGCGAAAGGCGCGCCACCAAGTTCAACCGGATCGATACCAAGCAATAGATGGTGCATCACCGGATTGCCGACAAGCACAATTTCCAGAACATCCTCAGGGGTCAGGCCGGCCTGTTCCGCAGCGACCGAAATAAGGCTCTGCAAACCGTCAATGACTGCAGCTGTCATCTCTCTGTCACCGCCGGGGTTCATGATCCCATAGGAAACACGGCTCATCAGATCCTCGCCAAAGCGGATCTGTGGATTCATCGCACCGGTTGAGGCCAGAACCTCGCCAGTTACCATGTCGCACAGATGCACCGACATGGTTGTCGATCCCACATCAATGGCAACGCCGGCAATGCGGTCTTTCAGGCCGGGCCAGATGCCGACAATGTGATGCCCGTCACGAAGTGCCACCGTTACCTGCCACTTGCCAGCACGCAATACCGGTTGCAAGGATTGCAGAATATTCAGATCACAGCTGATGCTGCCGGTCACACGATCCGGCCATTGCGTCTCCACCGCCTCCACCAGACGGCGAAAATCACCCGAAGGTTCGTGCATGTCCGGCTCGCGCACCTCAACAAGGCACAGGCGGACAATCGGATCCATCTCGATCTGCCGGTCATCTGCCGCCTTGCGCACAAGCTGGTTATGGACCTGACTTTCAGGTGGGACATCAATGACCACATCACCACAAAGCAGCGACTGACAGGACAGGCGCCGACCATCGCCAAGTCCCTTTTTATCTGCATAGCGGGTCTCAACAGCGGTCACTTTTCCAAGGCTGTCATTACCCGAGGTTATGCCATGTTTGGCAAACTCACCACTGCCAACCGTAATCTGACAACGCCCACACAAAGCGCGCCCACCGCAAACGGAGTCGATATCAACACCGAGGTTACGCGCTGCCTGCAGCACCGTCGTTCCAGCGGGAACTTTGCCTTGTCTGCCCGATGGAGTGAAAATAACTTTCACCTCATCCGGCAATTTCCCAGATCTTGCGCTGCTGTCGTCGGTCATTGTTCCAACTATAAAAGGTCTGTCTTAATGCTTCAGGCGCTGCGCCGGCGGCGTGTCTGCCGTCGCTCACGACCGCCCTCACCCTGCGCTGCAGGTTCGCGGAATTTCTCGATCCATCTCCGGCATTCCGGATCATTGCCATTCATTACATTGGCACCCATGATACCTGTCATTTCCTCGGCGTGAAGCGGATTCATGATAGCCGAGGTCATGCCGGCTCCTGCAGCCATCGACAGGAAGGCAGCGTTGAGTCCATGCCGATTTGGCAGCCCGAAGGAAATGTTTGATGCCCCACAGGTGGTGTTCACCTTCAACTCGTTGCGCAAGCGAATGATCAAATCAAGGGCTGAACGGCCAGCAAGGTTGATCGCGCCAACCGGCATAATCAGTGGATCAACCACCACATCCTCGCGGGGAATGCCATAATCCTCGGCACGCTCAACAATTTTCCTGGCAACATCATAGCGGACATTCGGATCTTCTGAAATTCCCGTCTCGTCATTAGAAATGGCAACAACGGCAGCGTTGTATTTCTTCACAAGCGGCAAAACAACCTCGAGGCGTTCCTCCTCGCCGGTGACCGAATTGACCAGCGGCTTGCCCTTATAGACGGACAAGCCGGACTCCAGTGCGGCGACAATTGAACTGTCGATGGCAAGCGGCACATCGACCACATTCTGCACGAGCCTAATCGCCTCAGCCAGAATGGCAGGTTCATCGGCCATCGGAATACCGGCGTTGACATCGAGCATAGTCGCGCCAGCTTCCACCTGGGCGACGGCATCAGAGATCACCCGGCTGTAATCACCTGCGGCCATTTCGACAGCAAGCAGCTTTCTGCCGGTGGGGTTGATCCGCTCACCAATCACGCAAAACGGTGAGTCAAAGCCGATGGTGATTTCTTTTTTGTCTGATGAAACCAGTGTCTTGGTCATGTTTTATGTCTCCGTTTACGCGGCCCCTCTAGGCGGCGATAATCTCAAAGCCACCTTTCGGCAATGTTTCAATTTTTCCGTCGGCGATTGCCTGGGCGTAAGCCGCGGTTTTGGCAAAGCCACCAAAGGGGTAGAAATGGAAATGACGGATCAGACAGTCTGGATCCCCTGCCATTCCTTGTGCGAGGCCATCGAGCAGGAGGTGTGGTGATTGCACCGTCATCAATTTGGCAACATTGCGGGCCTGTTTCGAGATGAAGCGCATTGATGGACCAATCCCCGAAATCTGGGCGAAGCGGAACAGTGTTTTGATCGTGGCTGGCCCCGGAATGCCAATGCGGATGTGCAATTTGTTGCCGGCAGAGCGTACCGCCCTCTCCCATTTCAAAACGATATCCGCCTCGAAACAGAATTGGGTTTCGATATAAAGGTCCAGCCCTTCGCGAATGGCGAGTGCATTCTTCGCCGCTAGGGCCTCGGCAATCTCGTCATCGCTGATATCGGGACTTCCCTCGGGATGGCCGGCAACACCGATAGAGCGGATGCCATGTTTCTGGATCAATCCCGTATCGAGTACCTGCATGGAGTCGGAAAATTGGCCGACCGGACTGTCGACACCGCCACCAATCACGAGAACCTCACTGACGCCTGCTTTGGCGGTGAAAGCTGCCAAGAGTTCATCAAGCTGATCCGCATCACGCAAAGACCTGGCGGCAAGGTGCGGCACTGGCTTCATGCCATCATCATGCAGGCGTTGCGCCACCGCGATCGTATCCATCGGATCACTGCCTGGCAGAAAGGTAACGTTTACCGATGTTCCCGGAGCAAGGCAATCGCGAAAACTCTCAATCTTGGTGGCACCTGTCGGTGTCACCTCAATCGACCAATTTTCTGCTGCCTGCCGAATCTGCTCAATGGTCGCTACCATGATAACCTCGTTCAAAAATTGGAATCGGGGCGCGTCAGCTTTGCAGCATCTGGCCGCGCTACCTCAGTTGCCGCAGAATGACGAGTCTGCCCATCGTCGGATAGTTTGCCGACGCCTCACTATCTCCCGATTGCGACATCGGCCTGAAAACTGCTAGGCGGGCGTCGCCTAAGCTGGCGACCTGCCACCATTTTCCACCAGCATGCGAACGCGGTCTGCAGGATATTCCGCCTCCAGTGCGGCGGCACGCTCAGCGGCCACAGCATTAAGATCATCCCCGCATTCGACTGGCTCACCCCGGCGCCACTCGGCCAGATAGTCATCCGTCTTGTCGGCACCATCGCGCATCGCCGCCTCATCAATGGCGATGGCAAAGCGTCGTGAAAGCTCGATCTTTGCCTGTTCGCGCTTGCGGCCACGGCCGCGTTCGGCAATGACCTGCGCCGGAATATCACGCCAATATAATGTAATTAATTGAGCCATGTGCCTGTGGTCCTGTTGCTAAGTTACCCTTGATCCGACCGCCTGTGAAGTAGGTGGATTGGCGGTTGCCTGCGTTTTGCAAGAGCCTCTTCGACAAAGCTCGGAAAGCCTCCATATCCGGCCAGTCGGCACTCAAGGGCCAGCCCCAATTCCTGCGCCGCCCGCTCAGCCCTGATCCGCAATGCCGCATATTCTGTCTGGGCGATGTACAGAACACGTGTGTAATTGCCAAAATACATATCCCGGAGCTGCGGGTGCTTGCGTAGCCACATCCCCTGCATTACAATCCTTTCAAATTGCTGGTTCATGTAATCAGTCAGGAAAAAGGTGTCGAGCGCGTTGTCCGTTTCATCGTCAAAGACAGGCTTGCCGAGAAACATCTCATAGCAGTGCGGCCCTGGAATGCGGGGAACACCCACTTGTTCCAGATAGGCATCCAATTCGCCGCAAGTCCCACAATCACCATAGACAACCGAGACATTACTCTTGGTGCGCAACGCAGCATCTACCCTGCGTCTAACGCCGGGAACAATTTTTTCCGGATGAGTGTGCCAGGAGGCAGGAAGACAGGTAATTTCAACAACCCCGTCCGGGAATTGGCGCTGAATATCGACCAGTTCGCGGGTCAGCGCACCGCACGCCACAAGCAATAGGCCGCCCTTTCCGGACGGCTCGGCAAAATGCTCCTCAGTATCCTGCGTAGCCAGCGACCTGCGCCTTTTCACGCTTTACCGCAATCATCTCCTTGGCTGTCTCAACAGCAACGGCTGCGTCGCGGCAATAGGCATCGGCACCAACCGAGTCGGCAAATGCCTCATTCAGGGGCGCACCACCGACAAGCACGATGTAGTCATCACGGATGCCTTTTTCGACAAGCGCATCAACGACCACTTTCATGTAGGGCATGGTTGTCGTCAGCAGCGCCGACATGCCGAGAATGTCCGGCTTGTGCTCCTCAAGCGCTTCGAGATAATTTTCCACCGGATTGTTGATACCGATATCGATAACATCAAAGCCGGCACCCTCAAGCATCATCGACACCAGATTCTTACCGATGTCATGGATATCGCCCTTGACCGTTCCGATCACCATGCTGCCAACACGGGGCGCACCGGTCTCGGCAAGCAATGGACGTAGAATGGTCATTCCCGCTTTCATTGCGTTGGCCGCCATCAACACCTCTGGCACAAACAGGATGCCATCGCGGAAATCAATGCCGACAATGGTCATGCCCTCAACCAAAGCCTTGGTTAGAACCTCATAGGGTGTCCAGCCGCGATTGAGCAGGATTTCAACGCCCTCGACTATCTCTTCCTGAAGACCGTCATAAAGGTCGTCATGCATTTGCTGCACGAGTTCGTCATCGTCCAGATCCGTGAGGATAATTTCGTCTTCATCAGCCATCTACGCATACTCCGCATTAGCTCGTGAGTGGCAGGCACCATGTACCCGGACTGTAATTTTAGTCTTGCGGCATCCGCAACGCGGAATGTGAAGCGCGCCCGACTGAATCTGTGCTGGGCGCGACAATGCACCGCGGAATCATCGAAACAGCCCTTATTTTTCAATCTGCTGCTTGCTCAGCACCGGAAAACTGGCCACCATGAAAATCAGGGAAATACCAGTAATTCCAAAGGCCTTAAATGTTACCCAATCATCGGTGGACAGCGCACGCCAGGCAACTTCATTGGCGATCGCCGTTGTCGTAAACATGGCAACCCACAGCCAGCTCATCTGCCGCCAGCCAGTCTCGGTCAGATTGATCTGGCTTCCCATAATGGCCCGGAGTGGGTTGCGTCCGATCAACCGACCACCAGCGATGAGAAATGCCAAAAGTCCGGTTAGGATTGTGGGCTTGACCTTGATAAATATCTCATTGTCAAAATAGACAGACAAGCCGCCAAAAAAGGCGACGGCAATACAGCCGACAGCCGCCATCAGAGATATGCGGCGCTCGGTCAGCCAGCCAATGATCAGGGCAATGATGGTCGCACAGATAAGAACTTTGATGCTGAGCATGAAATCCCGTGTCATATAATTGGTGCCAAAAAACAGCACCAGAGGGCCAAGGTCGAGCAGCAATCGGCGACCGGGGCGCTCGCTATTTTCCGCTGGTGCAGCTGAATGATCGTGTGTCTGTTTATCTGGCACGCTATTGCCTTCCTCGGTGTCTTGTTGATCTCTTGTTGCTCTCCGGCAGTGCTTTTCTTCCTGTACTGCCAATTCAAGTTGGGCTGATGCCTGTTGATATCAGGCGGCCCAGGATCTCGCCATTTCCTCACAGGCAACCGCCGTTTCACGGATCAGTGTCCCACCACGCCTATCTTGTCTTGCCTCCTCACTGAGCATACGTCGCCAATATCTCGCACCCCTCTGCGAGGCATACAACCCCAGCATATGCCGTGTCACCGCATGCAACGGGATTTCCTCCATCGCATCTGCGTAATCTGCCATCGCCATGGCCGCCTCGAAGCGGGTTTTGCCAGCACGGCCAAAAATGGAATCATTAAGGTCAGCAAGCAGCATTGGTGTCTTGTAGGCAGCCCGGCCCAGCATCACCCCGGCAAAGTCGGGCAGTTCGGTCATGATGGTTGCGGCATCAGCAAGGCCACCATTTAGATGGATCATCAAATCTGGGCGGCGCACGGCAAGCCGGCGCGCCCGCGCATAGTTCAATGGCGGAATATCACGGTTTTCCTTGGGGCTGAGTCCTCTCAGCCAGGCTTTGCGGGCATGGAGGTAGAAAATCTGGACACCAGCCGCGCTGAGCGTGTCGACAAACATATCAAGGCCGACCTCCTCATCCATATCGTCAATGCCAATCCGACATTTGATCGTGACCGGCAGATCAGTCTCCGCCTGCATGGCGATGACACAATCGGCGACCAGATTGGGGTCAGCCATAAGACAAGCACCGAAACGGCCAGATTGCACGCGGTCTGACGGGCAGCCAACATTGAGATTGATTTCCTGAAAGCCAAGAGTAGCCGCGATCCGCGTTGCGTTTGCCAGCCGGTCTGGACTGCTTCCACCAAGCTGCAGGGCAAGCGGATATTCCGCAGGGTCATGACCAAGCAACGTCTCAAGATCACCATGCAAAACAGCCTCAGCCGTAATCATCTCTGTGAAAAGCAGCGCGTCAGGGGCAAGCAACCGATGGAAAAACCGACAATGGCGGTTTGTCCAATCCATCATCGGCGCCACCGAAAGGCGGCGGTCAATCGCATCACTTAGCTGAATTTTTGTCATCCAACCGTTATAGAGCAAGCCCCTGCAAAACACCACTAGTCAAGCAAAATATTACCCAGAAGGGCCAAGGAATGGGTTCCGCGCCCTGTTGTCGGCAACAGCAATGACAAAAGCATCGGGGTCCATGGCCAATTCGCGATCCAGCCGGCTTGCCGCCGTCTGCGCATCGACCCAGCCGGTGCCATCAGCACCATCACCAGTTATGGCGCGCCAATTGTAAACACCATCAAAATCAAGACTTCGGGCCAGTAATTTATGGCGGCCATCCAACGCGTCCAAATGGATGAAGATGGTGCCAGCATCGCCATCGCCGCGTCGAACCAACACACAGTCAATTAGCTCTGCCGCGGCATAGCGCATGGCAGCGCTGACTAGCATTTCAGATTTCAGTCTTGTCATTTCGCAGGTCACCTAAAAGTCAGTACAGCGGCCTTTTTGTTCCCAGTCACCATAACGAGTTGGCTCTAGTCCCTTTGGCCCGTTCGTTTCTCTGGGTAATTGAACTTTGCCATTCACTTCCTCTGTTGTGGCGGCAGAATCCTCAGAATCTGATTTGTCGGACTTTGTCTTGTCAGCTTTCATATTTATCTATATGCCCGCTCACAACAGCAAAAACAAGCGGGGATGGAATGCCAGCCGAAAGCACTACATGCAACAGCAAACGCACACAGCTGACCAATCGGCCAAAATTATCGCTCACGCCCAAATCAGGCAGCCGGCGCCAAAAAGCAATTGAAAAACCGGCGCGCAAAACCAGAAACAGACAATTCCGCAACAACAAGAAAAGACCGCACAGAACAAGCGAGGCGCGACCAACTTCTGCGACAAGACCAATATCACAACAGCCGGTAAGCAGATCCAGCAAGGCAGGAAAAGAGCGCGTTGTTGCCCCACGTCAGGTCTGTTTTGAAGTTCTCGTCGCTGTTGCCAAAGGTGCGCAACTCGATGCAGCAATGAGATACAACACCGACCTCGGCGATCTAGATGATCGAGATCGCCGCTTTGTGCAGCTGCTGGCTTCAACCTACCTGCGGCGTAGAGGGCAGCTAGAAAAAACCATCGCCCCCTTGATGACGCGCCGCCCTTTTGGAGCACAGGAAAATGCCAACATCATTCTGATGATGGGCGCGGCACAGTTGCTAATTTTGAATACCGATACGCATGCAGCCGTCGACAGCACTGTTGAATTGATGCGACAGGCCGGTTTTGACAGGCTGACGGGCATGGCCAATGCTGTTATGCGACGTCTCACTCGCGAAGGTAAGAACCGATTTGACAACACTAAACCCACCGACAATTTGCCTGAATGGTTAAAAACCAGTTGGCAGGCCACATATGGGCGGGATGCAATCGCGTCACTAATGAGCCTGTCGATGAAGGTTCCACCACTTGATATCACGCCAAAGACAACGCCAGAGATTTGGGCAAAAAGGTTACAGGGCAGGGTGATTAACAATGTATCAATCCGACGCGACTTCAATGGTGATCTGACCCAGCTTGACGGTTTTGCCGATGGCAGCTGGTGGGTTCAGGATGCAGCAGCAGCCCTCCCTGCGACGCTGTTTGGGAAAATTGCCGGAAAGCATGTCATCGATCTGTGCGCAGCACCCGGAGGTAAGACCGCGCAGTTAGTTGTCGCTGGCGCGAAGGTTACTGCGATTGACAATGGGCGCAAACGCATCAACAAGTTGCGCCGCAACCTGGAGCGGCTGAAACTTGATGCGAACATCGTCTATGCTGACGGACGCACCTATCAGCCAGATGCGCCAGTTGACCATATCCTGCTTGACGCACCCTGCTCGGCGACCGGCACACTGCGCCGCCGACCGGACATTATGGGACGCCGAATTGCGGAAGATATCAGTACCTTGCAGGAAATGCAGTGGGATCTAGCAACAACAGCGCTTGGCTGGCTGAAGCCGGGCGGCACCATGATCTATGCGACATGCTCGCTGCAACCGGAAGAAGGTGAGGAGATGATCGCAGCAATATTAGCTAGAGCCGAGGGGAGCTTTGTGCTGGACCCGATTACCCCCGAACAGGCGGGTACATTCGCTCCCTCGATAACTGCCGAGGGGGCGATCAGAATTGTACCAAGTGACTATGCCACAATCGGCGGTGTAGACGGGTTCTACATTGCGCGGTTAAAATCAGCAAAGTAATCCGCCAACCGCAATGCCGAGGAGAACAATCAGGTGATGAGCACACGACAGGCACATGCTGGAAGGGCAACATCAAAATGGCATGTCGGTTCGCTCGAGAGGTTTTTTCGGCGCACCGGTCTATTTCGCTGGCCCCTCAAACACCATGAAAGCCCGATAGTCCGTTCCGGCCTGCAGGACCCGTGGCGCGGCAACTCCGCCGCTGGTGCAATCATTTTGGCCAACGGCATCGACTGGCAAAATGAAGCTGTCGATGGTAATGATTTTTCGTGGATAAGGCATCTGCGGGCGCATGGCGGTGGGAGAGCTCGCCAGCAAACAAGATCTCTAATCAGCAGCTGGCTGGACAACAACTCATCTTGGCATATGCAGCGCTGGCGCCCAGATGTGATGGGCGAAAGGCTCGCCAACCTTACGCAGAATTACAGCTGGTACGGCGAATCGGCAAGTGAGGAATTTCAGGCCGTGCTGGCGCGGTCAGTTGCCGTTCAGGCGCGCTGTCTGGCACTTGACTGGCGGCGCATGCGGGCGCTGGATGACAGGTTCAGCGGCCTGAGTGGCCTTGCTGTTGCCGAGGCTGCTCTTGGTGCCTCCCGTGGTGATTTGCTGTCACTGCTCGATCTAGCCATGCCCCTTATCAAAACCCTCGTCAACGAGGATGGTGGCCATGTCAGTCGCATGCCGGATAGGCATATGCTACTGTTGCGCAAGCTCGTTGAGTTGCGGAGTGCGGCTGCCTATGCCGGGGTTGGCATTGAGGAAAGGCTGGATGCGGTCATTCATAAAATGGGGTCAGTTGGCCGCATGTGGCGACATGGCGATGGGAAAATGGCGAATTTCAACGGCGCTGGAATGATCAATGCAGCGCATGTCGAGGAGATTTTGAACCGAACCAGAACGTCCAGCAAGGTATTGCAGCAAGCGCCACAATCCGGCTTCATCCGCTTCGCCAGTGGACGCACAACATTAATCGTGGATACCGGCGCACCAGTATCACGCGACATGAGCGCTGATTTAACCGTCGGCCATGGCACCCTTTCGTTTGAAATGAGCATTGGCAACACTCCGCTTATCGTCAATGCTGGGCAAACATCCGCGGACCCGAATTTGCGTCGCCTACTTTGTTCAACGTCAGCACACTCAACCGTCAGCATCGACGATCAGAATTCATCAGATCCGGATTCTGGCAGGATGGCGAAGATTTCCAATGTTGAGGTGGGGCCAGCAACTGGCGGCATTCTGGCGACGGCGTCGCATGATGGTTATGAGAGTTCACATGGTATCCTGCATCATCGCAAACTCTATCTTGCCGCCGGCGGCGGCAATCTGCGGGGTTCGGACGAGCTCGAATATACCGGCGCACCTGGGGAAATTCCACGTTACGCAATTCTCAGATTTCATCTGCATAACCGCGTCAGTGCCGCAATGCTTGGCAATGGTCAGGTATTGATGAAAATCAAGGGCAACAAAACCGGTTGGCTGTTCAAGGCAGCAGGTGGTGAGGTTGGTTTAGATAATTCGGTCTATTTTGATGCAGGCATCCGCCATTCCTGCCAGCAGATTGTCGTGCGCGCCCCCATCAACGAAATCCGAACTGTAGGACGGCATGAGCTCAAATGGGCTTTCCGCCGCAGCGACAGCTAGGCGGCTAGATCATGCGTGAGTCAGATGTGGCTGATCTGTCAGCAAAGTCCATTTTTGATGATCTCACTGTCTGGTTGAAGATTGGCTTTCTGTCGTTTGGCGGACCAGCTGCGCAAATCGCGCTCATGCACCGTGAGATTGTTGAAAAACGCCACTGGCTGAGTGAACAGCAATACCTTAATGCGCTCAGTTTCTGCCTTTTGCTCCCTGGACCCGAAGCGATGCAGCTTGCGACCTATGCTGGTTGGCGGCGGGCTGGCCTTGCTGGTGGGTTGTTGGCCGGCCTCAGTTTCTTCGGCCCAGGTGCGCTGGTCATGCTGGCGCTGGCGATAATTTACATATTGTTCGGGGATAGCGTATTTCTAACGTCACTGTTTTCAGGAATCAAGGCAGCGGTAGTTGCAATCGTCCTGCATTCGCTAATTCGGATCGCACAACGGACGATGACTGACATTAGCGACTGGTCCGTTGCGACACTTGCCTTTATTGGAATCTTCTTTCTTGATCTTTCCTTCCCTTTGATTCTGTTGGCAGCGGCGATTTTTGGCTTCATTAGTAAGGTCAGCATTAAGAATGGCACGGCGGATAAACAGCGGAACACCGCCCAGCCAAGCGCAACCAGAACCCTGATTACAGTAGTGGTCGGCCTAGCGATCTGGCTTCTGCCACTGCTGGTAATGGCATTGCTTGCCAGGCATACAGTTCTGCCAGAACTCGCGCAATTCTTTGCCAAGCTGGCAGTTGTCACCTTTGGTGGCGCTTATGCTGTGCTGGCCTACATGGGACAGGAAGTTGTGACCCATCATCACTGGTTGAGCACACCTGAGATGATGGATGGTCTTGGCCTTGCCGAAACCACGCCTGGCCCGCTAATCCTTGTAACAGAATTTGTCGGTTTCATTGCCGCCTATCGAGATGCACTCGTCGCATCTGGCGGCACCGCCATCGGCACATCACCAGTGATTTTCGGCTGTGTCGGCGCGGTGGTGGCGCTCTGGGCGACCTTTGCCCCCTGCTTCCTGTGGATTTTCAGTGCCGGCCCCTATGTCGAATGGATTAATGCAAGGCCAAGATGGAATAATGCACTCCACGGCATCACCGCGGCAATCGTCGGGGTGATTGCCAATCTGTCGGCCTGGTTTGCCCTGCATGTATTTTTTTCCAAGGTCGACCTGGTGGAAAAAGGCATTTTCCAGATCCTGATTCCCGATCCCATCAGCGTCGAATGGAGTGTCCTCCTGATAGCTTGTGTCTGTGGTCTTCTAATATTCTGGCGAAAATTGGATAGTTGGAAGATCATCGCCGTCGCCGCGGCGCTGGGACTTGGCGTCAGCAACTTCTGATCCGCATAAAAAATGAAAATCGTAATTTGCCTTTATGGCCACGCTTTGCAATAACAGCGCCAATGAAGCGACAGCAAACCAAGCAGCCATCGATATGAGCAGGAACACCGCCATGACCATTCGCCGCGCGCTTTTATCCGTATCAGACAAAACTGGGCTGGAAGATTTCGCCCGCTGCCTTGAGGCAGCCGGTGTCGAAATACTCTCAACAGGAGGAACCGCCCGCCTGCTGCGGGAGATGGACATACTCGTCACTGATGTAGCGTCTGTTACCGAGTTCCCCGAAATCATGGGTGGACGGGTAAAAACGCTACATCCAAAAATCCATGGTGGCTTGCTGGCAAAGCGCGACAATGAAGATCATCTGGCCGCGATGAAGACCGAGGCCATCGAGGCCATTGATCTGCTGGTGGTCAATCTCTATCCGTTCGAGGCCACCCTTACGGCAACGCAGGACCGAGCAACACTGATCGAGAAAATTGATGTCGGCGGACCTGCCATGCTGCGTGCCGCAGCCAAAAACTATGAGTTTGTGACGGTTGCCTGTGATCCCGCTGACTACCCGGAAATAGCTGCCGAAATTACTGCAAGAGGCGAAACCAGCCTTAACACCCGCCAGATGCTTGCTGAAAAGACCTTTGCCAGAACGGCTGCCTATGATACCGCCATCGCCAGCTGGATGGCTGCTGAGAAACTGCCTGAAAAGGTGAGTTTTGCTGGCACACGCGCGCTGGCTCTGCGCTATGGTGAGAATCCACATCAGAAAGCCGCGCTTTACAGAGGGGCGAATGTACGCGCCGGTGTCGGCAATGCCACACAGGTTCAGGGCAAGCCATTGTCGTATAATAATATTAATGACACGGATGCCGCGTTTGAGCTTGTTGTCGAATTTGAAGCGCCGACCATAGCCATTATCAAACATGCCAATCCCTGCGGCGTTGCGTCGGCTAACAGCCTCAATGAGGCTTGGCAGGCAGCATTGGCAGCCGATCCAGTGAGTGCATTTGGAGGGATCGTCGCCATGAACAGATCGCTTGACGAGCACACAGCTGAGGCGGTGACGGATATTTTCACCGAAGTGGTAATCGCCCCAGACGCGAGCGATGCCGCAAAGGCAATAATGGCAGCTAAGCCGAATTTGCGGTTGCTGTTGACAGGCAGCCTACCCGATCCACGCGACAGTTTTACCAAGATCAAATCCATTGCCGGGGGCTTCTTGATGCAATCGCATGATAGCGGCATGATTGGGCCAGATGACCTTAGGGTGGTGACGGAACGGCCACCAACCGCCACCGAGGTCACCGACATGATGTTTGCTTGGAAGGTCGCCAAACATGTCAAGTCGAATGCCATTGTCTTGGTCAAGGATGGCAGCACAGTAGGTGTTGGGGCAGGCCAGATGAGCCGCGTCGACTCAGCGCGCATCGCCACGCAGAAAGCCGGTGACATAGCGGCGCATCATGGTTGGCCAGTCAGCCGCACTATCGGCTCAGTTGTCGCCTCGGATGCTTTCTTTCCGTTTGCCGACGGCTTGGAAGTATTGATCGAGGCTGGTGCTAGCGCTGTGGTACAACCTGGTGGCTCAAAGCGTGACAACGAGGTCATCGCCGCCGCAAACGGGGCTGGGATCGCCATGGCCTTCACCGGAATGCGCCATTTCAACCATTGAAGCCAGTCGACCATTGATTTGGTCAATCAATGAACTCAGGCCCCTTCCCATTCGGTAGTGGCCTTTTTAGCCGCTTTCCAGACCTTGCGCATCAGGCTCGGCAGATCTTCTGGCCTTACCAGCTTCCAGTCACCAGCGATGGCTGGTCGCGCCACATCTGCTGGCATGCTGATGTCTGCCACTGCCACCTCCATCTCCACTGCAAAATGCGTGAATACATGCTGGACTCTATGATCGAGGCGCCGCCATGCAGCCAGAAATGGAGCGGCATCAAGTGCGGCTTCACTATCAAAATCCTCACTCCGCGTTGCCCAGCCAGTTGATGGAAAGGCAAGCATCCCGCCAAGCATGCCACTATCCTGCCTGCGAACCAGAAAGACCTCACCAGATCGCGCGCGCGCCACAAAGGCAATACCCCGTCGCGTTTCTCTGGCTTTTTTCGCCGGTTTGACGGGAAAGGCCTCGACCGTTCCAGCCGCGAAGGCCGTGCAATGGCTGGCAAATGGACAGAGCCGACAGTTTGCACCTTTCGGTGTGCAGACAGCATTCGCAAAATCCATCAGAGCCTGCGGAAAATCAGACGGCCGCTCATCCGGCATAATAGCAGCGTAATAGCGGCCAATTTCAGCTTTAGCCGCTGGCAACGGCGTAGAAATACCGAAAAACCTTGCCATCACCCGCTCAATATTGCCGTCAACGACAACTCTGCGCTGGCCAAAGGCAATGGTACCGATGGCGCCAGCCGTGTAGGGGCCTACACCCGGAAGCGCGCGCAACTCATCATCTGTCTGCGGAAAATGGCCACCATTTTCCTCGGCAACAACTTTGGCCGCCTTGTGCAGATTGCGAGCGCGGGCGTAGTACCCCAACCCTGCCCAAGCAGCAAGAACATCATCAAGCGGAGCATCAGCCAAATCCTCAATGCGTGGCCAGCGGCTAATGAAGTCAAGAAAATAGGGAATGACCGTAGACACCAATGTCTGCTGCAACATGATCTCGGACAGCCAGACGTGATATGCTGGCGCCAACTCTGGCCAACGCCGCCGCCATGGTAGGTTACGCCCGTGCCGGTCATACCAAGAAAGCAGTTCCGCAGATGCAAAAACGGGTTTTGTCATCCCCCGACAGTCTCATAAGCACCCCTTCAAATCAACCTGATGGCAGACCAACAAAGGGCATCGCCAGCCCGGTAAATTTCATGTTATGCTTAGCTCCATACTACAGCCACATATTACCCGAAACAATGTATCATGGCCAACGACCAAACCCGTAAAAAACATATGACCCGCCTGTCAAAGCTGGTTGATTTGATGATTGAGCCAAGTGCGCGAGCGCGGGGCTTTGTTTTCTCGCAGCTAATTTCGCAGTGGCAGCAAATCGCCGGTGACATGGCCAGCTGGTGCCAACCGGTTGAGCTGAAATTCAACAAGAGCGAGACTAACAACGGCATCTTGAAGCTGGCCATAGCTAGTGGACGCGGCCCTGAGGCAAACCAGCAGGCCGAGCATATCATCAGCCGCATTAATGCCACCTTTGGTTATGCCGCAGTCAGCAAATTGTCCTTTATTCAGTCGTTGCAGGCAAAGCCCCTTCAGCCAGAACCGCTAGAGGCCGAACAACGAGATTCGCAGGCACAACTCAATCAGTCCATCTGGACTCTTGATGAAAAACTGCAAAAGGTAAGATCACCTGCATTGCGCACCGCACTTCGCCGTCTCGGCACACCGTGTGACGATCGAGGAGGGTCCAACCGGTATCCCGATGAATGAAGTAGTGGCCCCAAAAAAAACCAAGTGGATGACAAATTCACGCATTGCCCCAAAAACTGGCTTCGATTATAATTTTTAAATGACACTTTTTGATTTCAATAAAATCCATACATTACGGCGGAATTTTATCACGGGTATAACAGCGGTTACACTCGCCGCTGGGTTTCCACGGATTACCCTTGGCAGCAGCCTCAGCATTGAGGACGCGGTCTCACCGCGTAGGCTCGGCAGGAGCGACGCACCCGTGCGAATAGCCGAATATTACTCGATGACCTGTAGTCATTGCGCAGACTTCCATAACAACATCTTTCCCACTGTCAAATCAAAATTGATCGATACCGGTATTGTAGAGTTTGAGATGCGGCCCTTTCCGTTGGATGGGTTGGCGCTACGGGCGCATGCGCTAGTTCGCAGCGTTCCACGGAAGAAATTCTTCCCTCTTGTAAAGGTTCTGCTGGCCCAGCATCCAGTTTGGTTGCGTGCTGAGGATCCGCTTGCCGCATTGATGAAAATAGCCCGGCTTGCCGGTGTAAGCGCCGAAGAATTCAACGGAATCATGCGAAACCGTGCCCTGCTCGAAGCTATCGTTGTCCTGCGGCAGGAGGGTGTTGATGATTGGCAGATCGCCTCTACGCCCAGCTTTGTTGTCAATAATGATGAAGTGCTGTCGGGCAACATGTCATATGAAGATTTTGCTGAGAGGTTGAGCGCCTTTGGCGCCTGACAGTCACCTCTTGACGACGTTTTATTCCATCCGCTGGGGGCATGACCTTTGATTTTTCGGAGCCTGAAAATGGCTGGCTTCAAATCCTTTGCCGAAGTTGCAGAGGTTGAGATCGAATCTGGAATGACCGGCATTGTCGGCCCGAATGGCTGTGGCAAATCAAATATCGTTGAGGGACTGCGCTGGGTCATGGGTGAGAGCAACGCACGCCAGATGCGCGGCGGCGAGATGGATGACCTGATCTTTTCCGGAACCGATCAGCGGCCAGCACGCAACCTTGCCGAAATCACGCTGAACCTGGACAACTCCAGACGCGTTGCGCCGGCTGAGTTCAACAATGACGATGATATTGAGATCACCCGGAAGATCGAGCGCGGCAAAGGCAGCTGCTATTTCGTAAATGCCAAACCCGCCAGAGCCAAGGATGTGCAACTGTTGTTCGCCGATTCGGCGACTGGCGCAAGGTCATCAGGCATGGTCAGCCAAGGTCGTATCGGCGCCATCGTTGGTGCTAAGCCCAATGACAGACGCGCCCTGCTTGAGGAGGCGGCGAATATCACTGGCCTACATTCGCGCCGGCACGAGGCAGAATTACGGCTACGCGGTGCAGAAACGAATCTTGAGCGCCTTGATGACGTGATTGCCGGACTGACCGAACAGCGAGACTCGCTTCGTAAACAGGCGCGCCAGGCCAACCGTTACCG
>CACJUX010000017.1 GCA_902596655.1 uncultured SAR116 cluster alpha proteobacterium | reverse complement strand
ATCAGATAAATTTACATTAGAAAAATCTTTAATCCGTTTTTTCCCGCCAGGAGATTTTAACAACTCACAGTAGTTAGCTATATTCCAATACCAATCCAAACCATGATCTTCAAAGGATTGGTTAAATGCCTGACGTTGAATTTCGGATGTTTCTGCCAGTACTCCAATTGAGCCAAATAATAGTGCATCCACCATATGGTCTGCCCATTTCAAACCAAAACGAAAAACGACGCTTCATTTAAATCTTTTTAACACATGCTGTGAATGGTCAAGCGGTGCGCGGGTTGAGTGTGTCCACTAACAAAGGCACTAGACCATCACTTAATTAAAGCTACACAAAGGATCTCACGTGTTATTGCACTCGTCAATGCACTGTTATGATCTAATCACTGGTTTATCCAGTGGTCTACCCAAGCTTAATCACACACCTGACCCCAAGCTCCCGTTACAGACAGAGTTGAAATGCCAACTCAATTAGTGCTGATCTAAACAAATGGTTAAGACTAAGACTGTCCAATCATCCATTAGTGCTCAGGAAAGTCTCAACCTATTGATAAGAATTTATCATCCTACCTCCACCTCAAAGACTGAAGACAACTAAACAACCATGGTTTGATGATTGGGGTAGCTATTATCTAGGGGTGTTTTTTGATGTCGGTCACGCAATTGAAATCAGGACGACCCCTCCCAAATCCAGCCCCACGAACTTGGGTCTATCGATTTGGTTTTACTTTGTGATCGGACCTTCAACTGAAGATAAGCAAAGGTTAACATTTTCTAATTGACGGTCGTAAAAACTAAAGGTGGATGATGCAAACTTTGCATCACATCACCCAAAAATAAGCATTAACAAGAATGGACGACAGTGCCTATTTCAGAAGTGCGAACGTAAAGTGAGGATTTTTTGATGTTTATTGCTAATTTACTGATCTGCAGCGCCCTTCAGGGCCAATGTCTTGCAATCTCCACAAAGGCACAGTTTGAGGCAATGTTAGATTGCAAAAATGCAATGAATGAGATGATTGGCGATGTGAGAATGAATTTTCCTCACTTTCAGGTTCACAATGCACATTGTGAAAAATTACCAGGTTTTTCAATTTAAATTTTCCAAGAGGACTTCTTTTAGAAAAATTATTTTGCGAAGCATACCGCTTGATATTCTTGTGCCCGTTCAACGAGTAATGACAATAAATTACGTAGTATGAACAAAAACAGCGCTTGGACGACGGACACTCTTTAAAGGTGTCTTGAGGTCCGAAAATAGGATTATACTAGCAAATACGTTTGAAATATTACTCGAACAAAACGCCGTTTATAAGTGCACATAGCTAAAGTTTTTCATAAACCATGGCGGCGGTTGTGAACGGGGTGATATTGAAACAGATTTTGGCTCACAATTTGAGAAGCTACTCTTTTTCTACCTGTCACACTTGCGACGCCTACAACACTTTACTCAAATCAAACTCATCGTCCTTGCCCCATCAAATTGATGTGTGACAATTGTTTATACTAATTCATCAATCGTGGTTTCTGAACTTTGAGTGATAACTCTTTTGTGTCCAATTTAATCTAGGCCATGAGCTAATTTTTAATTAAGTCAGCAGCTTTCTCAGCGATCATAATTGTGGGTGCATTTGTGTTACCAGATGTTATGAGCGGTATTATTGAAGCGTCAACTATTCTCAAACTCGATAAGCCATGAACTGCGAGGTGTTGATCAACAACAGAGCTTTTGTCATCACCCATCCTACAAGTTCCACAGGGGTGATAAGCAGTTGTAGCCGTTTCTTTTATCCATTCCAAAAGTTCTTTTTCAGAGGACTTTTCTATTTGAGGTGTCTCATAAGCATTTGTGATTAAATCTTTTAAAGGCGACATGCTTGCCAACTTATTTGCTATTTTAATTCCGCTAACCAATACATTTTGATCTATTTCCTCAGACAGATATTTTGGCATTATTTTGGGCTGTACCTTAAAATTACTAGACGCAAGTCGTATTTCGCCGCGACTGTTAGGCCGCAACTGATAAACTGCCATTGTTAATGCATCAAAGGGGTGTGGTCTCGAAGTCTGTAAATCTAAACTGAATGGTTGAACAAAAAATTGCAGGTCGGGACGGTTTATCTTCTCCTTAGATCTAATGAAACCTGCCCCAACGCCAGCACCCATTGAAAGCAAGCCCTTTCTGTTAAAGACATAATTTAATAAGTGCCACATAAGCTTAGCTGGATTCCCAAGCTGAGAATTCAGGGTGACAGATCTACATTGGTAAATTGGTCTTGCTTGAAGATGATCCTGCAGGTTTTGACCAACACCTGGTGAATTTAGTATTACTTCAATGCCATTCTCTTTGAGATTTTTTGCTGGACCTACACCGGACAACATCAATAAATGAGGTGATCCAATAGCTCCAGCTGACAGAATAACTTCAGTTCCACACAAAATTGTTCGGTTTTTTCCGTGTTCGCTCACTTCCAAACCCACTACCCTTTTGCCCTCAAAAACAAGCCGTTTAGCGGTTGTGTTTGTCTCTATTTTTAGGTTCGGCCTGTGTTTTATGGGACGCAGATAAGCTGATGAAGCGCTACACCTCAGACCCCGATCTAGAGTCTGCTGATAAAGCCCAACTCCCTCTTGATAGCACGAATTGTAATCATGATTTAAGGGATAGCCTGCTTTTATCGCAGTTGTCATCCAAGCATTAATAACCGGCCAATCGGCTTGAGCTTGCTCTATTTTTATTGGTCCAGTGTTGCCCATGCTTGAATGCGCGATAGGATCTTTGACCCCCTCTAACTTACGAAAATAGGGCTCGACAGCCTCCCAACTCCACAATTTACCTTTTGCTGATGAAATAAAGCTTTGTTGCCACGCGTCAAAATCTTGCGTCTGGCCCCTTACGTAGGCAAGACCATTAATTGAACTGCTGCCCCCTATAACTTTACCTCGTGGCCAGACAAAACTTCGATTTTTCATTTCCGGATCAGTGTTTGTAAAAAATTGCCAATCAGACTTTTTGTTCCCTCTCATAAAATAATATCCAATAGGAATCTTGAACCACGGTGAAGTATCATTACCGCCAGCTTCAATAAGCAACACTTTGGTTTTTTGGTCTGCACTCAATCTGTTTGCAAGAACGCAACCTGCCGACCCTCCCCCAACAATGATGTAGTCTGGTCTATAAACCATTCCAAACCTGTAGCGCTTTTGATGATTTCACTTGATGTCAAAAAAAGACAAGTTATTGGATTATAATTTCCTTGGTAATAAGGTATCGCAAATTGTTTCTAAAACTAAATGCGTTTTTGATTCAACTTACCCAGATCAGATGACATAGTTATTTATACTGTTCGATTTTGTGCGGTCTGAACATCCCACCAAGCAACCTTGCCCCTCAAATTGAAAGACAATATGGACTGGCAAACAGCACCAGTAAACCGGTCTGTGGAGCGTGAGTGTAATCTGCAAAGCACCTCTAAATATACCCTTCGCAAGCCTATTCAGGGGGCTTGCGGGGGGCATTATGGGAAACAAATCACGGTGCTATGAAGTTTAAAAACCTGAATTTGCCAAAGAAATCATGGCTATTGCAGCCTCTGAGTAGACTTTTGCACCCAGTTTAATATGTTCATTTGATGTGTTTTCATTGTAGTGATGGCTAAGACCCCCAATGCTTGGAACAAACATCATGGAACATGGCATAATTGCGGAAAAAGTCCTTGCATCATGGCCAGCTCCGCTGTTCATTCTCATGTAATCTGAGGGCGCTACTCTCACTGCGGTGGTCTCTAATATGGATGTTAAATCCTTGTCCATTCTGGCCGGTGCGCTCTCTGACTCCAAACTCAATTCTAGATTGCAGGGACTTGCCTTAGCTTCGTTACGAACAACTTTCTCCAATTCTAATTTTAACGAGCTCAAAATATCCTAACTTGGATCACGTATTTGAACAGTCATTTCAGCGTGCCCAGGAATTATACTGGGTTGATTTGGATGAAAATGAATTTTTCCAACTGTCCACACCGTTTTGTTGCTCATTATTGATGAAAACACGGTCTCAAGTCTTTGATATACGTTGAGGACAGCTCGCCCGGCGTCTTGACGCATATCCATGGGGGTCGTGCCTGCGTGATTCTGCTCGCCTTTGGCAATGATGTTGAATTGCTTGCTGCCAACTATTGTTTCTATAACACCGATAGATTTTGCATTTTGTTCAAGTATTAAACCTTGCTCTATATGGGCCTCAAACATCCCCAAATAACGGTCCAGATCGAGTACTTCCCGTCTTATACCTTGCAAATTCGCTCGTCGAAGCGCTTCACGCAATGGAATTCCAGTGTTCCTGTCTGTGGCTACATCAAGTTCTTTTTCTGTGACCTGACCAATTAGCGATCTGCTACCAAGAAAACTGCCAAAATGACCCTCTTCGTCAGCGAAAGCAAAAACATCAATTCCAATCGGATGTCCTCTGGCTTCATAGATTGCCCTTGCTGTCTCAAGCGCATAAACTACGCCCAACACCCCATCTAACCAACCTGAACGATTTTGGGTTTCAAGGTGTGAGCCAGTGAGAAGCTTTTTCCCAGGTCCTGGAGAATATCCTATTACATTAGCTATTCCATCAACCTTTGACTCAAATCCAATTGAATTGAGTTGATCTTTTAGCCAATTTCTAACCAAAATATCAGGTTCCGACAAAGTTGGGCGATGAACGCCACTTTTGTACTTACCAACTTCCCTCAGTGTGTAGAGGTCACGCAGCACTCGCTCACAGTTTATTTGAATTTCTGGCAAATGAATTTCTCTCCATCTTCTTCATTACGCTTAAACTAAAACGGACAGTCTTCAACCTTTAGGGGAAACAAGATAAACTAAAAAGGGCGTTTGAATAGCGTCTTCAAAAACCTTGGTTGCCGTCACTATAGGGTCATCATCGAGGGTCAAAACAAGCCCGAAGTTTGCTCGGTCTCATACAGCTTAGGCCATGTTCTCGTATATAACTTGATCCCAAAAAGATCAGCCAAGACAGACAATACCTCAATTTAGAAAGTTTCGATCCAAGGGCGCAATTCAATCTCCCAAGCCCACGCAGACCGATGTTGTTTGAAAAAGTCGAGGTATGTTTGGGCTATTGCATCCGGGTCAAGCGTTCGATCCTCTGACCTGTTCGCAATTGAACCACTCCTTATTCCTCCATCAATGACAAAATGCCCAATATGAATGTTTTGAGGATGTAACTCCCGAGCCAATGATTGAGCAAGTGCTCTTAGTCCAAATTTTCCCATAGCAAAACTTGATGAATTTGGAAATGCCTTCACACCTGCTGAGGCGCCTGTAAAGAAAATACTACCACTGCCACGTTTTTGCATCCTACTGGCTGCTTGTTGGGCAATCAAAAATGCTCCAAAGCAAGTCACCATCAACGACTCTAAAGTGGCGTGAGGGTCCAAGTCAGCAATGCCACCTGGCAATCGTGATGACGGATTGTAAATTACAAGGTCAGGTGTTCCAATATTTCCATCAACTTCAGAAAACAAATTCGCCACATCATCAATTTTAGAGGCGTCACATCGGTAAAGCCCTGCATTCACCTCATCCGCAATCGCTTCCAACTTTTCAATATTCCGCGCTGCTAGATGAATTGACATGCCTTGATCATGAAATTTTCGTCCTAACGAAGCGCTAAGACCTTTACCAGCCCCAACAATTAATACCGTTTCACTCATTTTTTTCCCCTAATTTTTGCGATTGTACCTAGCCGATGAGGATGCACACCACAGTGCAAATTGTTTAGGAGAAATCTAGATCGTGCATTCTGAAAATCTGTTACCGACCCATGCTTTCAACACGTCCATATCACCAACGGAAGTTGCAATTTTTGCAGTGATTGGAAAATCAGCAGACGGACATTTCCTAACGACAGCCTTCAGCATTTCAAAGCCTGCAGTGTTTTCCACTGTACGCACACAAGTAAAGAGGAAAATATCGGCATAGGAGCAGTCTTCACCCATCAGGAACGGTCCAACAGTCTACGTTTCAAGATGCTTTTCCAGGAAGCCTAGGCGGATATTGTGAAGCGTTGACAGATTGGCTATCGCGGTCTGATTTCTACAGTGTGCTAATGTATCGGTTAAACGAAGGTTCCGCCAGAAGATTTTGTTATGGCCATTGATTATGTCATGCATAGGTCAGAGAACAAAAGACTAGTAATCCTGAGCCCATCCCCAGTACCTGGCTGTTTTTGCAACCTTTTCAGTCAATTTTGTTGTGAGGGGTCCTTCATATTAAGAAACGAGATACTGGACGATGGCCAACGAGTCATTTGGTTCTAAACCGTTGGAGTGATCCTTCATCCATGGCACTGTGCCGAACGGTGCTTCCTTGTCCTTGTCAAAATCCTCACCGAGTGGGGCGAAGCGAGCTCTGTTACCGACACGCCGTGCAGAGCGCATATAAGCCTGACCTGCTCGCCACGCCCAATGACTGTGAAATACGCCATTGTTACATTACCCATAACTCTTCTCTTATCAACTTGTTCCTCTAAATTTTAGCTGCAGGTGCTAACCAATTTCTAACTAATCTTTTTAGAAACGCCGGATATTAAACTAAAACCAAAAAGCCACTAACTTGCATCTGGGTAGAATTACCCAGGGAGGTTGCACACCTCGGAACGACCCGAAAAGCATGTATGTGAAACAATTTCTAAACATATTAATTAGAAACATAAAAATTGGTTACCCTCACATAATTGATTTGCAGAATGTTTTAAGACTACTTCTTAACTTGTTCAGATTACAGGCAGGCTGGATGACACGCAAAACTGATGTTTTTTTTTCTGTCTGCTGGCGTTTTATGGTCAACGGTTGGTCTGGGGGTAAGATTGATTGAAGACGCCGTTGTCTGGCAAATACTTTTATACCGATCTGTAAGTCTTTCATTGTTTCTCTATTTTGTGATAATGATACGATTGGGGTTAAGGTCCTTTTGTTCAAATCCAGCGCATTGGTTTTCCAGTGGTCATCGCGGGATTGTCACTAGTGGCCGCCTATTCTGGGGGAGTTTTTGCAATTCAAACTACCTCCGTAGCAAATGCGATGCTTCTTTTTGCTACCGCCCCTTTCATGGCCGCCGTGCTTGGGTGGATTTGTCTCAAAGAAATCGTGCGCATGACTACTTGGATATCCATTGTAATTGCGATTGTTGGAATTTCCATCATGGTTGCTGACAACTCAGGCTCCAGCGTATTTAAAGGAAGCGTCGCCGCACTATGGTCAGCTTTTGGCTTTGCAGTATTCACAGTAGCTTTGAGGTGGGGCAAATCAGGCGAAATGCTACTGGCAGTATTTTTGTCTGGATTATTGGGTATAGGATTTACACTTGCGATTTGCCTCTTTATGGATTTGCAAATTTTACTGTCACTGAACGATGGTGGTATCTCCGCAGGCATGGGGGTGTTTCAGGTGGGCGCCGGTTTAATTTTATACACGCTCGGCTCACGTACTCTTCAAGCAGCTGAGCTTGCACTTCTCTCATTGGCTGAAGTGTTGCTAGGCCCTTTTTGGGTATGGATATTCCTGGATGAGAAAATAACAGCAAATACATTTATCGGCGGTGCGATTTTGCTAGCCGCCATCACGGGCAATGCAATCCTAGGAAAAAGGTGGAAACCTCCTCCATTCACCTCACCTTAGCCTGCATATGGAGTTAAAGTTTCTGGCTATCATCAATCGTTGAAAAGTGTATTTTTGATTTTGAGAGGCTTAAGTTTTGCTAGAAATTTTTGACGCTTATTTGTTTTTATCCTTTTTTATTGCGTTTTTGGCCTCAGCGTTGACCGCCTATGTTGGGTTCGGCGGTGCGTTAATAATGGTACCTCTTTACACATTCCTTTTTGGCCCCATTAACGCTATCGCAATAACGACTATGTGCTCGCTTGTGAGTTTGTCACCCATAGTTCTTAAATTAATCACAAACATTGAATGGAGGCAGCTACTTCCTCTGAGCGCTGGAATAATTATTTCGAACATATTAGGGATCAAATTTTTAACGTCAGCTGACCCGACGATTGTTAGTCTTGGCATTGGTGTCTTTGTTCTTATTTCTGGTATTATTTTGATGTCAAATTTTTCCTACACAGGCCCTAGAGGCTTTCTAGTGAGTGCTTTCGTTGGCTTGATATGTGGGAGTGTAATGGGTGGGTTCGGCGTACCTTCTGGGCCAATTCTTGTTGTTTATTTTTTAGCCGCGCCAATTGCAGTAATAACTCAGAGAGCCAATATCCTGTTCCCAATTTGGCTGATGTGCCTAGTCACATCTGTATCACTCTGGGCAAACGACGTAATAGAGCAGGAAACATTGTTTCGTGCTCTGTTAATACTTCCTTTTTCGATTGCTGGTGCCTCATTGGGCTCGTACATTTTTAAAAAAGCACCTGTAAGTTGGTTCAAAGCAGTAGCCAATTGTTTGCTGATAGCTATTGGTACATCGTTATTGCTTAAACACCTTATAGGTCTTTAATGAAAATAATGTTTGGAGCGTTGTTATAGTCACCAACATTTTTAGAGTGCACGAGAGTATTTCTCACTCTCCGCAGAGCAATCCGAGACGCGCTACTGACATTGACATTCCAAAAAAGTTATCCGTAGTGTTAAGTCTCGAAGGACCCCGTGTGGAGAGGCAAAATTGCAAAACTATACGATTACAAAAAAGTCAGGAACCTTGGGAGCAACCATCGAAGGTATCGATTTGAATGTCCCTGACGATGAATTGATGAAGATATTAAAAGACGCGCTTGATAACAGTTTGGTCATAAAAATCAAAAATCAGAAGCTTGATAGATTTGGATTGGCAAAATTAGTTAAAAAATTTGGGCCACCATATATCCACCCAATAGTCCCAAACGGTTACGATGATTGCCCAGAGGTTTTGGAGTTGCTGAGAGAGCCTGATGACACAGAATTATTTGGTGGTGAGAGTTGGCACTCAGATGTCACTTGGATGAAACCAATCGGCTATGTCTCCATCCTGCACGCTATTGATCTCCCAGATGTCGGCGGTGATACGGCCTTTTCCTCGACAATTTCTGCTTTTGAGGCGCTATCGGATGGTATGAAAAAGCTTCTAAGGACACAAAAAGCTGTTCATGCGTTTCATTGGCGAGAGAAACGTGAAGTTCAGCCTTGGTTTTGCGAACAACCCGTAGTGAAGATAAACCCCAAAACAAAAAAGGAAGGGCTTTACATTAATCGAATGTTTACATCAAGATTCTGCGATATGACAGCAGAGGAGAGCGCGCCGTTACTCAATTACTTATTTGATCATATGGAAGACCACAAATTCACTTGCCGCTTCGAGTGGTCCCTAGGCGACGTCTTGATCTGGGACAATAGGTTTACCCTACATTATCCAATCAATGATTTTTCTGGTCAACTTCGGAGGATGATTCGAACTTCAGCTTTAGAGGAAGCGTAGCTAATTTTCTAAAAGTTTATCTATATGACATAAACATCGCTTCATATCGTTAGCGAATACAAATATAATAGTTAGAAATCTGCGTCACAGGGATGAGGTCTTGAGCCCCAACACTGGTAAGATAATTGACATCGTTTATTTGTGGGCAATAATGCCATAATTAAATTATAGAAGTTAGGTAACATCTAAAACTAAGGTGAAATTGTGGATCATGAACTTGAGGAAATACCACATCCGCAGATTCATCCGTTTAGCGATCTCCATTCTTTGCGGGAAGAAACCCGCCCCATAATTGAACGGGGTGAGGGAATTTATCTGATTGACACCTCCGGAACTCGATATCTTGATGCTATGTCAAGTCTTTGGTGTGTCACATTGGGCTACAGTCAGCCTCGCCTTGTAAAAGCAGCAAAAAAACAGTTATCTGATTTGCCATACAGTCACTCTTTCCGGGGTAGAAGCACCCCTTCAGTCAATAAACTAGCTGAAAAGTTAATCGACATTGCACCCAAACAAATCACAAACGTATTTTTTGCGAGTTCAGGGTCAGAAGCCAATGAGAGCGCGATAAAGATCGCATGGAGCTTTCATAGATCAAAAGGAGAGCAAACCCGGCGAAAAATATTGTCTCATCAGAAATCATATCATGGTTCTGCAATTTTCTCGGCACTACTTTCTGGCTCAGCATTGATGCACGAGCATCAGAATTGTGAGTTAACTGATATTATTTTCACCACCACGCCCGATTTCCATAATGAGGCACTTTCTGAAGAAAACGAGGAAGACTTCTCGAACAGATTGGTCACAGAGTTGGAAAATCTTATTTTGAGAGAACGCCCTGAGACAGTGGCGGCATTCATTGCTGAACCAGTTATGGGTGTGGGCGGAGTTATAATACCACCAAAAAACTACTTCAAGAACATCCAAAAAGTGTTAAGTCGATATGGTATTTTGTTCATTGTTGACGAGGTTATTTGTGGGTTTGGCCGCACTGGAAATATGTTTGGATCACAAACATTTAATCTGACGCCAGACATAATGACAGTTGCTAAAGGCTTGTCATCTGCTTATTTCCCGATGTCGGCTGTATTAATTACCAAAAAAGTAAACGACGGTCTGACGATGCTTTCTGAGCAAACTGGTCTTTTCAGTCACGGTTTTACTTCTTCTGGTCATCCTGTTGGCGCGGCTGTCGCAATGGAGACTATAAAAATCATTGAAGAAGACAGAATCCTTGATCACGTCAAAGCCGTTAGCAATCTTTTTAAATTGAAACTTCACGGATTGTCAGGTACCGCATCCGTTTTGAATGTACGCAGCGTTGGACTAATGGGTGCATTTGACTTAGAGCTTCCAAAAACGAGGCATTCCAATTTGCCGATAATCAACCAAGCTGGCAACAAACTCATGAATATGGCGCAAAAACATAGCCTTTTTATCAGGGCAGTAGGTGATACTATAATATTGGCTCCTCCGTTGATCATTTCAGAAAGCGAAATCAACATTTTATTTGAGCGATTGAGCGACGCGATTTGTGATTGGCAAAAATGTTACTCATAGACCTTAAGTATTCAGTTTAAGCTAGTTGAAATCCAAAATTTCAAGCTATTTTGCTCCAAAGCGTAAGAGTTTATCCTTGTCTTTCGAAAAAATCTAAGAGACACCTCCGTAATCCCATTTTGGCGATCACAGGGAATGAAATCACTGCATAATGGGGTCTATGTGGTATCTTTTTTCTGGCTTCCGAGACACTGATTTGGCTTTAATCAACGTATTGTTATTTTTTACAGATCAGCAGCATGGTCAGCGACTTTACATATATGCAATAAGTTTGGACTTAAGCCGGCAAGTTTATGCGCTGGATAATTTCAAAAAAGTAGTGATTTGATTAAGTTGACATTGAACTTCGCCGTGATATCTGCTGACGTTTTATGGCACGGCCCTCGAAAACGCTGGCCAGCGTCAAGCAAACGAAATACAGCGTGGCAATCGCCAAAACAATATTCGCTGGGATTATTATACCGGCGTTCAGCGCAAGCATTTTGTTAAGACAAAGAAGACCTATGGATATAAACCATAACGCGGTAAAAATCAGGGTAGGCTCTCTATGTCTCTTAGTCCTGAAAGGGTGCACGTATTTTAACGGCACAAATTTTAATACTATAAAAATTGAAATTATAACGGTATTTGCCAACTGGCTTAAGTCGAAGATGTACAGATACACCGCAACAATATTCCAAGCTACTGGAAAACCTAGATAACGAAAATCATCGTCTAAAACCGAAATTCGTGAGTAAGAAAAAAGAGAAATTACAAGTATGGCAGCAGGCAAGAATATCTCAAAGCTCTGGAGTAGAAACCCTCCTGTATAGAAAATTAAGCAAGGAATTAGTATGTAATTGATATAATCAACGATGCTGTCCATCATTAAACCGTTAATGTTTGGCGTAAATTTTGAGACATCTACCTTCCTAGCCAGTGAGCCATCTATTGAGTCGATGAACAGCGCAATTCCGAGCCATAACAAACCTAAATTTAAATCCCCTTCAAAAACTTTCAATATAGAAAGAAAGCTGCAAACAATGCCAAAAGAAGTGAGTAAGTGAACACCCACTGCAGCGAGAGTTAGAATCGAGGTTTTAGAGATTTGCCGATGTTGTTCGATTTTCAATTTATCCATCTTTTTCGAGAGTAAGAACTGCGTGAGAAATCATGACGATGGTGAGATGGTGTTCATGTGTTTGCCTTCAATGGTAAGATATTGGAAAAGTCTTTTTCTGTAGGCATGTTGAATGCCCTGAATTTATTAACACAACGAAGTCTGGGCAGAGGCATACAAACCAAAAGAGAAGATGAAACTGTGCCTAAAATTTAAGATAAACCCGGCCCAGGCATGGTCACCTCACCTCATCACCATCACGGGAACTAATCTAGTTCCCTAAATCCAAAATCACTCCTATCTTATTCACCGTAATGGTGTTTTCTATTTTTCCCGCTGCGTTCCATCGGATGTGTGCTCTCGTTTCAACAAGGATCGCGTAATCTTTTCACTGCGCACGAGATTGCTGCCCAAGGCGCGGCAATCTGCTGATGCTCTGACTGACAGGTTGGAACGATACTGGGACATCATTCGTCTAGAAATTTTTTACACAAGAGAACTTGGCCTTTCCGTGGTGCGAGAGGTAGAGGAAAGCAATAGTAATGTATTTGTATCTATTAAAGATGCGCTCGGCAGCTACCTCCACCTTAAGAACGCTGGCCGAAGCAAGACGTTCTTTCAGGGAGCAGAACTTGCCGTTGGCTATCTGACCAAAGTTACTGGTGCAGAAGAACTGGCATCACTGTCAGCGTCTGATGCGGCACGCTTTTGTGATCATCTGATTGGCAAGGGTATGACAGCGGCATCAGTGCGGCGTGTGTTTGGCACAGTCAAAGCCATCACCAACCTTGCCATTAGAGAGTATGGCCTTTCCTTTCCTAAGGTGTTCGCAAACATATTCATCCCAGATGAGGAAAAGGCATCCACTCGTTTGCCTATTCCCGATGAGACCCTTGGGGCCATCCAGAAGGTTAGCCTAATGTACGATTAATGGAATGGGTGAAACCTAGCTAACAACAAGCCCTGGAGGCGCTGCAAATACCGCGTCATTGCCCAGAAGATAGACTTGTGTATCTGGCCCGCGTAGTGGTGCGAGCACAACATCACCCACGTCCAGGCCGCCTGTCAGTGCGCCAAAAGCAGGCATAAGAAGCCTCTGCGGAGTGCAGACAAAACAAGCGCGGCGCACCCGTGTCCCGCGATGGCGGATTGATGCGACTGGGTGATAATGCGCACTGATTTCAGGCGTCTGTTTGGACGTGTCCATGATATGACGGAAGTTGATACCATCAAGTTCGCAGCTTTCTTGACTAATATGTCCTGGTGGCACGAAATGCTCATCATGATTTCCCTCCACCCAGATTGTATCGATACTTTCAAACAAGTTAAGTAGCCGGTCTCGGTCTGAAACTCTCATACGCAGCCAAGCCTCCCCATCGTGAAAAATGTCACCAAGTAGCATAATACGCGCTGGCGTAAAAAATGTTATGGCCTCTGCCAGGCGGCGCAGTGTTTCCGCGGTGTCATAGGGCGGCAAGAACTGTCCTGACTTGTGATAGCTTGAAGCTTTTTCAAGATGCAGGTCACCTACTACGAGCATATTCTGTTGATGCCAGAAGAGCGCGCCTGAGTGATGTAACTCCATTGCTTGCCCGGCAAATTCAATCAATCGATTCGACATTGGCAGCGCGGATTACCTCCTGTTCTAAATCATGCAGCAGTGCGTCTTCCTCATCCACATTTAAAATATTTTCGCGCGTAATCTGCAGGATTAGTGGCACCGCCATAGGCGATATCATATCAAGCCGCCTGCAGACAATATTTCCGTGAAGCTGCTGCAAGGTGTCGGCAAGCCTGCCAGCGTCAATCAAACCGTGCATTACATCCCGGCGCACAGCTTTTAAAAGCACATGATCAGGTTCGTGACGACGCAAAACATCATAGATTAAGTCTGATGAAAACAGAATTTGCCGCCCCGTCTTGACATGTCCTGGATGGCGGCGCTCAACAAGCCCAGAAATGATCGCTGCATCGCGGAAGAGGCGTTTAAGTAAGGGTGTGTCCTGCAACCATTCCTCGAAATCATCACCCATGATGTCAGGATCAAGAAGTGAGATAATTTCGTTTGGTGGGTTTAGCGACCAAACCGACAGCGCATAGTCCGTCATTGAAAAGCCTAATGGTTTCAATCCACCACGTTTCATTCGGCGCAGCAGAAGAAAACCAAGAGTCTGGTTTGCGTTACGGCCGGCAAAGCTATAGACGACCGTATGATGAAGCCCACGGTGAGGAAAAAGCTCGACCAAAAGTGTTTTTTCATCTGGCAGTGCTGACCTATCGTCATGTAAGCGTAACCAATCGCTTATTTGTTTAGGAAGCCTACACCACTCATCGCGTGCGCCGATCAGCCGCCGAACAGCTTCTGATAGGTTGCTTGACAACGGCAAACGCCCGCCACCATAGCTAGGAATTTGTGCTTCGCTGCCTTTTGCTCGCGAAACTATTACCGCGGCATTGCTAATCCCCTCAAAACATAGCACCTGACCACCAAATAAGAAGGTGTCTCCCGGTGACAAGTTGACTACAAAATTTTCTTCAATGTTGCCGAGATTTCTATTGCCTAGCTTCACCTTCATCATCGGTGATTCGACAATGGTGCCTACATTCATACGGTATTGCCTTGCCATTTTAGTATCGCGCAACACGATACTGCCATTCGTCAGTTTGGTGAGGCGCTTGTATTGGGGATAGGCTTGGAGGACATAACCGCCGTTGGTGACAAAGTTAAGGATTTCGTCAAATTCAACGCGCGCCAAATCAGCGTATGGCGCAGCGGTGATAATCTCGGAAAAAAGCTTGTCTGCAAAAAATGGACCACTGCAAGCAACACCAAAAATATGCTGCGCCAGTACATCATAACCGCCCCGTCGAAAAACCGCTCCGTCCAGATTATTTGCGACGATTTCGGCCTGTGCCGCCACGCATTCAAGATATTCAAACCGGTTGGTTGGAACCAAAAGCGCTCTGCTTGGCTCATCCAGTCGGTGATTGGCACGGCCAACCCGCTGAAGCAATCGGCTGATACCTTTCGGTGCTCCGACTTGAATCACCAAGTCAACATCCGCCCAGTCAAGCCCCAGATCAAGTGAACTTGTAGCCACCACACAATCCAGACCGCCTGCGGCCATGCGTGCTTCCACCTTACGACGCAGGTCACGTTCCAACGAGCCGTGATGAATGGCAATCCGCAGATTGCGGTCATTTAATCGCCATAAATTCTGAAATATAAATTCAGCCTGTGCTCGAGTATTGACAAAAACGACACTCATTCGCGCATCAACAATGGCATCATATAATGCCCGCAGCGCATGCCGCGCCATGTGTCC
The DNA here is from genome assembly GCA_902596655.1 of uncultured SAR116 cluster alpha proteobacterium. Taxonomy (GTDB): domain Bacteria; phylum Pseudomonadota; class Alphaproteobacteria; order Puniceispirillales; family Puniceispirillaceae; genus MED-G116. Next base: position 28,768 of record CACJUX010000017.1, on the reverse strand, counting down.
AGACCAAGGGATGCGTTTGTTAGTCTGTAAAATATCAATCTGTGGCGCTACTGCTTGTGGCACACAGATTATAACTCCCTCGTCCTTGCACAGCCATTTGCGAGCCTTCTCAGGGTTGTCAATGGTTGCGGACAGCCCAATCCGAACAACATCGGCAGCAAGGTGGGCAAGCCGCGCAAGACCAAGGCTGAGAAGATCGCCACGTTTGTTGTCAAAAAAGGCGTGCAACTCGTCAACAATTACATACCTCAATCCAGAAAAATAGTTCGGCGCATCGTCATAAGATAGAAGCAAAGCCAGCGATTCCGGCGTGGTCATAAGAAAATCTGGCGGGTTGTTTTTTTGCCGCTGGCGGCGAGATGATGGAGTGTCACCAGTGCGGGTCTCAAAGCTGATAGGCAGGCTCAGCTCCTCAACTGGTGCTTCGATGTTGCGATGGACATCTACCGCTAGCGCTTTCAGAGGCGAAATATATAGCGTATGAAGTTTTCCATTAGAGTTCCGATCTGCGATATCCAAAAAGGAGGGCAGGAACCCGGCCAGCGTTTTGCCGGTGCCAGTAGGCGCAAAAACAACGACATCATGCCCACTTAGGGCTGCGTCTGCTGTCTCTCGCTGGTGCGCAAACCAAGTCCAGCCGCGTTCTGCAAGCCAGTTTGTCATTGGATGCGATTTGAGTCTCGAGCTTATGTTCCTATATCTTATGTCATGAAGTGGCTGAACCATGAGCTCTATATAGAACCTATCGATTGCTATATCGACCCTGCCCGACCAGTGTCGCGTGCAATAATTACACACGGGCATGCTGATCATGCCCGCGCCGGCCATACCCATGTGTTGGCCACACCACAAACTATTGATATCATGCAAGCACGCTACGGGACACAATGCGCTGGCCACTTTCAGTCTCTCCCCTTTGGAAAACCATTAAAAATTGATGATGTCACAGTGACTTTATACCCGGCTGGCCACATCCTTGGCAGTGCACAGGTTTGTCTCGAATATGGCGGCCAGAGGGCAGTTATAACTGGTGACTATAAAACTCACGCTGATACCACTTCTCAACGCTTTGAGCTGATACAGTGTGATCTGTTTGTCACCGAAGCTACGTTTGGTCTGCCAGTTTTCCAGCATCCTAACCCACAGAGCGAGATCCGGCAGTTATTGACGTCAATTGCTGCAAAGACAGATCGTTGCCATGTAATTGGTGCCTATGCGCTTGGTAAGGCTCAGCGCGTAATCATGCTGCTACGAGAATCCGGATATGACGCACCAATCTACCTTCACGGCGCGCAAGAAAAGTTGTGTGCCTACTATGCTTCGCAAGGGGTGCAACTTGGGGATCTACGTAAAGCACTAGATCGCGACAAGGACAGCTTTCGTGGTCATGTGGTGATTGCCCCGCCATCAGCTTTGCGCGATCGCTGGTCCCGTCGTCTTCCCGACCCGGTGGTGTGCAATGCCTCCGGTTGGATGACAATTAAACAACGCGCCAAGCAGAGGGGTGTCGAGCTACCGCTAGTGATTTCCGATCATGCCGATTGGAATGAGTTGACTGAAACGATTATTGCCACTGGCGCGCAGACCATTTGGGTTACCCATGGTCGTGAGGATGCACTGGTGCATTGGTGCCGCCAACGCGGGCTTAATGCTGAGCCGCTCTATTTGCAGGGGCGTGAGGAAGACAGCACCGAATGAAACGCTTTGCAAACCTACTGGAAAAACTGATCCTGACACCGTCACGCAAAGCCAAAATAGAAGCTTTGGTAGACTATTTCTCTAACACGCCTGACCCCGATCGAGGATACGCGCTTGCGGCCATTACCCGCGACCTAACGTTAAAGAATCTTAAGCCAAGCGCGTTTCGAGCGTTTGTAATTCAACGTGTTGATCCTGAGTTATTCGCAATGTCTTATGATTATGTCGGCGATATGGCAGAAACTATCGCACTTATCTGGCCAGAGAAACCCGGAAAGCACGGCGCAGAAAACCTTCCAGGGGTTGCCAATTTTATTTCAACGGTCGAAGCCTGTCCTAAATGTGACCTAGACCGCTTAATCTCAAATTGGTTTGATAATGCCTCGGCAAAAGAACGCTGGGCAATGATAAAACTGGCTACTGGTGGATTGCGGGTAGGGGTGTCAGCTCGTCTTGCCAAAACCGCCCTTGCACGTAATGGTAAACAAGAATTGGAGGAGATTGAGAAGATCTGGCACGGGCTAGATATGCCCTACACCAGCTTGTTTGCATGGCTAGACGGGCATGGCGTCAAGCCGGAGATCAAAGCCAATGAAATCTTTCACCCCATGATGCTGTCCAACCCGTTAGATTGCGAACGTGATTTTCAGCGACTTAACCCGGCTCTCTATGACGCCGAATGGAAATGGGACGGTATTCGTGTGCAATTGTTGATTGACAATGAAGAATCCCAAAATATTGATAGGGCTCCGACCCGGATGTTTTCGCGCTCAGGTGATGATATCTCGTCCGCCTTTCCGGATGTTGTTGCTAGCCTTTCCGGGCAAGCTGTGTTAGATGGGGAATTATTGATTGGCAGGCCTTCAGATCTGGAAAATGAGTCACCGACGACCATTTATCGCGATCCGCAACCATTTAACTATTTGCAGCAGCGGCTGAATCGGAAGCAGGCTGCTAAGAAGCATCTGCGGAATCTTCCAGCCTTTGTCCGGGTATATGACATGCTGTTTGATGATAACGTAGATATTCGCGACTTGCCACTCATCACTCGGCGCGCCCGACTTGTCAGCTTTTTGAAACGTCATAATAATCCACGCCTAGATCTATCTGAAACACTTTCTTTTGATAACTGGACGGACTTAGCGAAGCTACACACAGAAGGCACCGAGGGTTTTGGGCATGAAGGACTGATGATCAAAGACAGAAATAGCGCATATGTCGCAGGGCGGCCAAAAGGCCCCTGGTTCAAATGGAAACGAGATCCGCGTGTGATCGATACGGTGATAATGTATGCCCAGCGCGGCCATGGGCGGAGGAGTTCATTCTATTCAGATTTCACCCTCGGTATCTGGAAAGGTGACGAGATTGTGCCAGTTGGAAAGGCCTATTCAGGCATTACTGACAAGGAACTGCAAGAGCTCGACAAATGGGTGCGAGCCAACACGACCAAACGCTTCGGACCTGTGCGCGAAGTGGAAAAATTACTTGTAGTCGAACTGGCTTTTGACAGCGTGCACGATAGTCCACGTCACAAGTCTGGCGTTGCGTTGCGTTTTCCAAGGATTAACCGTATCCGCTGGGACAAACCAGCCGCCGAAGCTGACAATTTACAAACCATTCGCAGCCTGATACCTGGGTAATTTGATGTCTGACTGTTTTTTACAAGAAAGCTTCCGTTACTCTTCAAAGCTTGTAAACAAATCCCAGGTCTAACGCTTTACTTTGATCCAAATTAGATTAAAAACAACGTTAGGGCGGTAAAATTAATTTATGAAGGCTTAAGTCGTTTGGTTTAAATCTGCGAATTTTAAACCCGGCTTACTACAGTATTTCTTAAATAAAGAATTCTTGATTCTCTGCTAGAGCGAGTCTTGGTGGTAACGTCTATTTTTAGCTTTCTTATTTTTGAAACCAAGGGAAAAATTAATCTAGCCGCCCATCTTAAATGCTGGCCTAGATCGCCTTTTTATTTGAGGGGGGCATGGTTATTGGGCGGCAGTGCTTGCACGTTGGTTACTGGTTGGAAATTGGAGGTGAGGATAAAAAATTTTCATTATTTTCAATGAAGAAAACTGAGATTTTGGAATTGCGGATTAAAAATCGGATTTTGCTAGTGATCAACCGATCTAAATGGCTGAGGGGAGTAAATTTGTGCTTTGCATTTGCCATTTTTAATTTCGTCTTTGCTTCTTTTTTTGGCCTATAGTGATGAACAAGCCTCCTTCGGCAGAAGTTGAAAATACCATACCAAGTTGGGCATACAGCCTAGTCACATAAGTTCCTCTATCACCCCTCATATCTTTTATACTCTTTAGATCACTCTCAAAAGTGGCACATGGAATGGAACCTAAAAATTCGACGTTGTTTTGATCAAACCATCTCATTACATCTTCTATCGTGAATTTTGTCTCAATAGGGTGTTCATACTGATCTCGCCACCATGCCTGTTTTTTTTCGGCGCTTAACTCTCTTCTCAAATAAGGATCCATTTTAGAAACAATTCGTTTTGCAAAATTTGATTTTCCAAATAATCTAAAAATTATCTGACGAATGTTAGTTCTTAATCTACCAAATGAATTGTAGAGTCCGATTATGATTAATCCGTCGTCAATCACCCATTCAGAGATTATCTCAAAACCTTTTTCGGGATCCGAGGTGTGGTGCAAAACTCCGCTACACCAAACAACATCAAAGAAGCCATTCTCAATAGGGTCTGCAAAAAGATCAGCGTTTAAAAAAACAACGTTATTGATATTGTTTTTTCTAGCAAAATCTCTTCCAATTTTTAAAGAGTGTATTGTTGGGTCCATAGCCAGAACAAAATTGTTGGTACCAGTCGCCAAAGCGAGTGAAAGTTGGCTAGTACCGCTGCCCACCTCTACAATTTTTTTGTTAAGCCCTATGTGGTTTTTAAGATCGTTCAAAAATTGATTTTCAAATATAACACGAGTCAACGAAGCCTTGTTTTCAAACCCCTGATAATTTGGGAAAGGCGATGTTTGATAGAAGTCTGCGACCTCACGGGTAGTATGCTGGGTGATATCATCTCGCAAAATTCCATCTTCCCAACACAGCTTGGAGCGATATTCTTTTTTTATATATTCCAAGAAAAACAACTCCAAAATACTTAACGCTGTTTGATGGCTCATAGAGCCATTTTTTTAAAAATATTTACATTAAAAAATTCTGAAGTTTTCCGCAGTACTGAGGAACTTTAAAGTAAATTTTTTGACAATCTCTCAACTAGGATTTGGTGAGCTTGCGGACCCACGTGAGCAAAGTCAATATAGCAATTGCCGCAGTCATCATAAACGCTAGTTAGGTCTAAAAAATCAATTTTGTTCTCAAAAGCATACGTCTCAATCAATGGATACACTGAATTATATTCGGCTTTTAAGGCACTCTACATTTTTAAATAGTCTACTTTTGCACTCCCTACTTGAGCTACTGGTTGCAAAATGGCAACAAAATTGCCACCTCTCGCGCTAACCATTTGCGATGCGGTTTTCCAGATGCCAACTAGGGTCCTTGCAACTTCGGAAGCGCGCGCGGTATCCGCTCCACAGGCGTAATAGTTTTTGGCAGATGCAATTGGTTTCCACCCAAATTTTTCTAATACCACTCTTATAAAATCCTTTATTTGAAGAAAAGTCCGGCGCAGCGAAAATTTTTCTTCAGCCGACCCTAGAATCCTTTGTATTTGGGCCTCTCTACCACCAGCCAGTGATTTTATTTCTGTTCTGCAACGATGAATCACGTCATTTGCACCATCATAAAAAACTACATTAACGTTAGACAAATCGCTGATATTGTTGCTAATTAAATAATTCGTGAGATAAGCAAGCGATTGGCGTGCAACATAGCCAGTTTCTCCGAAATTGATAACACTGACATTATTTCTTCTCGCAAATAGCGATGGATAAGTTAAGTCATCATTTACTCCTGTACCCCAAGTTGTCGAACCACCAAAAAACCAAAATATTTCACCATTTTCATTTAAGCTAACTGGACTAAAGGTTTGGCGTAATCCATCTTTGATGGATACTGTCTTACCCACATAATCATTCCTACGCCAAACTATGTAATCATAATATTGTGTAGTTAATTCACGAATTTCAGCAAAATGGGTTTTTGCCCATGCATAGTTTTTGTACAATGATAAAAACGGGCGCTCATCCGAGAGGCGGCTTGGTAAAACTGCTTTGAGAGACCGATATGAGCTATAAACCGCGGGCGGCAATATTAAAAGAGAGCCTAGCAATGCAAAAGTTATTAATATGTTTAATAGGAATATTTTAATCCAACGCATGTTGGTTGATTTCCCCGATTTTATAAATGAAAGCCTTGCTCATCTTTCAACATTAGATAATTTCCTATTACAAGCACGTCTAGTTCTGTAGCCATAAAACATTTGTAAGCATCCACAGGTGTACAAACAATCGGTTCGCTACGAACATTGAATGAAGTATTAACAACAATTGGGCATCCTGTTTTTTCTTTGAATTTTGAAATTAAGGCGTGAAAACGAGGGTTTTGAATATTGTCTACTGTTTGAATGCGTGCTGAGTAATCTACGTGTGTTACGGCAGGAACAATTGAGCGACACACATCCAGTTTATCTAGACCGGAAAGCATATTCTCAGATTGAGTTATCTGCATACGTTTCTCTTCCAGTATTTTCGTAACAAATAGCATGTAAGGACTGTCGTCGCTCCAATCGTACCACTCTTCAACATCATCAATCAGAACACTCGGCGCAAACGGCCTAAAGCTTTCCCTATACTTCACCTTTAAATTCAACTGTTTTTGCATTGAAGGTGATCTGGGGTCCGCCAAAATACTTCGATTACCAAGAGCACGGGGACCAAACTCCATCCGCCCTTGCATCCAACCCACCGCTTTTTCATTAGCTAGAGCTGAAGCCACATGCTCGATCAGTTCATTATCAGCTAGCTTCTGAAATTTTGCGCCGCAGAATCTCAGTTGATTGTGAACCTCTTCGTCATCAAATTCTGGACCAAGATACGCACCTTTCATTCCATCTCCATCTCCAGTCACCGCTTTCTCTTCCCCGTAATGCATGTGCCAAACACAAAGCGCCGCTCCTAATGCTCCGCCAGCATCGCCAGCAGCTGGTTGCACCCAAATTTTTTCAAAAAATTTGCTTTTTGCAAGGACAGCATTAGCGGAACAATTAAGTGCAACGCCGCCCGCCAGGCACAGGTTTTTTTCACCGGTAATTTCTGCAATATTTTTGCCCATTTTAATGATAATTTTTTCAATTACATTTTGGATAGATGCAGCCAGATCGATATCTTTAAGCGTAATCTCTGACCCAGGACGCCGCGGTGGGCCTCCAAACAAATTATGGAATTTTTTGTTTGTCATTGTTAAACCAGTTGCGTAGTTGAAGTAGCTCATGTTGAGACAGAAGCTTCCATCTTCAGCGACTTTAACGAGTTTTTCTTCTATCAGGTCTGCGTATTTAGGTTCACCATAAGGCGCCAAACCCATGACCTTGTACTCACCAGAATTTACTTTAAATCCTAAATAATACGTGAATGCAGAATACAAAAGACCTATGGAATGGGGAAACATTATCTCTTTGATGATTTCTATTTTATTTCCACTAGCCTTCGATAAAGAAGCAGTCGCCCACTCTCCAACACCATCAAGCGTTAGCACTGCAGCACTCGCAAATGGTGAAGGGAAGAAAGCGCTAGCTGCGTGTGATAAGTGGTGTTCAGAAAATAATATCTTTTTCTCCCAACACACCTGTTCTCCAAAAGCTCCTTTCATATGCTCGATTATCATATCTTTCTGAAATAGCTTGTCCTTTATCCAAATTGGCATAACCTTCATAAAACTTTTAAAGCCAAATGGTGCAAAAGCCAGGTAGGTTTCGAACAACCGCTCAAATTTAGGAAAAGGTTTTTCGTAGAAGACAATATGGGCTATGTCCTGTGGACTTATCTGCCCAATTTCTAAACAATATTTTATAGCTTTGTGTGGAAAGCTTGCGTCATGCTTCTTTCTTGAAAACCTCTCCTCTTGAGCGGCAGCAATGATTTCGCCGTTGTTCAGAAGGCAAGCCGCACTGTCATGATAAAGAGCAGATATTCCTAAAATATACACGCTAAACCAATCTTTAAAACAAAGTATAAATGAACGGCGCAACCACAGTTCCTTGAACTGTGACGAATAAGCTAATCAGTAATATCAAAAAAATAGAACTGGAGTTAACCAAAGCTTTTTACGAATCCTTAAAAAGGACCATAAATCCCTCAAATTCTCCATTTTATGCTCCTTAAATGCGTCTTTGTTGTAAAGAATTTTCTTGGGTCATGGCTGTTAGCATTTTTGAAAAAACCAATAAACCAGAGCTTTCTTCCAACTTGAATTAGGTAACCCATTTTTTAAAACTGCTTATTAAAACAACTTTTTAATTCAGAATTGCCATCTCTTTGAATCCAATAGCTATTTTTTTTTATAAAACGTAAACGTAGCTCGTCGCGCCCAAATGCGCGAGTGACAAGGCTAACAGGCGTAATCAAAATAAAAAAAATGAACCCCATCATAATGGGATTGACGATCAGACCAAGTTTCAGACCCAATAACATCCATAACCTATTAAATGGCGCAAGGATGACTGGGTTGAAAACAGAAATTGTTAAGAAAAGGGAGCTAAAGACACCAAACGAAGCTGTAAAAAAAAAATCACCCATTAAAAAAAAATATATTGCGACACCAAAAAATAATGCTGAAAAAAAATAACCGAAAGTTGTATTTGATGGCAATTTCAATTCATCAAAATTCAAAGCCATTTCTCCTCAAAAAATTTGGCCCATCAGTATCATAACAGCTGTCGTCTTACCTATTGCACTATTGGGGGCTTCTTAGTGTAAAAGCAGGTAATCAAATGTCTAGTGGGTTATGACGATCAGTAATATCACTTTGACGCTCTCCCTCCAAGAAATTAGCTTTCCGTTTTTGACCAGAAATATGATTTCAACGCTCAACAAGCACAAGTAAGACTAGTCCGTGGTGTGAGGTGCTCGGAACTTAGGTTCTGGATAAGATTTGCGCTTTGATTGGCTGCTATAATCTTTGTGATTGCAGAGAATAGCAGTAATTTTTAGAACTGACCGTATTTCTTATAGGCATCGAACTCAGCCTCTGGGCATCACTCTCCAAGCTCCAAGCGACTGTTTCCACGGATGATAGTTCTTGAACCTCGGCCTTCAACTTCTCCAACCACCTATCTGGTCAATAATCTCCGATGGGCAGTTCACTGCTTTCAGCCTTTTAAGCATTGAATGACGGAGGCTTTACATGACATGCCTTTCACCGATGGACTGCTTCCCCCACTTGTTCAGTTTAGCGCTGGCTGAGTTGGCTTTACAGGCCTTGTCCTCACAGCAACGAGGAGAAAGGAAATGGGAGTTTTGAAATGCTTCTAAAGCCCTTTTAGACACTCACAGAAACACACCAATAATTAGCAGGATCATCTCACTGCCTTTCGTCTTCAGTCGTCTCGAGGGATGCGGACGGATTATAACACGGGGAATATCTGCATCCAGCACGATGTCTTCTCTAGCAAGCCCTGTTGTTTTACTGAGGCGCATTCCAGTGTCACTGATGAGTGCAACTAACCGGTGAGGTTAATCATTGAATTCTTCTTAAGCTCTCCATCCAAGACAAAGTTGCCGCTGAACACATTGGTCATCGGTAGGCCATGTTCTCAGATGGCAAGGTTGATGACTGCCCACACAGAGGAGAAGAAACGCTTCACAGATGATGAAGACATGCCGCGCTCAAACGGGCAATCCCTGAACCGTCCTGCGTCTGCTACCTACAGCGATGTCAGGCTGTCATGTGCCAAGCATTTTATCAGACAGCAAATGCTGTGCTCTGATGACTCAAAAAACAGGCCGATCATACCTGTGCCACATAGACGGTGATTGAGCGCCAGTGCGTCAAACAGAGAGAATGTGTCAACCTTAATATTGGCGTCCGGCAAGACCGTCAGTCCAAGCTCTTTCGCATAGATCATCTCCATGCGAAGACTATCCTACTATTGGTCCAGCCTGTCGAACAGGGTAGCAGCAAATCTTGCAGCTTTAGGCTTTGTTTTTGTACGAAGATATACTTCAATCTTCCGCTTGGGGAAGCGATGATAAAGATCTGAAGGGATGGCATGAGAGAAGTAATATGTGCAGATGCAGTTTTAACAGTATACCGGAGACCTTACCCACACCTCGGAAACACAAGCTCCTTTTCCAGAATGTTAATCTCTAGGAAACAGTTACTTGAACCATGTCACGCAGACCCTTAAGCTTCGGAAGTGGTGCCCAAGGACGGTATTGATTCCCGACATATGTACCATCTGGATACCCTAACCTAAGCAGGGCTTAGAATTTTACTCATCGCATTTGCAATCAATATGCACTGATTACAGGAATGACAGAAAAACTGGAAAGTCCCTAGGAGGACAATTGCCAGAGTATTATTAAAACACTGTCATACTTGTCATTGGAGTGTTTTATTTCTTCAATACAGCAAAGAGTTTCAACAATGCAATTTCATTTAAATGGTTTCCAGAGTGGTGATCCACTTAAGTGCAAAGTCGTTACAGAGCAGAGTAGTCGCAAAAATCGATGTGATGTCATAATTATTGGCAGCGGGCCCGCTGGCTTAATTTTGGCTACTCAACTCTCTGCTCACAAAGAAATCACAACGAGAATTTTTGAGCAAAATTTTAATCCCCTTCAAATCGGGCAGGCTGATGGGATTGCCTGTCGGTCACTAGAAATGTTTGAGGCTATCGGTATTGCCGATGAAATCTTGCGTGAGTCCTATTGGGTTAACGAAACGTGTTTTTGGAAGCCTAACGAAAAAACAGGCCGCATATGTCGGGTGGACAGAATTCAGGATGTTGAGGATGATCTCTCAGAATTCCCGCATGTAATTTTAAGTCAAGCGAGAGTCCATGACCTTTTGCTTGAAAAAATGAGCTATGGGCCAAAACCAATATCACCAGAATATGCATCTCAATTCTTACACTTTGAGATGACTGGAGAAAAAGACTATCCAATAAGCGCTCATTTTTTGAAACTTGAGGGTCAAAAGGAAGAGGTAATTAGGACAAAATTTCTTGTTGGGTGTGATGGTGCTCGAAGTAAAGTACGTCATTCGATTGGTCAAAAACTCAGCGGACAATCCACCCTTCAACTCTGGGGAGTGATGGATGTGCTTGCGGTTACTGATTTTCCAGATATTCGATTGAAATGTGCTATCCAAACAGCTGATGCAGGAAGCCTCTTGATAATTCCCCGCGAAGGTGGCTATTTGGTGCGGCTGTATGTAGAGCTAGGAAAATTGGCATCCGGCGAACGTGGCTCAAAGAGAGACGTTACTAAGGAAATGCTTAAGAAGAAAGTGAAGGAAATATTCGCCCCATACTCTTTTGAATGCTTGCAAATTCCATGGTTTTCTGTTTACGAGGTGGGTCAGAGGCTGTGTGATCATTTTGACAACGCAAGAGGTAACTCGTTAGCCAACGATTTTCCTAACATTTTTATTACAGGTGACGCGTGCCATACGCATAGTCCAAAGGCTGGACAAGGAATGAATGTCAGTATGGCGGATAGCTTTAATCTCGGCTGGAAGCTGGCAGCTGTATTGAAAAGGCAATCATCCGGACAGATTCTAAAAACCTATACAGAGGAACGGCAGACAGTTGCTAAAGAGCTAATCGATTTTGACCGAGACATGGCAAAATTGTTCAGCAGCAAAAATTTTAGGCAAAAAGGGAAAAATCAGTTCCAGACCTATTTTCAAAAATTTGGGCGTTACACTGCTGGGGTTGAAACATGTTATGGCAAATCAATTCTTGTTCTGTCAGATGAACACCAGTCACTAGCAGTGGGTTGGAAGATCGGTATGCGCTTTCACTCGGCTCCTGTGGTGAGACTTGCTGACGCAAAACGAGTACAACTTGGTCACATTTGTGAGGCTGATGGGCGTTGGCGAATTTTTGCTTTTGCAGAAAAAAATGATTGTGGTCAAGATATGGGTGTCATCAGCAAACTAGTTAAATTCCTCTATAATGAGTCAAAGAGTCCAATTCAAAAATATACGGCAAAAGGTGATGATTGTGATGCGACGATAGATTTTAGGGTTGTGTTTCAACAGCGTCATAATGAATTGGACATCAGTAAGCTACCATCACATTTGCTTCCAAAAAAAGGCCGCTTCGGATTGATAGATTATGAAAAGATTTTCTGTTCAGACCACAAAACGGGGCCAGATATTTTTGACGCTAGAGGCATAGACCGAAACTCTGGTGCTCTGATAATTGTGCGTCCTGATCAATACGTGGCGGCGATGATGCCGTTAACTGATTGGACTGGCGTATGCAAATTTTTTGATGGCTTCATGATAGAGCAAACTTGATTTTCACTGATAGTCGATTGTCATATATCAGAACGGGGCAACTTCTAGACCCAGATTTGCTTTGTTGTTCAGTTCGAAATGCTGATTTAAAAGCCTTGCCAACAATGGCAAGTTCTATCAAGCAAATGCTTATAGACCTGATTGTGCAGTGCTTTACTGAACCGCATCTTGCCACGAGGATGCTTGCAAGATGGCTTACGCGAATTGATGCACTACTCGTTGAGGCTGGCTACAGGCATTCATGTTGCAGTGTTATGGCTCTTGCCTTTCAGCAACCAGTCATCAATCAAACGTCTGGAAATTGACAACTTATTTGGAAGGTGAAAATCACCTACATCAAACAGATCAATCTCTTCACGAGTGAACCAAGCTGCCATTTCGACCTCATCTGTATTCACAGTTAAATCTGTGGACTCTGCTTCACCCGTAAAACCTAGCATTAATGAAGCTGGAAATGGCCAAGGCTGTGAATATTGATACACAATGTTTTTAGTTAACACACCAGCCTCTTCAAAAACCTCACGAGCTGCAGCATGTTCAGGCGTTTCACCAGGCTCCACAAATCCTGCGAGAACCGATAACATGCCTTTTGGCCAGTCCGACTGTCTACCGAGCAAAATTTGATTTTCAAACGTCACAGCTATGATGACAGCCGGATCAGTGCGAGGAAAAAGTATGGTGCCGCAATAATTTTTCTTACATTTCCTGTGGTGGCCTGAATCAGCTGAAACGGTATTACTGCCACAAGAAGAGCAATGTTTATTTTGTTGGTGCCAATGGCACATAGCTCTCGCGTATCCCATTATGGAACCATCGTCACCACTTATCGAAATGTCAGCCTGTCGAAGATCACCAAAGACCCCAAAATTGTTCAACGGATCAAGCATCACTGGTTCAAATTGTGATAAATCAATGCAAAGGTGTGCCTCTTGATTTCTATCACGACCCAAATAGATTATTTCCGCCGTATCAATAAATCTTGAAACATTTTTTAAGTTAAGCACGCGCATTGCAGATAGCGGCCTTCCTTGTTTAGAAAAAAAATTTTGGGAACGCCAGACTGGTACAAATTTGGTTTTTGGATTAGATAATAATTTACCAAGTAATCTGGGTGATTTACGGCTGACGTCATCTCTGTCCAAACCACTATAATCAAGATGATAAGGATTTGCAGGGTGTAGTTTAAAAGGATCAAAAATTGCCATAAACAAAAACGCCTTTTTCTTTACGCAGATAATTAAGGAGTATTTAACGCTAGTGCAACTAACTGTAGTTTCGCTAGACTTCAGAGCACTGAAAGTTTTTGCAAGCCATAGCGAACTAAAAATTAGTCACATAGCAATACTAGCGAAGTGTGTATTTCAATTGAATTTTAAGCCCGTTCACTAAAATAACAATAAAGCTCAGGGTGCTTCACTGTGACCAGAATGCGTTCAGGTTAGCTTGCGAAAAGCTATTGGCACGTCTTGGTCGAGTAAGTTTAGGTTTCACGACCCTCGTCAAGAGCTATCAGTAGATTCTTTGAAACGGGGCTCAATATGCCCGAAGTTGCTGTTACATCTAATCACAGGGAGGTAGGGATGCTATCAAGATACACGCATTTCAGGGAAAAGGGCCTATTGCCTGAGGTTAACTTGCAGGTAAAATAACTCACCATGTTGGGAATATTAATCGACATCAGTGCGCTTTGGCTGCGGACCTTTTTGATAGTAACGATTATCATAGTGGCATTAGCATTGACCTTCATAAGCCACAGGTAAGATAGACAGAGGAAAACTTATGGCGTCAATCATGGCAACCTACGCCCAGGATTTTGCAACCAAATGGGAGCTAGAGGCTCAGAACAAGAGAGACTTGGAAATTTTTGATAAACTATCAGACGAGTTGATCGCGTTAGGTATGACCTCCGCAAGACACGGCATTTTGTTCAATCAGAAAGACAAACACAGATTAATTGCAATCATGGAATTTAAGAACACAGAAGCCTTCAAAAATTGCATGAATTTAATTGAGGGCACAGATTGGAATAGAGAGATTAACAGAGTTGAGAGGCTTGAAAGCTACGTGATTGATGCTGAGTTAGATGTCTAAAAATAAAGCTGACATCGCGTGCAATATCTTGAAAAACACAACCTATGCCCTTCTCCAAGTGACTAGTTTTAAAAATGTTTGAGAGAGTTAATTCGTTGTTAACTGTTATGTCGCCTTATTTACGTTGTATCCCCATTCGTTACATCTAATTTACTAGCAACTCAAGGACGCTCAGCGCACGTGCCAGTGAACATCTGCATAACCAAACCTTCCTTACACTTGACGTCATTGGGTGCTGGCATATAAATCAAGCGACGATAGATAATGACTACCTAGAAAATAGCTATCAGCCCGACCATTTCCCAAATATTTCGGCACATTTTTTACTCTCCGCCATCTTTTGGCTACTCTATTGATAGTTAATAATTCCATGAATATTTGTGGTGCCCGTGCTGTCATTGATACATGGAATAGATATGAGAATGACTACCTGACAGTAACTTCGAGCTTAATGGAATACTTTCCTCTGTTTGGCCATATGCTAGTTGGCCTGTCTATGCGTATTGTCAAATTAGTCAAACAACGCTGACATTAAATCCAAAGAATTGATCAATTAACTTACTAAGATTGCGTGGATGCAGTTTTGTGGCAAACAAGCAGGCCCGAGAATTGCCAGAAATGATTACGACTTGAAATAAGGTCAAAACCGAATTGGCCAAGCATTCCAAACGAGTTTCGGAACACAAACAAAACGAATAAATCAAAAGATGGGACAAGAAAAGGTGCGCTCGCACATTTATCCTAATGATATTTTTGGAGCGCAGTTACTTGGTTAGCTAACCTGCACTGCGATGTAGATGCAAAGACCGATTATCAACAGCTTACCATAGTCGAGGTCGAAAGCCGTTCCCTCACCAAAGTTTCGTTCAAAAGCGTTTTTTTCACGCTTGACTGGTTCTGGAACTGGACCCGGTGGCACAGACTGGCTTTGCGCTTTCTTTGGCCTGCCGCGTTTTTTCTTTGCCGGCATCTTCGTGACCGCCCTGTTCTCTGTTGTCTCTGCCATTTAATTCTCCTTGGCTAACTAGTACAGACAAGAGTTGGTACATAATCCAAAAAAAAGAACAACGCAATCCACCCCGTTTGAGGGTCAGCTATTTTGCCGCATTGCTTATCGTTTCTGTCAGGCCCACCGTTGAATCGTCGGACAGCCTTAGAAAGACTGAACTACTCTCCCCCTAGTCCAGTTGCTGTCCGACAACTGATAACACTACGGCGTTTTGTCGCATGGTAAGTATGCACAGCGTCATGCACCGTATCAAAAGCCTTTCAGGTGTACTTCATGTACAGGGGAGCCTGAAAGGTCTACTATTTTAGTCACCCAATCTTTAAAAAGAAAACGCTGCTGAAGTTAAACGGTGAATCATTCGACTCAGTTGTTACTTCAATTATGAGATGCAGCGTTCTATTATCTGAAGAGAAAGCCTGCAGGGTTGGATGTCACTTCTCCTTTCTACGAACGGCTGCCGCCTGGCACGAAAACCAAAATGGTTGCGGCAATTATGTTTAAAAGCATGTAAGTGCTGCCTTTACCTACTCACCAAGAGCAGGTATCGATTTGGCAAGTTACTTGTTCATCCGCGAAAATCGGTAACCGTTGTCCGATGACACTATGGAATTCTTATCAATTAGGAAATATTCCACACAGAAACCCCTAGCAGGCGCTATTTTTTACACAGCGGGTTGTTTCTGGGCTAAAAAAACTCCAAGAGCGATTAGTACAACGCCGAGGAGCTTCAACGGGTCGAACATTTCATCACCCAAAAAAACCAGCACCCCCATAACGTAAAATGGCACGGCATTTAGGTGAAACGACGCGATAGCGATCCCCAAACGACGAGCACCTGCAATCCAGCATGGTTGAGATATTGAGACAGACAACACAGAAAACGCGAAGATAGCGATTATTGTCTCGCTATCAAACGATCCGTATTGCCGCCGCTCAGGGAAGATGATAGCTGCGACACTCAATATAATGCTTACAAAAATCGCTGCGCCAATTAGCGTTATGACAGTCTGTCCAAGAGAAGACAATTTAGACAGACGACGATTTGTCTCCCGAGTAGCCCAAGCATAAAGACACACTGCAGACAAACACCAGAAAAACCCGATATTCACTTTATAGTCATTCAACCCAACTCCAGCAGCGATTAATCCCCCAATAACAGCGCAGAGTAATCCTAATACAAAAGTGTGTGAGATTTGTTTTTTATCAAAAACTACCTCAAGCAACGCACCAACCACGGGCATCATCGCTGCAGCAACGGCTGGAGTAACTGGATTTGATTGTTTTTGACCATACAATAACAGTGCGGTCCCCAGTCCAAATCCCAAACCACCGACAATTAAACCCTTTGTCCATGAAATAGCTTCGACATTTACGCCGCCTTCGACCAATCTCCAGAAAACAAATAGAGCAAGAGTTCCGGGAACCAAGCGTAAAACTATTAGCGCAAGGAGGTCCCATGACCCCATAAGGCTTTCTCCAGCAGGAAAGCCGAGAGACCATGAAAAGGCGGCAAAGAAACAGAGTAGGTTAGCTTTCAAAAGTTTGGGTCCAAAAATGGTAGGAGTTCAAAATTAGATGCCACCACCTAACTTTGAACTCAGTTTGTTTGTTTGGGGTGAATTCGTTATTGGCTCTTGGTGCAAGTTTTAATCACTGCATTGTCATTTAATAACCCTATTTAAAATATACCCCCATAGGTGAGTCGATGGAGATCAGGTTCTCATCTCACAGGAAAAACAAAAAAGGGCGAATTTTCTCCTAATTGACGCTCCACGGATAAGAGCCATGTTTCATTCACGACATTGCAGTTTTTGCACTGCCAACTGTTTACTATTTAGCCAGCCGCTTCTCGCAAAACCCGCATCGTTGTCTAAACCGAGGCCCGGGGTTTGAGGGCCGCGGGCTAAGCAACACGCTCCACGGACCGGGGTAACTGATGTTGATTGCTGCTTAAGGTAAAAAAACGGGAACAAAGAGTTTTTAGATAGTCAAGAGTTGGAAATACAAAATTGCAACGACATGGCACATAGCTTTAACGCCTTATAATTACTCGCCTAAACATTTTTGCTTTGTTTATCTTATAATCAACATTGTTAAATTTGCTTAAATTTCTCAAAGTTAATTAAAGGAATTTTATAATTCAATGTTTAAAATACAGGCCATGCACATGGCAAATTTAGCAAAGCTTGTGTATGGCGGCTCCAGCAGTGAAGCCTCCACCAGCTGCTAAAAAAAGAATGTTGTCACCACTGGAAATTCTTCCCTTCTCTAATGCTTCGTGGAGTGTCACCGGTATCGTTGCACTCGCGGTATTTCCATACTTTTTCATGCTGAGACAGAATTTTTCGATCGGTATGGATGATTCCTTAGCCATAGCCTTTAATAAGCGAATTGATGGTTGGTGAGGCACTACTACATCGATATCAGTAACTGTCATATTATTTCTCTGGAGCAGCGTATCAACGCATTTGGGCACAGTGCTTAAAACTTTGTGAAATGCTGTAGTCGCATCTAACTCGAATGGGCCTCCAAAAGGAATCTTGAAGATATCGATGCAAGAACCATCTGTATATAATTCAGAGTCATAATTAAACGTTTCAAACGAGGAATCGTTCTCTATAATGGTGGCGCCAGCTCCATCGCCAAAAAACGCACAATCAGTACTGTCCCAGTTGGTGATTTTCGAATATGTATCTGATGCTACAATTATTGCTCTTTTAGAGATATTCGCTTTTAAGTATGCCGCTGCTGTAGTCATGGCATAAAGAAAACCTGAGCAAACTGCAGAAACATCGAACGCTCTGGCTTTGACTAATTTGGCTCCGTTTTGCACTTGACAAGCGCAAGAAGGTGCCTGCAATTCAGGCGTTGAAGTCGACATGATTAGAAGGTCTATAGACGTTCTTTCCACGCCAGAATTCTTGATAGCAGAATTCACGGCCTCTATCGCAAAAGTTACCGATGTTTCTTGCTCTGAGGCGATGTGTCTTTCTTTAATTCCTAGGTTTTCCTCGATCCATTCGGCTGAGTATCTTTTCCCAAGTTTTTCAACCAAATCCTGATTTGTGACAATATTTGCCGGAAACGAGCTACCTGTTCCAATAATTTTCACCCTTTGACTCCAAAGTATTGTCCATTTTCATTAAGCTTAATTTCAAACTTTTAACGTTCAGACGTTTAGTTTATTGCTGACAGATTATAATCTGCACCCTTGAACCGCTGCATCATCATCTGCAAGTGTGTCCACTAGAAAATTTTGATGATGACTTTATTACCGTCTAATGCCACCCTACCCATTAACTCTGTTCTTATATTTTTAATCAGTGTTAGCAAGCCGAAATTCCACTCCGGAGAGACTTTTCAAAATGTGTAGGTTGCTTGGATATATTGGTGCACCTGTTAGTTTGTCGGATTTGGTTTTTAAATCAGACCAAAGCTTAGCAGTTCAAGCCTATTCCTCAAACACACAAAATTTTCTGAATGTAGCTGGTATTGGTTTCGCCGCTTGGCAAAATAACTCAGTTAACCCAAGAGTTCCTTTCTCATATCATTCGACGGATCTTCCCATGTACGACAGGAACCTCCAAAGGTTGACCGAAAAAATTACTACTAATTGTGCTGTGGGGCATATAAGAGCAACAGGCTATATGCCTGGATCATCAAACATTATCACTATACCTAATTGTCATCCGTTTCAGTTTAGAAATACTGATATTGTGTTGGCTCATAACGGTGGATTATCAAATTTTGATGCTATAAAATTACAAATTACAAATTTGTGTCACGAGCAGTATAGTTTGGAGGTTCAGGGCAACACTGATAGCGAATGGATCTATGCGCTGTTGATGTCTAAACTTGGTGAAAAAGTTGAGGCGCGATCTGCCGCTGAAATTGCCGACGCTACCTTGAACACGTTAGCCGAAATAAGGGCCGTAAGGGAATCCGCGGGCATAAACACACACTCTGCCGCAAACTTGATAATCTCCAATGGTAAATGCTTAATTGCAACATGTTTCACATATGATTTTGGCTGTTATGACGAACTTGTGAACCAGGCTGTGCTCAGCCCAGAAATGCACAGTTTATGGTATTCCATGGGAAACCAATTTGGCTGTTTTAACGGACATTGGACCATGAAAAGAGATGAAGGTGAGGATTGTTCCTCGTTGGTTTTGGCTTCTGAGCCTCTGACAAATGACACATCGACTTGGGTGGAATTACAGAAATATACAATGTTGATTGTAGATTATTCCCATGGACAAATGAGTCTATCGACCCGTGAAATTGATGTTTAGTGGGAAGGACTTTAACGATTGATGAATTTGGCTGAGGTTGTCCGAAATTCGAATTTATTTGCTGATCTTAATGAGGAGGAACTCTCAGAGATAAGCCTTTTTTTGAGGCCTTTTAGCAAGAGTGATGGGGAGCTTTTTTTTACGCAGGGCGAAGATGGAGATGATATTTTTATTGTTGATCAGGGGGAGGCAGAGCTTTTTGTCAAACTCTCATTAGATCAAGAAAGCAAAATAGCCGAATTCAAACGATACGAGCATTTTGGGGAGCTATCCATATTCAACGGTAGCAAAAGGACCGCGACGGCTAAAGCCAAGGGCTTAACTTCAGGTGTTATTGTGTCTGGAAAGGTTTTTGCTTTAATGAAATTAGTGCGAAAATCAGGGTATGTAAGCGTCTTAAAAAGGCTTTTGGTAGGGGCAACAAATTCACTTCGAGAGATGACCAACCTTCTCGCAAATGTCAGCGACGTCCCACTCCAGACTATTAAAACTTTACCAAATGAGTCTTGGGAAGAAGTCGGTCCAATCTATGATTATGGTGACGTGCCCGAAATATCGGTTGAGAATCTCCGTCGAATGCATTTGTTTGATGAGTTTAATCAGGTAATGGTTGATGACATCCTCAGTTATATGCGGGTCTTAAAACTGAAAAGACACCAAGTATTATTTTCGCAGCATTCCAAAGGTGAAAGCTGTTACGTAATTGTGAGCGGGGCTCTACAAATTGTTCGATCTAACTTAACAAAATCAGATCTCAAAACCCACACAAAAGTGGCGTTACTGGCACCAGGTAGGCCCGTCGGGCACTTATCATTTTTTGATGATTCTTTGAGGTCCGCGGCGGCCATCGCTGCAGAAAATACGACCCTCTTGGAACTAAGTCGGGATAAATTTGATCAACTCATCTCTGAAGGATCAGAGGTTGGGTTTTTGTTTATGTTTGCGCTTTTGGATGACCTTGTTGACGCAATGAGAAACACGAACAAAAGGTTTCAATTTGCGATCTCCCAACAAGAAAAATTGTCGTAGGACGGAAATTGGATTTTCATCTTTGCTGAGCAAGGCTAACTCTAGGGATAGAGTGGAAAGGTGAAAAATTTACATAGTTTTGAAATGATCGGATTGGCTATTTAAATTGATAAACAGGAATCTAAATTTTTCCAATGAAGTGTCGGAAGCGGAGCAAAACGCCATACAAAGGTTACTGCTTCCAATGTCCTTGGGAGGATTAGAAAGTAACCTTATTGACTATTGTACGGCTATTCGTTCTGCGAGCCGCGTAAATGGGTCGATTGGCTGGCGTCTAATGATAGGGGCGACGTTGAATGGCGCAGTTGCCGCATTTGCCTCAAATGATGCGGTCAATAAAATTTTTGAAATTAAAGGCCAGCAATCGAAAGCTGTGATTGTTGCCGGTCAAACTTCACCAAGAGCGAAGGTAATTGTGCAAGGTGAAAACCTTCAACTGTCCGGTAAATTTAAATTTGGTTCGGGATTAAAGGATGCAAGTTGGGTCTTGTGTGGATTTATTCATCCCTCAAACGGTGAACACAGGGTTGCTATAATTCCAAAAAGAAAAGCGAGAGTCCAAGGTGGCTGGAACACTTTTGGATTATCGGAAACTTATAGTTTGGATTATCAAGTTGATCCTGTATGTGTGACTCCAGAATTTACATTCGCGCACGACTCAGTGTCACCTAAACGAAAGTGTGCTATTTTTTGCAGTGGTATAGCTACAGTTATGCTTGCTGGCCATATTGGATTTGCACTCGGCATCGCGGAATGTGTATTGCAAGACATTACCACTCTAATTTGTAATGATCGTCGTTCAGGAAAATTGATTGACAGAGATGACTTTTTAATTGGTTACGGTCGTGAACAAGCGAAGCTTAAATCAGTAATCGCATTTGCGGAAAAAGCTATTACAGATGTTGACGAAGCGGTCGTGTCGGGCTCTTTGCGTCAAGAGCACAAAGACGACGTGCGAATTGCGGCAATACATACCACAGAAGTTGCACGAGACATTGTGCGATTTATTTTTGACTACGGTGGCATGGTGGCAACATCAAATGATAATAGCTTGAATACAGCTTTCAGAGACATGCACGTAGCGAGTCAGCATCTTTTGGTAAATTCAGCACAGTACAAACCTATTGTTGAGAGAATGATTGAGGGGTTAAATGATCGCGACAAACCCTGATGAATATATAAATTCAAACCCCGATTTGATAAGAATAGGATGCCGCGGAATTTTTGAAAATATTGCCGCTGAAGCTTACTTAAACTTTGCTGCGTTCACGCCACCATCCTCACTTACTCGCAAAGTAATGGAAAATTGGTTTGAGGACTATTCGTGTAACGGTTCTGCAGCCTACATCAATTGGGTTTATCAACGTGATAGGCTCAGAGAGAAGTTGGCAAAGCTGATCAATTGCAACTCCAGTAATATCGGTTTTGGAGATAGCACCAGCAGCTTGATTAGCGATATTACGCTGATGCTGGATTGGAAAAGGGGTGATCGCGTTTTAGTTTTTGATGGTGATTTCCCATCAGTGATCTACCCTGTAAAAAATGCAGCAAAATTGTTTAACTTAGATGTGGTCATGCACAAATTAGACGGTTTCTGTGATTTTACTGGATATGGTTTACAAAGGATTGAGGAGGAATTGAAGAGAGGGATCCGCCTGGTCGCGCTAAGCTCGACCCAATACCACACTGGTTTACTGATGCCGGTTCGTGAAATTTCAATGTTATGTAAAAAATATGGGGCTCAATTACTTGTTGATGGAGCGCAATCATGCGGTGCCATAAATGTCGATGTCTATGAAGAGGGTGTGGATTTTTTGATGGCACCAACACATAAATGGCTCATGGGAATTGAAGGAGCCGCTTTTATTTATATCAGTGAAAGAGCTATGGACCATTTGGTTTTTCGGCGGACAGGGTGGATGAGTTACGAAGGGGGTCTAGAATTTCTATTTGGTGAGCCAGAGAAGCTTTCTTACGAAAATGAGGTCAGAAAAAAGCCAAGTTTTCTAGAAATGGGCATGTCTAATAGCATTGGTTTTGCAGCTTTAGAAGCCGGTGTTTCGACGCTTTTACATATAGGTATGGCGGAGGTGCGGGCTCACGCTCAGTTGCTCCATGACAAATTGGAAGAAGAACTTTTGTCACTTGGATACAAAAGCGCAAGGCAAAAAGACAAAGGCTCCAGATCTTCAATACTATCGATGTTACCTCCTAATGGCCTCAGTACAAAAGATTTGGCAGAAAAATTTGCAAAGAAAAAAATAGCAATCTCAACACCAGATGGCTATTTGCGCTTTGCTCCAAGTTGGCCAACGAGCTCAAAGGAGGTGGAATACATATTAGATGCCGCGCGATCATTCTGAATTAAAAAATTTTGATGTTTCTGACATTCAGTTTTTCAAGAGAAACGGTTTTTTGATTAAGCATCAATATTTCACCTCCAATCAGGTGTCTGTAATGAAAGGGAAGTCAGAGAGTTACTTGTCTGAGTTCAACAAAAAGAAAACGTTAAGCGGCGAGGATTTTCTTTATGAAGACAGCACCTCTACACTGAGGCTTGTCCGAAACGTTCACAAAAAAAGTAAATTTTTTCAACAGCTGGCATTTGGTCGCGATCTGACTTCATTAGTTCAGCATTTAACAGGTCTCAAACCGACTGTATTGAACACCAAACTGAATTTTAAAAGCGCGTTTACTGGAGAGCAGTTTGATTGGCATCAAGACTCTATCTATCTGGGAGAAGAGAACAAAAACTCTGTAGCGCTCATAGTTGCTATCGACGAGGTAACACATGAAAATGGAGCAATGATGATTATTCCTCGTTCACACGAAAATGGAATAATTAATGTTCCTCATAGGGACAAAATGACTGATGAAGACAAAAGCCAATATCCTCTGACGAGAACCCTCAATTTACCTTACAGTTTACCCAACGATGTAATTGAAGAAAATTATAGGCGTCATGGAATTGAGAGTTTCGTTGGTAAAGCAGGGACGTTGTTTGCAATGCATTGCAGTGTTTTTCATGCATCTAATCTCAACCTAACGCCAACTAATAGAGCAAGTTTTTTAGTCCGCTACAAATGCGGTTAATTTCGTTAGGCGTGGTGACAAATATCTTGGAAACAACTAACCTTTCAGAGCTGTTTAATCTCAAAATGAGGAACAAAATTACTGATGAGGATATCAATAAATATTCGTCTACATTCATTACCGATACCCTAAATCCCCGAACCAAAGATTTATTTCAGGTATTTGACCTGGTTCGTAAAGATAGCGCTTTAGATTACAGGGCTAAAATTACTCAGCAAAAGCATCATCCATACTCAAATGGTGGTTTTCATCTCTCAGCAATTACCACCACAGAAATCATTCTGTCAGTGGTCAATACAGAGCTTGCTGAAATTACGAGGGGGTGTAGCTTAATTGAGCATCAAATCAATTGTAAATCTACCGTGCGCTCAAAGGAGCCATATTTCAGAATAAAAGTCGAGACTCTCTCATCAGAAACTATTTTGATCTATTTTGACGTTGAAGCATCGAGTTATTTTGGTTCATTAAAACTTTGTAGGCTGGATAGCAGCACAATGAATGATTTAATGGTGGCATCTGCCTATCAAGCTGATAAGTTGGTTATAAAAGATGCTGAGATAGATGGTGAAAAATTGTCAGCAAAAGTTGAAATGTATCCCAAAAAAAATTGCCCACTTGAATTTGAAGTTTCACCCAGTGCGTTGCTCTCAGCGATATCACAACTTTTTATCGTGCAGCTTTATGCAATCTCAACAGCCGCTAGGAAGGAGAGTGGTGTTGTTTTGATCCGGAGTGTTATTTCTTGGGATTTTTTTGCGCGGCCATTGCATTTTTGCGGAGTAAATATGGACGTTTCCAAGTTACGGCTATCAGAGTCCAAAAAAAATCATGTGATTGCAGAGGTGCGTTTTGCCAGCGTTGGCAGTGGTTTTTCGGGAAACGCCTTGTATTTCTTTGAGCCAATGTAAGGTGCATCGAAGTCAGCAATACTAATTGGCTGACATTCGTAGGCCTCCATCTAGCCTTATGATTTCACCATTAAGCATCGTATTTTCGACAATATGCTTCACAGTACGGGCAAATTCATCTGGTGTGCCAAAACGTCTGGGAAAAGGTATTTGATCCTGAACTGATTTTTTAATTTTTCTATCTAATGCGGAAACAAGTGGTGTATCAAAAAGTCCTGGAGCAATAGTGCAAACCCTAATCCCATGGCTAGCTAGGTCCCTTGCCATAGGTAATGTCATTGCATTTATGCCTCCTTTTGAGGCAGCGTAGGCAACCTGTCCTACTTGGCCATCAAACGCTGCTGTGGAAGATGTATTAATAATTATACCTCTCTCCTGATCTGGTCCGATGGGGTCATTCTTGGCAATCAACGCTGCTGCAAGTGAAGCGCAATAGAGAGCGCCCAAAAGATTCGTGTTGATCACCTCAGTAAAAAGTTTAGCGTCATGAGCCTGGCCCTTAGAAATAATTCTTTTGGCTGGCGAGAAACCTGCACAGTTCACCATTATTCGGAGGGTTAAATGATTGTTCCCCGCCGTTTCAAAACAATTTTTAACACTTTGATAATTACCAACATCCATTTGGCAGAAAGTCGCTCCAAGCTCTTCAGATGCATTCTTACCTTTTTGCTTGCAGCGTCCTGTGATGACTACATTTAAGCCTAAATCAAGTAATATTTTTGCTGTTTGTTTGCCAAGTCCAGAGGTTCCACCCACAATCAAAGCAACATCATTTAATTTGTAATTCATTGGCACCTCAAATTTTTAGAATGATCAAAAACACTACCCACTTCGATATCCTATTCAAGTTACCACAATCTTATTTTATTCTGAGGCTCAAGTCTTATTATTTGACAAAAGTCGCTCTATGATTTTTCTCTTGGATTTCTCTTTGGGTGCCGATCGGAAGAAGCTACTCTTTTAAGATATACTAACGTTTTAGGTAATTATGAAGAAGCCATCAGAAATCTCTTGTGAGAAAGAAATATATGAAATTGGTGAGTTTCCACCTAAGTTTCATGTGCCCAAATCAATGCATGCTTGGGTAATCAGGCGTGAGAGGCATGGGATACCCGAAGAAGCTTTTAAAAAAGAAATAGTACCAATCCCTAGCATACAAGCTGATGAAGTATTACTACTCGTCATGGCTGCCGGAGTTAACTATAATGGAGTTTGGGCTGGTTTAGGAATTCCAATCAGTCCTTTTGATATACACAAATCTGATAAGCACATCGCAGGCTCTGACGCGTCTGGCATCATATGGGCTAAGGGTGAAAGTGTTCAAAACTGGGACCTAGGTGATGAAGTTGTTGTGCATTGCAATCAAGATGATGGTGATGATGTTGAATGCAATGGCGGTGACCCAATGTTCTCTAACAGTCAAAGGATTTGGGGATACGAAACTCCTGATGGATCTTTTGCTCAATTTACCAAGGTCCAGGCTAAACAACTGCTCCGGAAGCCAAACCATTTGAGTTGGGAACAAAGCGCCTGCTACACATTAACACTTGCTACCAGCTACCGAATGTTGTTCGGCCATCCTCCTCACGATTTAAAACCAAATCAGAACGTTCTCGTTTGGGGTGCCTCAGGGGGGTTGGGAGGGTTTGCATTGCAATTAATCAACCTAGTAGGAGCAAATAGCGTGGGGGTAATTTCGGATAAGAGGAAGCAAGATTATATAGAGAGCCTTGGTGTCGGGGGAGTGATAAACAGGAAAGACTTTGACTGCTGGGGTGACATGCCTGAGGTTAATTCTAAGGACTACAAAAAGTGGATGATGGAATGCCAAAAATTTGGCCGTGAAATATGGAATATTATCGGCAAAAAAGTAAACGTTGACCTCGTATTTGAACACCCTGGACAAGAAACATTCCCAGTCTCAACTTACCTCTGTAAAAAGGGCGGCATGGTAGTATTTTGTGCAGCGACATCTGGTTATTACCTCAGCATGGATGCTAGGTATGTTTGGATGCACCAGAAACGCATTCAAGGAAGTCACTTTGCAAACTTAAAGCAGGCTTTTGCTGCAAATGAACTCATGATGAACAAAAAACTGGATCCATGCTTGGGGGAAGTGTTTGAGTGGCATCGGTTGCCTGAAGCGCACAAGAGGATGCATGAAAACTCCCATTTGCCAGGGAATATGGCAGTTCTTGTTCAAAGCCCAAGCTTTGGTTTTGGAGCAAAACATAAAGGCAAAAGCTCACACAATAGATAAACGGGTCGCTAAAACACAGATTGAAGTTGAAATATCTTCCTCACTTCTCACCAGATCCTATCTGCAGTTTAGCTAGCAAAATCACGTGGTTTGATTACCAAAAGAATGAGACTCTTTGTAAGCGAATCTTTATTACGTCATTGGGGCAGATGGCATCCCTGGAAAAAGATTGATGCCGTATTTAATGATTGCAAAAAAGCGGACTTTCAATCTTTTCAGAACCGTGACAGGGCAGACTAGCACAAGTGTTTTGACAAAACCTTTTTGAATAAATTTACTACTAATTTCACTTTTCTTGTTTGTTTTCCCAAATTGTTAATATCAATATCGCAAAAACAACCAGTAGTAATTTCACGCTCCGGTGCTCAGACCTTGGGTTACGGACACGCGTTTTGGTCTGATTGTCAGAGATAACGATTTAGAATGTTGAATTCGTGAAAGTTTTCAGAGATAGATTTGCCTGTTGTAAGCATCGAACCTCTGAAACTAGGTAACATCTACCATGTTTTACCAAACATTAAAACGCCTTGATGCAAGAAAATAATTTATCACGGCAGAAACATGCAGGTCGTATGGTAAATAAAATAAATCATCATCTTTATTGTGAACGTGGCTTGTACTGCTTTTTCAGGCCTGTGCCAAAGACAGCGCTGTCACATTATTCCAAGCTCTGCTTGGCGCTTGTAATACAGACACAGCCGTCCGGCATATTGATAATTTTGGCTAACGCAAAACGGGCCCAAAAAAGTTATCAAAAAGGATACTTTAATTAGCTGTAAAGGTAAAAGATTTGATGAAATTGAGGAATTAGCGAACAATCTGGGCATGCAATGCACAGTCAATTTTAAGACAAATGTCAGTTGCTACAAAAATCAAATATTTTTTGAAATAGAGCGCAATGTTTGTATGTAACTCTTCTTTAGTATGTCATGATTAATGTGTCTTCCATTTTTCACTAGATGACGTCCTGCAGACCATACATCCTTTACCAATCGATCATCACCAGCGAAAACAAAACTGTCCAGAATTGTATCATTCTCGTGACTTGCTGAATTAATTGCATTGCTATCGAGTGCCAAAAGATCAGCCCAATATCCAACTGAAATCTTGCCAGTTTTTCGGCCGGCGGCATTAGCTCCCCCATCGACTATTTCATCAAAAATCCTGCGTCCAGTTGATTTGTCATTGCTGGCCAGCGCGGCGCGAGAACGATCGCGAAGGCGCTGTGAATATTCGAGGGTCCGAATTTCCTCAGACAGAGAAATACGGATATTCGAATCTGAACCGATGGCGATCGCTCCTCCGGAGTCAAGCCATTTGACCCCCTCAAAAATGCCGTCGCCGAGGTTAGCCTCGGTAATCGGACAGAGGCCAGCAATGGCGCCGCTTTTTGCCAATCCCAAGACCTCATGCGTTTGCATCTGCGTGCAGTGAATGAAACAGCAGCTGTCATCAATCTCCATATTGTTCAGAACCCATTCAACTGGGCGCGCGCCAAGATGCTGTTTTACCTCCTCGACTTCGGCCAGCTGTTCGGCGAGATGCAAATGAAATGGGCCGCCTTTGGCTAGTGCACGGCTGACGGCAAAACTGTCTGGCGCAACAGCGCGCAGGCTGTGTGACGCAACGCCAAAGGTGGTATCGGCCGACAGTGTGGCAAGCCCTGGCTTGATGGAGTCACATAAATCAGCAAATCCGTCCAAATCATTATGGAAGCGGCACTGGCCCCTTACTAGAGGTTGGAAATCACAACCCCCATATTGATAATGTACCGGCAGCAGGGTTAGCCCGATGCCGGTGCTTTCTGCTGCTGCCATGATACGGTTGGCTATTTCGCCACGGTCATCATAGGGTGTGCCGTTCGGCCCATGATGCAGATAGTGAAACTCCACATTGGTGGCATAGCCAGCCTCCAGCATCTCCATCTGCA
>CACJUX010000016.1 GCA_902596655.1 uncultured SAR116 cluster alpha proteobacterium | reverse complement strand
GAGGATCTGCGTGCGGTGCTTGAACGCACGCTTGGTGTGCCACTGTTTCAGGAGCAGGCGATGCAGATTGCCATTGTCGCTGCTGGCTTTACCGGCAGCGAGGCTGATCAGCTGCGCCGCGCCATGGCGACCTTCAAGAAAAATGGCGAGGTCAGCCGCTTTCGTGAAAAAATGGTCACTGGCATGACCGCGCGTGGCTATGACAGTGAGTTTGCGCTGCGCTGTTTCAAGCAGATCGAGGGGTTTGGCACCTATGGTTTTCCCGAATCACATGCTGCCAGCTTTGCGCTGCTTGTCTATGTCTCGGCTTGGATCAAATATCACTATCCGGATGTGTTTATCTGTGCGCTGCTCAATGCCCAGCCGATGGGGTTTTATTCACCCTCCCAGCTGGTTGCCGAGGCAAAGCGCAGCGGCATTCAGGTGCGTCCTGTCGATGTCGGTTATTCGACATGGGACAGCACGCTGGAATCGGACCCGCAGAACCGGCGGGGCCATCATGCACTGCGTCTTGGCCTGCGTCTGGTCAAGGGGTTGCCCCGCGGCGAGGGAGAGCGTATTGCCGCCAGCCGCCAGCAGCAGGAGGGACGGCCAGCCTTTGACAGCCTTGCTGATATCATGCGGCGGGCCGATGTGTCGGCCAATGCGCTTCAGGCGATAGCCGCAGCAGACGGGTTTGCCAGCATGCGGGTGGACCGGCGGCAGGCGCAGTGGCAGGTGCGCGCGCTTGCCCGTCAACGCCTGCATGAAATGCCACTATTTGCACAGGCCGGCCGCCGCCATGACAGTGTTGCCGGCACCGAACCTGCTGTCAGCCTGCCATCTGCTAGCGGTGGTGAGGAGGTGGCCGCCGATTACCGCAGCCTCGGTCTGTCGCTCAAGGCACATCCGATTACCGTGCTAGCACCATCACTACAGGCGGCAGGGTGGCAGAGCTGCGCCGTGGCACATGATGTACGCGATGAAACACGTCTGCGGCTGGCCGGGCTGGTCACTATGCGCCAGCGTCCGGGAACCGCCAGCGGCACCGTGTTTTTGACAGTTGAGGATGATATTCACGCGCTCAATGTTATCATCTGGCCGAAATTGACCGAAACCTATCGCGAGGCGTTGCTGCGCTCGCAGATTCTGGGGGTTGTTGGCCGCGTCCAGCGCGAACAGTCAGTGGTGCATTTCATTGCCGAGTCGTTGTTCAATCTCAACGGGTTTCTGCGTCAGCTGGACAGCGCCGCTGCGGCCAACACCAGTGGCACCAGAATGCGCAGCCGTGATTTTCGGTGATTTTAACTTTTTATAAAGTTTCACCGGTTATAGCGGGTTTATGCGCTTATTTATCATTAGGAGCTGCTATCTAAATGGCAATATGCAAGAAAATGCAATCAACCCCTGGTCAGATTTTTCACGGCCGGTGCCATTGCGGTGCTGTCACCTTTTCCGTGACCGGACCCCTGCGACAGATTCCGGCCTGTCACTGTGATGATTGTCGCCGTCTCGCTGGCGCATTCCGTGCCGCCACGGCCGCTACACGGGACAGCTACCGCCTTGCCAGCGACGCCAGCCTGACCTGGTATCGCAGTTCGGCCCAGGTACAGCGGGGATTCTGCAATCAGTGCGGCTCCAATCTGTTTTACCAGCGTGACGACGAGGATATTATGTCGGTCAATACGGGAATGCTGGACAATCCCGATGATCTGAGCGTGGGTGGCGGACTTTTTGCCCAAAGCCATCCCAAACGGGGACTACTGCCAGCAACAACACCTGACCTTGATGATGCGCTGTCGGGCCGTTTTGATGCCAGCTGACAGCCGGGTTTAACCGGCCCGCTCCAGTTGTTCTTGCACGGCAAAACACGGCCGTCCCTTGGCAAACAGAGCGGCGCAGGCAGACCGGGCCTGATCCTCATCCAGATTGTTGAACCGCACCCGCCACAGCGGTAGATTGCCTCGTGTCACCAATGTCAGACGTGCTGGCGACTGACCCAGCACATTATCGGCGACACGACGTGCACGGGCTGCCGCCTTGTGTGCATTTGCCCGTTTGGCAAAACTGCCAATCTGCACGCTCCAGATGGTCTCGAAACTGTCCTCGCTCGTGCTGTTGGTGCGCCTATTCGTATCAAGATAGGCTGTGGCATCGGCTACACTTACATCAACATTAGCCCGGACATTGCGTCGGTTGGGAGGCGCTACTGGAAGATTTTTAGGCGGGATCGTAGTCTTGCGCTTTGGCAGCACACGTACCGCGGCAATCTGCTTTCCCAGGTCGGCAGGCTTGGCCCGCTTGAAAGACGCGTCGAGGATCTGCATCATATGTCGGTCGCGGCTGCGGCCGGTCTTGCCACCAAAGACGACGCCAATCAATCTGACGCCCCGCCGTTCCACTGACGCGACAAGATTGAAACCAGAGGCGTTGATATAGCCTGTCTTTATGCCGTCTGTTCCCTTATAAGCAGACAGCAAACTGTTGTGGTTCCTAAATTTCTGACCTTTCCAGCGAAAACTCTGGGCGCTGAAGAAATCATAAAATTGCGGGAAATCGCGGCGCATTGCTACAGCAAGGAGGGCCATGTCCCGTGCCGTGCTACGCTGTTTGCTGTGTGGCAAACCAGAAGCATTACGGAAGGTGGTGCGCGACATTCCCAGCGCGCGCGCTTTGCGCGTCATGCGCTTGGCAAATTCGCGTTCACTGCCAGACAGATGCTCAGCAATCGCGGTTGCTACGTCATTAGCTGATTTTGTAACCAGCGCATAGATGGCATTCTCCACGGTGATTGATTGGCCTGTTTTGAGATAAAGTTTCGACGGGGAGCGGCCGGCGGCAAGCCGTGATACACCCATTTTACTGTCTATTTCCAGCCTCCCAGACGCCAGTTCCTCAAACACTAAATAGAGCGTCATAATTTTGGTCAGCGAGGCTGGATAACGCAGACTATCGGCGCTGCGTGAGAACAGCACCTTGCCACTGTTCTCCTCGATTACGATGGCGGCATATTTTGCCGCTTCAGCACGCTGGTTGATCCCAACAGTCAGCATTATAATTACCGAAAGCGCCAGCATTAGCGGCGCAACAACATTCCAGATTGGTTGAAACGGGCCAGATAATCTTCGGTCTGGCTCAGTGCCTAACCGCATTCTGTCACAGTTGAGGCGGGTAAAAGCACGCAACGGTCAGGACTCCGTGGAGCGAAATGAGACATGGGCTGTTCATTTGACGATCATACCGCATTTAACTCCCTTTCAACAAGAGGTGGAGGTTCTTTCATCGGACTGTCTTCAAACTGCCAATTTTTACATCATTTCACGCGTTTTTGATCAAATCCAACAATCATGTCTGTTTTTTTTACAATCACTCTTTATCACAGCAATATTAATGCCAATATCATTTACAACTGGCAAAGTTTTCGCCTGATCAGAGCACACGTCGGACATGTTGATTTTGTGTCCGATTTCTAGAACACTGTGATACACAGTGCAGGTGCTACTGCAGGTAATTTTGAGCCTAAGTACGTAGCAGCAAAGTGGCAGACCGGACCGTAAAAAAATGATTGACAGGGAAAGACTTAGCGCAGAGCGGAAAGACAGCGATAATGGTGGCGGTCAGTCGCAACTGATTCTTGACAGCCGCACCAAGACCAGAAAACCATCGATGTACAAAGTTCTGATGATGAATGATGACTACACGCCGATGGAGTTCGTCGTCCATGTGCTGCAGCACTTTTTCAACCTGTCAAATAGTCAGGCTAATGCCATTATGCTGAATGTTCACCGTCGGGGCATTGGTGTCTGTGGAATTTACAGCTACGAGGTTGCTGAGGCAAAGGCCACCAAAGTGATGGAATATGCGAGACAAAATGAACACCCGCTGCAACTGCAACTGGAAAAGGACTAGGGATCATGCTGTCAAGGGAACTTGAGGAGACTCTGCGCCGGGCGATGGGTGTGGCCACGTCGAAAGCGCACGAATTTGCCACGCTGGAGCATCTTCTTCTGGCGCTGACAGAAGACAGCGATGCGCTTGAAGTTCTTTCTGCCTGCAAAGTTAATATTCAGGAGCTGCGCTCGCGTCTGACCGATTACATCGAAACCGAGCTTGCCTCAATTGTCAGCCACAGTGACAATCTCGATGTTCAGCCAACAGCCAGTTTCCAGCGCGTTATCCAGCGTGCTATCATCCACACCCAATCATCGGGCCGTGAGGTGGCGACCGGGGCAAACGTCCTCGTCTCGATCTTTTCCGAGCGTGAGAGCCATGCTGTCTGGTTCCTCAAATCGCTAAATATGACTCGTCTTGATGCTGTTTCCTATATAAGCCATGGAAGCGATGGCAATGTGGGCCGCGGCGTGGAGGAACAGGTTGAGACAGACGCTGAAACGGCTGACGGCAATGATCCGCTCAGTCAATATGCGGTTGATCTGATCGCCAAGGCGGCTGCTGGTCGGATAGATCCACTTATCGGACGCGATCGGGAGCTTGACCGTACTATTCAGGTGCTGTGTCGACGTACCAAAAATAATCCGCTTTACGTTGGTGATCCGGGTGTTGGTAAGACGGCCATCGCCGAGGGTTTAGCGCTTCGCGTCCACAACGGCGAAGTGCCGGATGTTCTCAGCAATGCGGTGATCTATTCGCTCGATATGGGGCAGTTGCTCGCTGGCACGCGCTATCGTGGCGATTTTGAGGAACGGCTGAAAGCCGTTATGAAGGCTGTTGCCGAAGACGAGAATGCCATTCTGTTCATTGATGAGATTCATACGGTGATCGGTGCCGGTGCGACCTCGGGTGGGGCCATGGATGCTTCTAATCTACTCAAGCCGGCGCTTCAGGAAGGTACATTGCGCTGTATTGGTTCGACCACGTACAAGGAATATCGCGGGCATTTTGAAAAGGACCGGGCGTTAGTGCGCCGCTTCCAGAAAATTGACGTAAATGAGCCGACCATCGCCGATACGATCAAGATCCTCAATGGCCTGAAAAGCCGGTATGAGGACCACCACAAAGTACGTTTCACTGGCGCGGCGCTGAAGGGGGCGGTTGATCTGTCGGCCCGTTACATCAATGATCGTAAACTACCGGATAAAGCGATAGACGTCATCGACGAAGCGGCTGCGGCGCAGAATTTACTTCCAAAATCTCGCCGCAAGCAAACCATTGGCCAGCGCGAGGTGGAGGCAACAGTTGCGACCATGGCTCGAATCCCCTCAAAGCATGTCAGCCGTGATGATAAGGCGGTTCTGGCGTCGCTGGAAGGTGATTTGAAGCGGCTTGTTTTTGGCCAGGACCCCGCGATCAGTGCGTTGGCCTCGGCGATAAAGTTGTCGCGTGCGGGTTTGCGTGAGGCGGAAAAGCCGGTTGGCAATTATCTGTTTTCCGGCCCAACCGGTGTTGGCAAGACTGAGGTCGCCCGCCAGCTTGCTGAGGCACTTGGCATCAAGCTGCTGCGATATGATATGTCCGAATATATGGAACGCCATACCGTCTCGCGGTTGATCGGCGCGCCTCCGGGCTATGTAGGGTTTGATCAGGGCGGATTGCTCACCGACGCCATTGACCAGACGCCACACGCAGTGCTGCTTCTTGATGAGATCGAAAAGGCGCATCCGGACCTGTTCAATATTCTGCTGCAGATCATGGATCATGGGAAGCTTACGGACAACAATGGCAAATCGGTTGATTTCCGTAATGTTATCCTGATCATGACAACCAATGCCGGGGCGCAGGAACTTTCAAAAAAGGCGATCGGTTTTAACCGTGAGACAAATGAGGGGGCTGATGTTGAGGCTATTGAAAAGCTGTTCAGCCCAGAGTTCCGCAATCGGCTTGATGCAATCATCCCTTTTGCTCCGCTCGAACATGATGTGATCCGCCTCGTGGTTGATAAATTCATTATGCAGCTTGATGCCCAGCTTGCTGAGCGTAATGTCGAGATTGAGTTGAGCAAGGCAGCGAGGGATTGGCTGGCACAGCGCGGCTATGACCGTAACTATGGTGCCCGCCCGCTGACCCGTGTCGTGCAGGAATATATCAAGAAGCCACTTGCTGACCAGCTGCTGTTTGGCGATCTTACTGGTGGTGGGCTTGCGCTCGTCGATGTTGAAAATGACGCGCTTGTGGTGACGGTTAAAGCACCGCCACAAAAGGCACTTCCCGGCAAGCGCACCGCCTTGCCTGCCCCTGAGCGCGGCTAGGCCGGTAGCAGTCAAACCTTCAATCTGGAGTGTTGCCCCGTTTGAATGGGCTGGCCATTGTGATTTGGTTAGCTTCCTCGTCAATGCCGCGTTCTTCGGCCGTTAAAAAGCGAGCGATGGCCTGTCTGAAGCCGGAATGGGCAATCCAATGCACTGACCAGGTTTTCACTGGCAGATAGCCGCGTTGAACCTTATGAAAGCCTTGAGCACCAGCCTCAACAGATGACAGTTTGTTGGCGATGGCATAATCGATCGCCTGATAATAGCAGGCCTCAAAATGCAGGTTGGGAATGTCCAGATCGGCCCCCCAATTGCGACCATATAGCGTGTTGCCACCAATGAAATTCAGCGCGCCACCAATTATACGCCCTCGATACTCAGCCATAACCAGCAGCATCCGCTCGGCCATTGTCGTATGCAGAATCTCAAACACCTCCCGGGTCAGATAGGCACCACCCCATTTACGGTCGATGGTTGACATGTAAAAGCGGTAAAAAGCATCAATATGATGTTTTTCAATGGATGCACCGGTCAATGGTAGCATCTGCACACCAGCGTCGATTAGCGATTGCCGTTCCTTGCGGATATTCTTGCGTTTGCGTGATGACAGGCTTGCCAGAAAATCATCAAAACAGTTATAATTATCATTATGCCAATGGAACTGGATTGAATGGCGCAGCAGCCAGCCCTTATCGGCAAGTGTATTGGCATCCTCGCAAGGTAGAAAATTGACATGCGCCGAAGACAGCTGGAGTTTGCCAACATATTGCTTCATCCCATTGACCAGTCCGCAGATGAGCTGCTGGCGTCGCGTCCCCGTGGCCGCGCCAGTGAGCAGGCGCGGCCCTGTTGCCGGGGTGAAGGGAATGGCGGACAGCATCTTTGGATAATATTGCCCGCCGGCACGCATGAAGCCGTTAGCCCAAGTGTGATCAAAAATATATTCACCATAAGAATGGTGCTTGAGGTAATGTGGCATCGCCGCAACGAGCTTGCCACCATCATCGCGCATTACCAGATGCAGCGGGTCCCAGCCAGTGGTGCCTCCGACTGCCTTGCCAGCCTCAAGCGCCAGCAGAAAGGCGTGGCAGACAAAGGGGTTTTCGTTTCCAGCAACACTGTCCCATTCAGGGGCGGCGATGCGGCTGATGTCGTCGCATAACTCGAGAGAAAAAGTGTCACCATCCATGAGGGAAGAGATGGCTATAAAAAACCGGCCCTGCAAGAGGCCGTTTGATTTTTTGAGAGGTGCGCGGGTGTGATTATTCCGCCTTAGGCAATTTCGAATACTCCATCAATCTCGACAAGGCAGCCAAGGGGTAGCGCGTTTGTTCCTACAGCGAAACGGGCATGCCGGCCTGCCTCACCAAAAGCCTCAACCATCAGGTCGGAGGCACCGTTGACGACGCCAGGCTGGCCGGTGAAATCATCTGCCGAGCACACAAAAGCGCCCAGTTTGACAACGCGCTTCACACGGTCAAGATCGCCGTCACAGGCCACTTTGAGCTGGGCAATCAGATTGATAGCACATATGCGTGCCTGCGCGTGTCCATCGTCAATTGTCGCGTTGTCACCAATTTTACCGGTGATTTGCAGTTCTCCGTCGACAAAGGGAACCTGACCGGAAATAAAAACAAGATTGCCGGAAATCACAAAAGGCACATAATTGGCCGCAGGTGCCGGTGCATCGGGAACGTAGATTCCCATGTTATTCAATTTTGTTTCAACTTTGCTCATTCTGGTCTCCGAAATTGCACTATCACGATGGACAATGATGGTCTGAATTGAAAAGGACGCTTACACAACATGCTGCTCAAGGACAAGCAAAATCACTCTCTGTCTATCTGCGCGGGCGCTAGAAAAAAGCCCCGCACCGAGGTGCGGGGCGAGTTCTGCAGGTTGCTCTGCAGGGAGAGCTCAGCTGCACCCCGTTGTGCTGCCGCAGGTATTGCATTTTAGGCAGGTACCATTGCGGACAAGGGTGAAATTCTGACATTCAGGGCAGGCTTCGCCTTCATAGCCCTGCATGCGGGCTTGTTTGACACGTGTTGCCTTCTGTTCAGTAGCGTCGGTGCTTGCGGAGGTTGCATGGCTGACGCTTGACACTGTGCTGGCCATTGTTGGTGCTGGTATTGCCACCGGTTCGGCTGTTACTGCTACGCCATTGTCCCTGACAACGGCGGTTGCGGCACTGCTTTCATTTGAATAGACGACCAGACCCTGCTTGCGGATGAACCCACGGCTGGTAACCTTGTTAACAAGGTCAGACTGATTGTCGCCAGAGCCGGTTGTCGTCACATCCAAATCATCCAGATCAACATGACCCAGATCGTGCCGGTCAAGATAGGATATTGCCAGCTCCCGGAATGTATAATCAAGGATTGACGTCGACATTTTGATAGCATCGTTGCCGGTAACGATTCCCTGTGGTTCAAACCGAGTGAATGTGTAGGCTTCGACAAATTCCTCAAGTGGCACGCCATATTGCAGGCCAATCGACACGGCGATAGCAAAATTGTTCATAAGCGAGCGGAAGGCCGCGCCTTCCTTGTGCATGTCGATGAAGACCTCGCCAATACGACCATCCTCATATTCGCCCGTTCGCAGATAAACCTTGTGGCCACCAACTGTTGCCTTTTGTGTGTAGCCCTTTCGGCGGTGTGGCAGCTTCTCGCGTTCTACCCTGGCGATACGCTCAACAACCTTCTCAATCACCTGAGGTAAGGCTGCGGCGACTGGGGTGTCAAGTGCGTCCATTGCTTCCTCATCCTCGTCAATATCCACGGCAAGGCCGGATGACAGCGGCTGGCTTAGCTTCGAGCCGTCGCGGTAGAGTGCGTTTGCTTTCAGCCCTAGCTTCCATGATGACATATAGGCCTCGCCACATTCCACGACAGTGGCGCTGTTAGGCATGTTGATGGTTTTAGAGATTGCCCCAGAGATGAAGGGCTGTGCCGCTGCCATCATGGTGATGTGGCTGTCAACCGACAAGAACCGCTTGCCAAGCCGACCACAGACATTTGCACAGTCAAACACTGGCAGATGCTCATCTTTGAGGTGCGGCGCGCCCTCCAGCGTCATTGACCCACAGACATGAATGTTGGCAGCTTCGATTGCGCCCTTGTCGAAGCCGAGCGCTTCAAGCATGTTGAAATTGAAATCATCGAGCTGGGCGTCGGTGAAACCGAGTGTGTCCTTGCAGAAATCATCGCCGAGCGTGAAGCGGTTGAAAGCAAATTTCACGTCGAAGGCACTTTCCATCGCTATTTCCAGCTTGGCCAGTTCCCCATCGCCGAAGCCCTTGTCTCTAAGGGCGCTGACAGAGATCGCCTGACAGTTTTTCAAGCTCGCGTTGCCAACCGCATATTTGATGATGTCGTCAATTTGCTCTCGACCGTAGCCCATATTGGCCAGCGCTTCTGGCACTACGCGATTGATGATCTTGAAATAACCACCGCCTGCGAGTTTCTTAAATTTCACAATGGCAAAATCAGGTTCGATTCCAGTGGTGTCACAATCCATTACCAGACCGATTGTTCCGGTTGGGGCAATCACCGTTGCCTGCGCATTGCGGTAGCCATGCGCCTCTCCAAGGGTAACAGCGCTGTCCCAGGCGGCGCGTGCGGCGTCAACAAGCTTATTATCGGGGCAGGAGGTACTGTCAAGTGGCACTGGCAGGATGCTC
This sequence comes from uncultured SAR116 cluster alpha proteobacterium, assembly GCA_902596655.1. GTDB lineage: Bacteria > Pseudomonadota > Alphaproteobacteria > Puniceispirillales > Puniceispirillaceae > MED-G116. The sequence goes on along the minus strand of CACJUX010000016.1, from coordinate 36,792 downwards.
AGGCCCCTGTAGCCCGTTGCCTTACCATGCGCTGCCAAACGGTGATTCTTCATCACCCGCAACATATGCTTCTTGTTTTTTTTATATTGTGGGAAGGCACCGACCTCACTGGCGATCTCCGCTGAGGTGGCGTAGGAAACACCCGTCATTATCGCGGTGATCGCGGCGCAGACAGCGCGGCCCTCATCGCTGTCATAGGAATAGCCCTGCGCCATCAACAGGCCACCAATATTGGCAAAACCTAGTCCAAGCGTCCGATATTCATAAGAAAGCTGGGCAATTTCCTTCGAGGGGAATTGCGCCATTAGCACTGAAATTTCCAGCGTTAATGTCCACAAGCGGCAGGCATGCTGGAAGGCATCGATGTCAAATGAGCCGTCATGATAGCGGAACTGCATCAGATTTAGAGACGCAAGATTGCAGGCGGTATCATCAAGGAACATATATTCCGAGCAAGGGTTGGATGCGTTGATTCGTCCACCTTCAGGACAGGTGTGCCACTCATTAATCGTGGTGTCATATTGCAGCCCTGGATCGGCGCAGGCCCATGCAGCATGTGCAATTTTTTCCCACAAGTCAGCAGCTTTTATCCGTTTTGCAACGCACTTATCACGGCGTTTAATCAACTCCCAGTCCCCGTCGTCTAAAACAGCCTGCAAGAACTCATTGTTCACTCGCACCGAATTGTTGGAGTTTTGCCCGGCAACGGTCAGATAGGCTTCTGAGTCCCAATCCGTATCATAAGCCTTGAATTCAATCTCGTTGTAACCCTGCTGGGCAAACTGGATGACCCGTTGCACGTAATTCTCGGGAATCATTGCCTTGCGGGCTGACTTGATTGCCTTTTTGAGTGTACTGTTAACGCGTGGATCAAATCGCTCATTGTCATCCAGTCCCTCGGTTATCTGGCAAGCCGCCATGACCTCGCACATGTGTTTCTGCGCCAGTTGCGACCCAGCAACGAGGGCAGCGACTTTTTGCTCCTCAACAACTTTCCAGTCGACATATTCTTCGATGTCTGGATGGTCGACATCGACTGTGACCATCTTCGCCGCACGCCGAGTCGTGCCACCTGATTTGATTGCCCCCGCGGCGCGGTCTCCGATGCGCAGGAAGCTCATCAAACCTGATGATTTGCCACCACCTGACAGACTCTCTCCGCCTCCCCGCAAGCGGCTAAAGTTTGATCCCGTTCCAGATCCATATTTGAACAGGCGGGCCTCGCGAACCCACAAATCCATGATACCGCCATCATTTACCAGATCGTCACTTACCGACTGGATAAAACAGGCATGCGGCTGCGGATGCTCATAGGCGCTGCTAGATTTGGTCAGCTTGCCGGTTTTGAAATCTACATAATAGTGTCCCTGGCTTGGGCCATCGATGCCATAAGCCCAATGCATGCCGGTATTGAACCATTGCGGCGAGTTGGGTGCAGCCATCTGCATAGCAAGCATGTGACACATCTCGTCAAAATAGGTAAGGGCATCCTCCTCACTGGAGAAATAACCGCCTTTCCAGCCCCAATACGTCCATGTGCCAGAAAGTCTATTGAACACCTGCTTGGCTGATTTTTCACCAACGAAACGCTGCTCCTCTGGCAAGTCATCTAGAGCCTTTTGGTCTGGAACCGAACGCCACAGCCAAGACGGCATACCGGTTTCTTCGATTCGCCTCAACACCCGTGGTACGCCTGCCTTACGAAAATATTTCTGCGCCAGAATGTCAGTGGCGACCTGCGAGAAATGGTTAGGCACTTCTATATTTTCTGCTTGAAATACGACGGTTCCATCCGGGTTTCGGATTTCGCTGTTGGCCAGGCGAAAATCAATGGTCTCGTAGGGATCTTGTCCGGCTGTTGTGAACCGTCTCTCGAAGCGCATGGGCTGGTCCTCTGAATCTCTCTAGTGTCACCACAGTGTTGTTGTTGTGGTTTGTTATTGGATTTCTGATGCTTGTTGGGTACTCGTGATTGACTTACCACATCTAGCGGACAGTCGGTGACAGGCTACATGATGTTGCGGTATTGGGACAATAGGCAATCTCAAAAAAAAGTCTTTTTGTCACAAAATATCTGTGACTGTGCGAACAGGCGACTGCCGCCAAGCTCCTAGGAGTTCCCAGAAGCAACTGAACAGAAGTCTTTTTTCGCCCTAGTAACAATGTTTTTTTGTATATTGCGTTGGATGCAAAACACATTTCTCGGACATGTCACCTCAACAGTCGTAAAAGCATTGACGTACTGGCCTGTTCTGGTCTGGACGCGGCATGTGGTAACGGCCTATAATAACCGCTAACAAATGGCGCAAAATTAATGAGCGCTGGCGGCACGCTGGCTGCCTTGTGCGAATACGTCCTGATATTATACGAAAGCAAATGAAAATGGATCTGGTGACATTGTTATCTTTGAAACTGACGACAAACCTCGTTGGGAGCGATAAACATGGCAACCGCTATTATGAAGAGCGGAAAGCCCGTGTGGGTAAGCCGCCGCGCCGCTATGTGCGCTACAATGGCATTGCCGAGGCTTCCAAGGTGCCAGCTGACTGGCATGGCTGGCTGCATCACACCGAGGATACGCCACCACCTACTGATGGTTATCACAAACACGAATGGCAGCAGGATCATTTGCCCAACTTGACGGGGACCAAATATGCGTATCGGCCAGCAGGTCATGTTCTACGCGGCGGCAAGCGGGCAGCGGCCACGGGCGATTACGAACCCTGGACACCAAGCTGAGCCTTGATGACCTGAGGCATTCATAAAGGCCACGCGCCGGCCGGACAAGGCAACAACCTCTTAAGGATCTGGTAGGAAAATGCAACGCAACACATTAGAAATTGTTATGGGAGCTATCGTTCTGCTTGCTGCTGTCGGCTTTGTGTCACTCGCCTATGAGGCCGCCGATCTGAAGGGCGGAAGGGGCTATCAGATCATTGCTGAATTCGGCTCGACAGGCGGGCTTTCAGCCGGTGATGATGTGCGCATTTCGGGAATCAAGGTTGGACGGATTGTGCAACAGGAACTCGACCCCATTACCTATGCGGCGCGGATTGTTATTTCGCTTGACCCAGCAATTATGGTGCCATCCGACACTAGCGCCAGAATCACTGCAACCTCGCTGCTTGGCGGCAATTACTTGGAATTAATGCCGGGGGCTGATGAGACGATGATGGTTGCCGGTGACGTGATCTACGATACACGGGACCCTGTTAGCCTGACAGATCTTCTTGGCAAGGCGGTGTTTTCAGCGGGCGATGCGCAGTAAATCCAACCTATGTGCTGGTCTGACTGTCGTGGCAATGCTGCTATGCGCGCTGACGCCAGCGAATGCCGGCTGGATCAACGGTACGGTTGCCCAACTCCAGGCGCTTGACAAGATCACGGCCCGGATTTCGACGCTGTCAATACCGATTGGCGAGCCTATCCGATTTGGCACATTGAAAATTGTTATCCAGCGCTGCGCATTCCGCCCACCTGAGGAGCCTCCAGAAAATGTTGCCTTTCTCGAGATAACTGATCGTGGCCAGGACGTGTCTGCGCCTCGCAGGCAGGTATTCTCTGGCTGGATGTTCTCGTCTAGCCCAGCGGTCTCGGCGATTGAACACCCTGTGTATGATGTCACGCTACTTGATTGCATAATTAACTAACGAGGATGATCGGCACTCTGAATTGCCGCCAGCAACGCCGCAACCATCGGTTCGTGTGGCGCGCCGGGCAAAATGCTGGCATGGCTCGCAAGCGCCACCGCGAGGCGTTGCTGGAATTGCTCACGTGGCATCTCAAAGATCCCAAATTGCTGCAAATGGTCCGTTGTAAATTGCGCATCGAGTAGCTGGAAACCGCCCACTCGTAGCCGCGCGACAAGGTGCACCAGCGCGACCTTTGATGCGTCTGTAGCACGTGAAAACATTGACTCACCAAAAAACGCGGAGCGCAAGGCCACTCCATAAAGGCCACCCGCCAGTTTGTCGCCATCCCAGACCTCGATCGAATGGGCAAAACCTAGTTTATGCAGAGCGATATAAAGGCTTTTGATGTCGCTGTTGATCCAAGTGTCCTCCCGGTCCGGGCGTGGCGCGGCACATTCGGCAATGACTGCAGGAAAATCCCTGTCGATTGTCACGATGAATCGAGCCTGCTTCACAGTGCGGCGCAACCGCTTGGGAATGTGGAAACGCTGCCTGGATTCGTTACCAACGGTGAGCGGTATCAGCGCCCGCAGTTCCGGGTCATAGAAATTGATAGTATTGCTGCTGGCACTATCCGCCATCGGAAAAACGCCAAGCGAATAGGCTTTGATCAGGGTTTCCGGAGAAAATGCATAGCGTTTAGACATAGCTCTGCCCGTTTCTGCCGTTGTCAGGTCACTCTGTCCAGTGGTCTAGTCTCTGGCCAGAAATTTCTCCTCAAGCCAGCGAATATTATAACTTCCTTCAATTATGGCGTCAGCCTCCACCAGCCGCGCATGCAGCGCCAGTGTCGTTGGGATTGGTTCGACGATAAATTCCTCTAATGCACGCTTTAGGCGGGCAAGACAATGCGCGCGGTCATCACCATGGACTACGAGCTTAGCAATCAGGCTGTCGTAATAAGGCGGAACAGAATAACCTGAATAAAGGCATGATTCGACCCGAATACCTGGGCCGCCGGCTGCGTGAAATGCTGTCACTTTGCCAGGTGTTGGCACAAAGGTCTCTGGGTGCTCTGCATTGATTCGGCATTCGATGGCATGGCCGTTGAAGTTGACATCCTCCTGCGAGAAGGACATTACCTCCCCGGCCGCAATGCGGATCTGCTCACGTACGAGATCAATCCCGGTGATTGCCTCGGTAATCGGATGTTCAACCTGCAGCCGTGTGTTCATTTCGATGAAGAAAAACTCACCATCCTCATAAAGAAATTCGATTGTTCCGACACCAAGATATCCCATCTTGTGTATGGCTTCGGCAGCAATGCGGCCAATCTTCGCGCGCTGGGTTGCGGATAGGGCAGGTGAGGGCGCTTCCTCAAACAGTTTCTGATGTCGGCGCTGGACTGAACATTCGCGTTCGCCAAGATGCACTACATTGCCATGCTGGTCGGCGATGACCTGCACCTCGATATGGCGGGGCTGGCTGAGGTAGCGTTCTAGATAGACCGTATCATCACCGAAAGCTGCATTCGCCTCGGACCTCGCTGAGCTGAAGGCCTCGGCCAGGTCAGCAGCTGTTTTGGCCACTTTCATACCGCGACCCCCGCCACCGGACGCCGCCTTGACCAGAAGCGGGTAGCCGATTGTCTTGCCCAACTCTTCCGCGTCCTCGATGGTGTGGACAGCACCTGGAGAGCCTGGCACAAGCGGCAGGCCCGCATTGGCGGCGGCGATTTTCGCCTCAACTTTATCACCCATTGATCTTATATGCCTTGTTTCCGGCCCGATAAAGGTCAAGCCATGGGCCTTAACGATTTCCGCAAAATCGGCATTCTCGGACAGAAAGCCGACGCCCGGATGCACCGCATCAGCGCCTGTTATCCCGGCTGCTGCCAGAATCGAGGGGATGTTGAGGTAGGAGCCTGCGCTAGCCGGAGGGCCAATACATACAGATTCATCAGCGAGGCGCACCGGCATCGAATCAGCGTCCGCCGTTGAATGGACGATGACATTTGGAATGCCCATTTCTTTGCAGGCGCGGAGCACACGAAGCGCGACGTCACCCCGATTTGCGATGAGAATTTTGTTAAACATTAATCGATCACAACCAACACGTCGCCAAATTCGATTGGTTGGGCATTTTTAACCAGAATTTTGGAAACGGTTCCATCCGTGGGTGCCGTGATTGGGTTCATTACCTTCATCGCCTCAACAATCAGCAGGGTCTGGCCCTTCTTAACTGTCGTCCCTTCTTCCACAAAAGCTGCTGCACCCGGTTCGGGCGAGGTATAGGCAGTGCCAACCATTGGCGATGTCACTGCACCAGGATGGGAGCTCAGATCAGCAGCGTTGTCAGTGGCGGGAACAGCCGGCATAGCCGGTAAAGTGGTGGGTGCTGGAGCAGCTAAAGGTGCCACGGCGGCGGCAGGCGTTGCTCCAGACACACGCGACAGCCGGATGGCCAAATCATCCGTCTCAAATTCTAGTTCAGCAAGACCGACATCATCCAGAATGTCAGCAAGGGCCTTGACCAGTGCAGTATTGGGGTCAACGGATTTTTTCGGGGCTTTTGCCATAGTCTCAGGGCTCCTCTTGAATCTCGGCAATTGCGTTAATAGCCATCACATAGGAAATTGCACCAAAGCCGATTACCGCACCTTTCGCAATTGCGGTGATCAGCGAGGTATGGCGGAAGTCCTCACGCGCATGAATGTTCGACAGATGCACCTCGATCACGCCCCCCGTAAACAGAGCCAGCGCATCACGAAGCGCAACCGAAGTGTGTGTAAGGCCAGCACCATTGACGATGATCCAATCAAAATTGTTGCAGGCTGCCTGAATGGTGTCGATCAGAATCGCCTCGGAATTTGACTGCATCCATTCCATGGTAAACCCATGCTTCGAACAGACGGCTCGGCATTTTTCGTTAATGGCGTCAAGCGTCATCGCCCCGTAGGTTTCCGGTTCACGCGTCCCCAGCATGTTCAGGTTGGGACCATTCACCACCAAGATTTTTATTCCGTTACCCATTGGCATTACTCTATCATTTTTTCCCTGAGCAATACTAGCGCTTGCCGCGTGGTCTGCTGTTATCTGCGTCTCGCCCGTTCCTCAGCGATCAGGCGGCGCATTTCATCACCGCTGATGGCACCGGCAATGATGGTCGAACCGATGACAAACCCGGGTGTTCCGGAAATTTGCAATTGCTCGGCGGACATGCGTGTGCGGTTGATTACGGCGGCCGTTTTGGAGCTGCGCATGTCTTTTTGAAGTTGGTCAATTTCTGCACCGGCATCGCGCGCCGCTGCCAGAATCGTGTCCAACGAAATGGCACCGGGATTGGTCATCATGGTGACATGATATTGTGGAAACACACCCTGCATCTGAGTGGCTACTGCCGCCTGTGCTGCGACCAACGATGATTGCGACAGGATTGGAAACTCCTTCACCACGACGCGAATATCATCATCCTCGGCTAGAAGGTCCTGAATGGGTCCAAAAACGCGTTTGCAATAGCCGCAGTTATAGTCGCTGAATTCATAAATCACAAGCGAGCCATCCGGATTGCCAAGAACTGGATCGCCCTCGGACATTTCCAGGAATGCCAGCGCCGCCAGTTTCTGTTCCCTTTCTTCGCGCTCAGCCAATAGCTGTAGGGCATCGCGGATCACCTCGGGATTTTCCTCTATATAAATGCGGATCATCTCATCCAGCTTGGATTTGTCGACTGATGTGAGGTCAGCCTGCACGGTGCTGGTCAGACTAATCAACATCAGGACAACTAATCCAAAAATTTGAAGCATCTCAGAGTTCCTTTTGCCCGTTCGAGCCGTTTCATGTTGGACCGCGTTATAGCAACACCAGCCAGCTTTGCCTAGCGACAGAATCGTTAACGATAATTCGCCGTGCCGTGTTTGCACTTTTCATCAGTTTTTCGGCTCGTAGCGGTAGATTATGTCATTGGCACGATTGCGAAGCGCATCGGAAAGATCACCGCGCTCAATTGTACGTCTGGCGAGCTGCACAGCGCGTATGGTGTCACCTCGCAAAATGGCCTCATCTGCCAAACTGAGGTCTGCATGGTTGATTTGTCCGGCCTTGCCATAGGCAATGCCAAGCTGGCGGTGCAGGAAGGCCCATTTCGGCTCACCCATTCGGGCGTTGCTCATCACCTCGATGGCGCGTGGCAGGCGTGTCCTGTCGCCTGTCGCAATTAATGCGCGCCCCAGCAGCAACTCAATTTGTGGGCTGCCGGGTCTTAGGCTGATGGCTGTCTCATAGGCTGCGGCTGCGGCAGAGGGCTGAGCCATCGACATCAGAATATCGCCCCGGAATTCATGGAAAAAGGGATCCTGCGGCTTCGTTTCAATCAGACTTTCGATGCGCTCGAGTGCGCTATTCAGATCACCGCGACGAAAAGCGGCAATGGCGTAGGCATAGGTTTGCAGCTCGGGGTCGAGATCCTCATCATTACTTTCCAGAACAGTCTTTGGGCGTTCTGTCCAGGCATAAAGCTTGGTTTTGATCCGACGGAATTTTTCTGTCAGCTCAGTCGATGGTTTGGTATCGCTGTGAGGCGAGTTGTTCACATGATCCTGATAGGTCTGGAGGCGCTGCGCTGTCCCGGGGTGGGTTGAGTAATACTGAGATTGACGGGATTCAGGAAGGGCGCGCTGGCGCGCCATTCGGGCCATCAAGTCACGCAGCCCTGCAGCAGAAATACCGGCATCATCAAGGAATGCCAGACCAAGTTCATCGGCAATAGCCTCGTTCCGGCGTGCTGATGACAGAATATTGCGGTTCGCGCGGTCGGTGCCACCAACCAAAACGCTCGCTGCCGCTTCACCATTACCACCGGCGGCGATTGCCATCGCAGCAATGGTCGCTAGTGCGGCAGCGGTTCCAGCCTGGCCCACCGCCTCGTCGATCTGCTGCACATGTCCGGCCTTAAGATGCGCCAGCTCATGCGCCATAACCCCTAGGAATAGCAATGGGTCCTGAGCACTCTCAATCAGGCCGGAATGGACGTAGATTGTTCGCTTACTCTGCACGAAGGCATTGACACTATTATCGAGGATAATCCGGACATCAATTGCCTCCGGGGCAAATCCCGCTACATTAATCAACGGCGCGATCAACTCGTCGACCCCAGCTTCTATTTCGGTGTCGCGGATCATGTTTGCCTGCGCGGGCAGGGTGGTGGTGAGACCAACAAGCAATCCCATAGCGCTCAGGAATATACGCACCAAGGTAAGGCGGATTTGTTTTGACGACCCTATAGTCTGACCATGGGAAGTCCTGAGATGGGCAGTCTGAAGATAGAAAGTCAGTCTGTTCAAGACTTCATTCCCTTTACAATCAACGGCATTGGAAAACCTTGCATTTTAAACATATAGAGCTCCCACTGTTTTAGCTAGCTCATGAATTGGGCGGAACTGTGGTCTTTTTGATCGGACTTTGCTAAAAAATATCTGTCTGTTATGTTGCGCCGCTGGGCGGTGTCTTTCATTTTGTTGAAAAGATTGAGGTGGCACTTCAGATGGCCCTAAAAGTTTCGAAGACCAGTCGCATTCCCCCATTTCTAGCGATGGAGACAATGAACGCAACGCGTGACCTCGAAGCTGGTGGTGTCGATCTGGTGCATCTGGAAATTGGCCAGCCCTCGACGCCGCCGCCATCTGCAGTTCTGCAGGCGCTGTCGAAATCACTTGACGCTACCCAGACGCATGGTTACTCGATCGCTTTCGGCGAGATGCCGCTGCGTCGGCGTATTGCAGCGCATTATGGAGATTGGTATGGTTGTCGTCCTGATCCCGCCAATGTTGCCGTGACACTTGGCTCATCCCTTGGTTTTGTGCTGGCTTTTCTGGGGGCATTTGACCGGGGTGACCGGATTGCCCTCGCCAATCCGGGCTATCCTGCATACCGTAATTTGATGATGGCACTTGGGCTGAAGCCCGTGCTACTGCCTTCACGCTCCGTCGAGGGGTGGGTACCACAGCTCGAGGCATTGGCAAGTGGTGACGAGTTGCCTGATGGGTTGCTGCTGGCCAGCCCGGCAAATCCCACCGGCGTGGTGATGAGCGATACTGACGTAAAGCATGTCTGCCACTGGTGTAACGCCAATGGCGTGCGTCTTATCATGGATGAGATTTATCATGGCTTGACCTTTGATATGCGGCCGGCATCAGCTCTACTTTATAGTGACAGTGCGATCGTGGTTAATTCCTTTTCAAAATATTTCTGCATGACTGGCTGGCGGCTTGGCTGGGTGATTCTGCCAGATGATTTGCTGGAAATCACCGAACGTCTGGCTCAGAACCTCTATATTGGGCCATCGCGCCCGATGCAGGAAGGCGCAATGGTGGCCTTTGATGATTATGATACGCTCGACCAAAATGTTCTGCGTTATCGTGAGAACCGCGATTTGCTGCTCCGCGATCTGCCTCCTGAATTTCTAGGCGATATGGCTCCAGCCGATGGTGCTTTCTACATCTATGCCGATCTGACTCAACTCTCAGAGAAGGTTTTGAACTCAGTCGATTTTGCCGATGCGTTGCTGCGAGAGGCCCATGTTGCCTGCACGCCAGGAGTGGATTTTGACCAGGAGCTTGGTCATCAGCACCTACGGCTCTCCTATGCCGGCAGCACAGAGGACATGGTAAAAGCCAGCCGTCGGATCAACAGCTGGCTTCCTTCCTATCTGAAAAATCTCTAGCCGCGGCTCCACCAGCCGCGTTTGCGACCTTCGGGCTTGGCCTCGCCAACCTCGATCACATCCTGCGGCACCGAACTGATTGGCGCCCTCTGCGTCTCGTCAACGGATGTGTTATTGACAAGCGCCTCTCTGACCACTGCTTCATTAATGCCAGGTGCCGATTCACTGGAATCATCGACAGCTGCAGCTTTACGTGCTGCTTTCTTGCGAGCAGGCTTCTTCGCGTTTGTCTTCTTCACTTTTTTCGCGGAGCCTGTCTTGACGGCGGGGGTTTTTTTTCGGGTTTGCTTCGGCGTATCCTCTTCATCGCTTTCAGCCGCATCTGCTGCCACATTAACAGCTGCGGCTTTAGGAGCCGCTTTCTTGCGGGCGCGCCCCTTCTGCTTTACCGGCGTGGCATTGCCTGCGGAGTCGGTGTCGGTTGACGTGTTGCCGGTATCTGCTCCAGCACTCTTCGTGGTTGCGTCCTTAGCAGTCACGTCATCGGCGTCACCACTCTTCACCTTGCGTCCACGGCCACCGCGGGTGGCTCTGGTCGATTCGTTGCCGGCCCCGCCCTCACTGGCCTTATCAGCTGCATTGATGCCATCGTCCTGATCTGATGCATTAGCGGGAGTAGCTGTGCCGTTTTGGGCTGCCTCTGCACGGTTCTGATTATTCTCTAACTCGCCTCCGCGCCGCCGCCGCCTGCGGCCACCACGACGGCCGCGCTTGCGCCGCTTCGGCTGCTCAACATCTGATGGCATGTCTTCTTCATCAGCGATAGCATCCAAAATTTCTTCTCCATTCTCTTTGCTGGCCTCGGCGTTTGCCCTAGGGTTGTTGTTTGCCGCTTTCTGTTTCTTACCCTGCCAGCCAACACGCTCGACCCGATAGTCAGGAGCGATCAGGCTGTCATCCGTTAGCAAAACGATCTGCAGGCCATAACGTGCTTCCAGATCGGCCACAGATGTCCTCTTGTGATTTAGAATGAACAGGGCAACTTCACGATGCATCGTGACGTGTAATTCGTCCATTTTGCCCTTCTGTGCTTCCTCCTCGATGATCCGCAGCATCTGCATTGCTGCAGTTTCAATCGACCTGACGCGGCCGGTTCCTTCACAATGAGGGCACAAATTGCTGATTGATTCATTGAAACTCAGCCGAAGCCGCTGACGTGACATTTCTAGCAGGCCAAAATGGCTAATCGAGCCGATCTGGATACGCGCGCGGTCATTTCGCATCGCCTCTTTCATCCGGCGCTCAACAGCGTTCTGGTTACGATTTTCTTCCATATCAATGAAATCGATGACAATCAAACCAGACAGATCACGCAACCGCAGTTGGCGCGCTAATTCCTCAGCTGCTTCAAGATTGGTTTTCAGCGCAGTTTCCTCAATGTTGCGCTCGCGGGTTGACCGCCCGGAATTGACATCGACAGCTACCAGCGCCTCGGTCTGATTGATTACAAGATACCCACCTGATTTCAGAGTTACCTGCGGGCTGTGAATGGTTTCCATCTGGTTTTCCGCGCCATAACGCTGGAAAACCGGCTGATCACCATCATATTTCTTGACCTTCTTTACATGGCTGGGGATCAGCATCTTCATATGCGACCGCGCCGTCTTGTAGGCTTCCTCACCATCAACCAGAATTTCCTCGACCTCGCTTGTGTAGAGATCGCGGATTGAGCGTTTGATTAGATTGCCCTCCTCATGGATCACTGTTGGAGCCTGTGACTCCAGCGTGCGGCCGCGGATGTCATCCCACAATTTTGACAAATAGGCGTAATCGCGGGCGATCTCGACCTTTGTGCGTTTGGCACCGGCGGTGCGAACAATCACCGCCATGCCGGCAGGCACATCCAGTCCCCCAACAACTGTTTTCAGCCGCTTGCGGTCGGCCATGTTGGTAATTTTCCGGCTAACGCCACCACCTCTGCTTGAGTTTGGCATCAGTACGCAATAGCGGCCTGCTAACGACAAATATGTGGTCAGTGCAGCGCCCTTGTTGCCGCGCTCTTCCTTTACAACCTGCACAAGCATTATTTGCTTGCGGGAAATCACTTCCTGTATCTTGTATCTTCGAACTTGTCGGCGCGGGCGGATATCATCATCATCGGGGCCATCACCGCCCAAGGTTTCGGGCGTGCCTTCAGCCTCAGCCTCGGACTCATCCTCCGCATTTTCGGCGATTTCTGCTTCAATCAGCGCTTCACGATCCTCGATGGGTATCCGATAATAGTCAGGGTGGATTTCATTAAATGCGAGAAAACCCTGACGTTTGCCACCATATTCCACAAATGCCGCCTGTAGGGAGGGCTCAACCCGGGTTACCCTGGCTAAGTAAACATTTCCCTTCAACTGTCTGCGGTTTTTAGCTTCGTAATCAAAATCCTCAATTCGGGTGCCGCTTAGCGACACCACCCGCGTTTCTTCGGGCTGGCGTGCATCGATCAATAATCGTTTTGTCATTATGGTGTCTTTCTCCAGTGGGGCGCGCATCTTTTCCGTTATTTACGGCAGAGTGTTGCGCTCGCGACCGGTACAGTGAAACCGGGACACTAGCCGAGAGATCAGGCAACGGTGAGCCAGCACCGCGCAGGTCTCTCGTTTGCATTAGTGACATCAAATTGGTCATTGGTGGGTCCGGTGTTAGAGTTTCGTCGTTTTCGCTGGCTGGGCCCATTTATCTGTTCAGTCGCGGGACGGGCATTCCGTCTGGCATAACTACAGGGCCGAACCACCCAGCGGGTAATTAATGGCAGGCGCGCTCGATTATGACTTCATGTACTATTGCACGCCGACGCCCTGACTATACACAACCATTAACCAAAATGCCAACAAGGATAGTTTTGAAAATTTAATACGACTTGTTTTTTCCGACTGGCGTGGGCTTGGCTGTGAGCTTGCCTCACTTATTGTTTTTTGCTCTCAGCATCAAGTCTGCTGCGGTGTCGTGGACAAAAAAACAAAAACTGGGCTATGGAAGCTGTTGGCAATCCGGTAAAGTATAGACGAGACAGATCAGCAAAACGACATTGGCTTCAGCTCCTTTCATGAGTGCTTTATCAACAAATGACCCAATTGCCCTAGTTCGGCCAAGGCCACCAATTAATGTTGGATAAAGGGCAAACATTGACCTGTTTGACTAGCTTTTTGTCGGCATCCTTGCTCGGCATGCTCGTAGCCGCCCAACTCTGCATGGCGGGCGCTGTCAATCCTGCCGAAAATGGGCTGACGGCGTTGCGGCTCGGATCCGTTAGCGTAGATGGACGGCCAGCGCTGCGGCTAGTCGTGGAGACCAGAACTCCGGCAACAGTCAAAATGTTGCTGCTAAGCGCGCCTTACCGGCTAGTAATCGACATGCGCGATGTTGCTTGGCAGGTTGAATCTCTGCCAAAGAAGGGTCGTCTCGACAGATCCCCTGCCACCGCCTTTCGCTTTGGCAAGCCAGAGCCTGGGATCGGAAGACTTGTGATCGAGATGGACTCACCTGCTGCACCATTTCGGGCCTTTGCCTTGCCGCCAAACAAGGGCGGACACCGCTTTGTCATCGATATGGCGGATAATGGCAGGACGGCTTTCCAAGTTGCAGCCGCGGCATTGCGTGACAGTAAGCCAATCCAATTCGGGGGGGCTGAAGTGACGAATGACCAGCGTGCTGTAGGTGCTGAAACAAAAATGGTGGCCTCGGCTATCACGCCGCCCATACCGAAACCTAAACAGGCGAAGCAGGCTTTAGCGGTCACTCCGGTAGCGGCTGTTCCAAAACCTCAGAAACGGCCAAATCGTTGGGTAGTCTTCATTGATGCAGGACATGGTGGCAAGGATCCGGGTGCCATAGGGCGGGCTGGCACGAAGGAAAAGGATATCACGCTGGCTGCTGCCATCGAACTTGCGCGCCAGCTTGAGGGAAGCGGACAAATCCGGGCGGTGCTGTCGCGCAAGGATGACAGATATCTCAAACTGCGCCAGCGGATCAAACTGGCCCGGGCGCAGAATGCTGATCTTTTTGTTTCGCTGCATGCGGATTCTGCCGTATCAAAATCAGCGCGGGGCATCTCCGTTTTCACCCTTTCTGATACCGCCTCGGACGAGGAAGCCGCGGCGCTGGCCCGAAAAGAGAACAAGGCTGACTTGATTGGTGGGCCAGACCTCGGTGTTGAGGATCCAGAAGCGGCAAATGAGTTGCTGCGTATGTTTCAGCGGGAGTCAATGAACCAGTCGACACATTTTGCCAGGAAAATTCTGCAGGAAATCAAAAATATGCCCGGCGGCGACGAACGTGGCCATCGTTTTGCCGGATTTGCTGTGTTAAAAGCTCCAGACATGCCTTCGGTCCTCGTCGAGATGGGGTTTCTGTCGAACCGTGAGGATGAGGCAAACCTCAATCGGAAATCCTACCAGCGTAAATTGGCCGGGCGCCTGACAGGGGCGATACTGAGATATCTTGAAGAGTTTGGACCGGAAATCTGACAGGGTTGCTGAGTGATGGTCAAAAAGTCTGCAAAACCGGGTGACATGCCCATCAAAACACTGCCCGAGGAGGAGGCTGGATCGATTTTTTCACGTTTGTTCTTTCTTTTTTCAGTGCTGCTCAGCCTTTTGTTTCTGGTAATGGTGGCTGTTGGCGGTGGCTTGCTCTGGGTGTTCTGGACCTATGGCAAGGATCTGCCCGACTATAATCAACTGGCGAAATATGAACCACCAGTGGTAACCCGCATTCATGCTGGTGATGGTGCATTGCTGGCCGAATTTGCCAACCAGAAGCGGCTCTTTGTTCCGGTTGAGGCGATGCCGCCGCGTCTTATCCATGCGTTTCTGTCTGCTGAGGACAGCGGCTTTTATAAGCATTTCGGTATTGATCTGCAGGCAATGCTCCGGGCGGCGATTACCAACGCAAAGAACTATGGCCAGGGCCGGCGCCCTATTGGCGCGTCAACGATTACCCAGCAGGTAACGAAGAATTTTCTTTTGACCAACGAGGTGTCTTTGGAGCGGAAAATCAAGGAGGCTATACTGTCGCTGCGGATGGAACGCGCCTTTACCAAGGACCAGATCCTAGAACTCTATCTGAATGAGATTTATCTTGGCTATGGCAGCTATGGAGTTGCTGCTGCCGCTCTCAATTATTTTGACAAGGCGCTAGACCAATTATCCCTTGCCGAGGTTGCCTATTTGGCCGCGCTGCCAAAGGCGCCGTCCAATTATCACCCTGTTCGCAAGTCCAAAGCGGCGACCAATCGGCGCAATTGGGTTCTCTTGCAGATGGCCGGCAATGGCTATGTTAGCGATGCTGAGGCCGAGGCAGCGATTGCGCAGCCGCTGGCGATAGTCGCACAGTCTGGCTTTGATGCTGCTGACGCTCCTTATTTCACCGAGGAGGTACGGCGTGCGCTGATTACCGAATATGGCGAGGACATGCTATACGCTGGTGGCCTGTCGGTGCGTACGACAATTGATCCATTTCTACAGAGCTCTGCGCGGGTTGCGTTGCAACAAGGCTTGGAGGCGCTTGATCGCCGCCAGGGATGGCGCGGTGCCCTTGCCACCATTGCAACTGATACCGACGTGGAAGCAGCTTTGGCGGCAGAACAAGCGAAGATGCTGCCAGGTCATTTTGCGGCCCTCATTACTGAGGTCGACAGAAAACGGGCCCAGATCTTTGTCAATGGTCAGAATGCCACTATCCCATTTGCCCTCGCCTTCTGGGCCTATCCTCCACGTGATGATAAGGGGATACGCCCACCACCACTTACTGATCTGCGTCATGCCATTGCAAAGAATGATATTGTCATGGTTCAGCGGCCCAGCGACACGCCTGATCTAATCCGTGATGGATATGAGCCGGCCGCCGATGAATTCGCGCTCTCTCAGCGGCCGCTTGTTGAGGGTGCCATCGTTGCGCTTGATCCGCACACAGGCCGCCTACTGGCGATGAGTGGGGGTTATAATTTTGCTGATTCAGAATTTAACCGTGCGGTGCAGGCGTTGCGCCAGCCTGGTTCAGCCTTCAAACCCTTCGTCTATCTAGCGGCGCTCGATAATGGCTATTCGCCAACAACTCGCATTCTGGATGCGCCGCTGGTGGTGGATCAGGGTCCGGGCATGCCAAAATGGAAGCCGGCAAACTACACTAAGCGCTTTTATGGCCCGTCGATCATGCGTGTGGGTATTGAAAAATCACGCAATTTGATGACAGCGCGCTTGGCGATGCGCTTGGGCATGGAGGAAGTACAAGCCTATGCCCGCAAATTTGGTCTAAATGATGAGTTGCCGCCGCTGCTGTCTATGTCGCTTGGGGCTGGCGAGACCACTTTGTTGCGGCTGACAGCTGCCTATGGAATGTTAGTGAATGGTGGCAAAAAGATCACCCCTAGCTTGATCGATCGCATTCAGGACCGCAATGGTGCTACAATCTATCGACATGACAACCGCCCGTGTGAGGGCTGTCAGTTCGTGCTTGGGTGGGATAACCAGCCAATTCCTGAATTGCCGGATATCCGCCCGCAACTTACAACGCCAGCCTCTGCCTTTCAGATGGTCTCAATGCTTGAGGGAGTTGTCAAACGCGGTACGGGGAGGCGCATTGCCAAGCTAGACCTTGCCATTGCTGGAAAAACCGGAACGACTAACGACAACACCAATGGCTGGTTTATCGGCTTCACCCCCGATCTCGCAGTCGGCGTGTTTGTTGGCTATGACACGCCGCGCCCGCTTGGCAAACGCGAAACCGGTTCTACCGTAGCGGTGCCAATCTTTGGTGACTTTATCGCCCGCGCCTACGCTGACAGGCCGGTGATACCCTTCCGTCGGCCAAGTGGTGTCACTATCATCCCCGTGCACGCTGAAACCGGAGAAAGGGTTCTGCCAACGCATGCTAAGGCGGTAATGGAAGTGTTCAAGCCGGGCCAGCGCCCGGGAGGAGACCTGATCGATGTACCGGGCCATAATTCCGATGTCAGTGGCGGTGTGGTCACATCACCCGGCCTGTTCTAACTTGTCAGGGCAACGGTAGCGCGTTAGTTATTTACGCCGGCTGGCACTGGTTGTGACGGTACTAGTATCGGGAGAGTGAGGGCAAGGAATATTCAATGCAAGCTGAAACCCAGGCAAAGATAGAGTCTATCACCGCCACTATTGAGCTGTTGCGTGTGCATGTTGGCTATGAGGCGGCGGCGGCACGCCTTGCTGAACTCCAGTCGCAGTGCGCAGAGGCGGATTTCTGGAATGATCAGGCCGTTGCTCAAGAGGCTATGCGCGAGAAGAACCGGCTGGAACGACAGCTCGACATGATCATCTCGCTGCAGAATGAGATGGAGGACGCTGTTGGCATGATTGAGTTGGGCGAAATCGAGGGTGATCAGGATGTTGTCGCCGAGGCTGAGGAGGCGCTGACCCAGTTGGTAGTCGTCGCCGATAAGCAGCAGCTCGAAAGTCTGTTGTCTGGCGAAGCTGACAGCAATGACTGTTTTCTGGAGATACACGCCGGTGCCGGTGGAACCGAAGCGCAGGATTGGGCGCAGATGTTGGCCCGAATGTATTCGCGCTGGT
Organism: uncultured SAR116 cluster alpha proteobacterium; assembly: GCA_902596655.1. Taxonomy (GTDB): domain Bacteria; phylum Pseudomonadota; class Alphaproteobacteria; order Puniceispirillales; family Puniceispirillaceae; genus MED-G116. The sequence continues at coordinate 18,905 of CACJUX010000016.1, read as the reverse complement.
GCGAGACGCGCGGCTTCAAGCTGCAGATGATTGATGAGAGCGCGGGCGATGAGGCTGGCATCAAATCGGTGACAATGCGGATTGAGGGTGAGAACGCTTATGGCTGGCTGAAGACCGAATCTGGGGTGCATCGCCTTGTGCGCATTTCTCCTTATGACAGCTCGGCCCGTCGCCATACCAGCTTTGCCAGCGCATGGATCTATCCAGTTGTTGATGAGAACATCGAGATCGAGATAGAGGACAAGGATCTGCGTATTGACACCTATCGTGCGTCGGGGGCGGGTGGCCAGCATGTGAACAAGACGGACTCAGCAATCCGGATAACACATCTGCCGACAAATATTGTTGTGCAATGCCAGAATGACCGCTCGCAGCACCGAAACCGGGCTACTGCCCTCAATATGCTGAAAGCCCGCCTATACGAGCTGGAACTGCAAAAACGCGAAGACGCTGCCTCGGACGCTGCCGCCTGCAAGACCGAAATTGGCTGGGGCAATCAAATAAGATCCTATGTGCTGCACCCGTATCAGATGGTCAAAGATTTGCGCACCAATGTCGAAAAGGGTAATGCAACCGGCGTACTAGACGGTGATCTGGATGACTTCGTCGAGGCCAGCCTTGCCGCCCGTGTCGGCACCCAACGCGGATAAGCCACTGACCGCTTTCAGAGCGGTTGCCTATTACCGGCGAGGGCTGTCGTATAGATCAGTACGCTCCGCCATCGGAGCGTAGAATGCGGCTGAGAAATTGGCGGCAGTGCGCGCCGAAATATTGAACGGCGGCTTAAGCGCTCCCCGGAAATAGGTGCCAACAAGTTGATGCCAGGTGCTAACGGGATCACGCCGCTGCATACCGCAGACATAATCAAACCACTTTTTGCCAATTGCCACATGGCCAATCTCATCATTCATGATAATGGTGAACGCTGCAGCGGTTTCTGGATCGGCGGCAGCCTGTAGTCGGTCGATCATCGATGGCGTGACATCAAGCCCACGCGCTTCAAGCACTAGTGGCGCAATGGCAAGCCTGCCTAGTAAATCATCAGTTGTTTCCTGAGCTGCCTGCCAAAGCCCATCATGCGCTGGCAAATCGCCATACCTAGCATCCATCGCGGCAAGTCTGTCAAGGAGCATAAGAAAATGCCGTGCTTCATCATCGGCGACAGCCAGCCAGTCATTGTAGAAATCATTAGGTAAGCGGTGTGCAACATAGCGGCAGGCCATGTCCAGCGCTAGATCAATTGCATTTAGCTCGATATGTGCAATTGCGTGTACCAGCGCAATCCGCCCCCCAGTGGCCTTTCCAATTCTCCGTCTTGGCACCTCACGCGGGGGGCGCAGCTGCGGGCGGTTTGGTCGTCCGGGCCGTACGGGCGGTCTCTCGCTGCCGATGGTGACATAGCCACCATTCTGCCATTGCGCAACAAGCTGTCGCACTGACTTTGCCTTATCAAGCGCACAGTCTACCCGCAACAGGTTGGCCAGAGCCGAGGTCAGCGTTTGTTCAGTCCTCACATCAATACTCTATTCAGACGTTATAAAGGCTAGCACCTCTTCGGCGTGGCCAGGCACTTTCACCTTCGGCCAGACGGCGGCGATCATTCCCTTCTCATCAATCACGAAACTGGCACGCTGGATGCCCATATAGGCTTTGCCATACATGGATTTTTCAATCCAGACGCCGAATTGCTCGCAGACATCGGTTGTGTCATCCGCACCCAGCAGACACTTCAGACCGTGCTTTGCACGAAATTTTGCCTGTTTGGCGGGACTGTCCTTGGAAATGCCAATCACCCCACAATTGACGATGTCAAATTCTTCCTGCAGCGTGGAAAAGGCAATCGCTTCCGAGGTGCAGCCTGATGTGTCCGCTCGTGGGAAAAAAAACACTACCATCTTTTTGCCATGATAATCTGCAAGGTTAAAAAATCCGACATCTGTCGGCAGTGTGAAGGAGGGTGCTTTTGCGCCACATTCAAGCATGATTGTCTATTCCTTCGCCATGTTTATAGTTGAGGCTGGTACTTGCCACGGACCGTTGATAACAGGTCTGCGAAGGTTAGATAGTTGAATTTTTTCGGCTTACAAGACAAGTGATAAAGGGTTTTGAGGGAGCATTTCTTGCGCGATCGACATGGCATCAAGCGGCACCGGCGCACTTTATTCTGGAAAAAGGCCATAACGACCTTGGTTGTTATGCTTATTATATTTGTCGGTCTGCCAATAGCCTATGTTCTGCACCTTGGAGGTTTGGCACAAATCCTCGAGGACCGGATCGCCGCCGTTAGCGGCGCCGCAATGGTGTCGGTGCAAGGGGCCAGCCTTGCCTTCCGGTACAGTACGATGCCGGTATATATTAATGCCACCAATGTTGGGATGCGCCTTGATGATACGGATTTGCTGATTCCTGAAGCTGATATCGCCTTTGGTGTCAATTCTTTGATCACCGGCGTTCCAAGTGAGGTCGCCATCAGTGGTCTTGAGGTGGGGATCATACGCAGCTCTAGTGGCTGGACTACGTCGCCGCTGGCGGTTTTTCTTTATGATAGTGTGCAAAGAATATCGACCGTAAATGGCAGAAATGACGGTGGCGGTAATCTCGCGCCAAACGGATTTGAACGTTTGACTGTCCATGCTAGTAAGGTATCGCTGTCGCATCAGGAGTCGGGCATTGCCCCCCTGCTTTTCAATGACGTCGCCATCAGCGTGACTGCGAATGCGGCCACTGGGATTGCTGGGTTCCTTACGGCACGCCGTCAGGCCGGTGGGGATACAGGTGGCCGTTTGCGGGTGGATTTTGGCGGTTGGCCAGCCAGCGGCAATTTCCTTGTTGATATTACGGCCGATGATTTTGTAACTAGGGGACTCTTTCCCTATTTCGATAGATTGCCTGATGCAGCTGACGGTTTTGGAACTGTCAGCGGCGCGCTCAGTGCCGGTGTCGATGCCGGCGAAATTACCCGCATGGATTTGGCAATCAGTGCGGTTGATGGCACGATCCAAATGCTAGGCGCCAATCTAGAGGCAGGGTTTCGTTCGGTGTGGCTTGATGCATCTTACCGGCGCGAAGCCAATCTTGTTTCCATCGGATCGATACAAATCAAACTTGAAGATGATCGGCATTTCTCATTTTCTGGTAATGTTCTGGACTTACATTCTGATCAGCCAGTTGTCGCTGGGTCGCTTGGCATCAACCGTCTGTCGCTCGCCCAACTGAATCAGGATTGGCCGGACACCGCCGCACCGGATATTAAAAAAGCTCTTTTTGATCATGTCTCGGGTGGTGCCCTAACCGATGTCAGCTTTGAGTTCCTTGGCCGCTACAATGTTACGGATGGCAGTTTCGCCATGTCTCGGATGGCACTTGACACGTCCTTCAAGGGGATCAGACTTGATCTTGCCGCTGGTCAGTATCAGCGAATTGTTGGCACTGCTGACGGTAACTTGGATCTCTCCTTGGATGCCGGCGGTCAGTTGCAGAGCATCGGAGTTGAACTAGGCCTTGGTGATGGGTCGCTGTTGATTACCGGCTATGATGGTTCGGTTGGCATTGATGCCGTGGAGATGAAAGCCGGCCTCACCAGCAATGTGCTTGCTCTGGAGCAGTTTGATGTGATGCTGTCCAACGGTGCGGAGATGCATTTTGACGGCAGTCTGGACCTTGCCGATGACTGGACACCGGCGACGCTGTCATTGTCGATGGTCAGCAAACAGATGCAGCGCGATTTGTTTCATGCGTTGTGGCCAATATGGCTGCAGCCTGCGACGCGGCAATGGGTTGCAGATCAAATTCCATCCGGATTGATTCAGGATGCTGCGCTCAACCTCACAGCAACCTTTGATGGAGTGGAACCGCAAATCAAGAGGTTGACTGGCAGTCTAGCGATGGCCAATGCTGAAATCACACTCACTGGCGCGACACCTGCGATGACTAATGTCTACGGCAGGCTCAGCCTCGAGACTGACATGGCGACGATTGTCCTTAATGAGGCCAATATTGCTGATCTAGCGCTGCAATACGGCAGGGTGACCATTCACTCACCTCTGGCCGGGACAGTGCCGCAGGCAGAGGTAAAAATGGCGTTCAAGGGAAGCCTGTCGACTGCCATTGCCGTTGGTGGCGAATTTGGTCTTGGCAGGGTTGGTGTGTTTGAGATAGCTGCTATGCAGCCTCAGGGCGAGGTTGAGCTTTCGCTGAATGCTGCCTTTCCGATCCAGCAGATTATTGACAGGGAAGCGATTTCGCTTGCCATAGATGCCACGATCATCGACGGTTCATTTCAAAATTTGCCCTTTGGCAAGGCCATTGAGAGTGCCAACCTTGTGGCGAATTTTGCAAGGGATGTGATCGAGATTTCTGGCACAGCAACGATCGCTGGTATTGCCGGTGATTTCAGCTTTCGCTCGGACACTGACAATAATAATGTGAGCTTCATTGGCAAGGCGGCCCCGTCGAGAACAATGGCGCAAATGCTTGCCGGCATTACCGGCGTTGATATTGGCGGGCAAGTTGGTGGCAGTGTCACGATGAAAGGTGATATGGCGTTGAGTGAGGTTAGTGTTGATCTTGCTGCGCAAATGCGCAACGCCTCGGTCAATTTACCAGAAATATCATGGGCAAAATTGCCCTCCGAAAATGGGCATGCCCGCTTGACTTTTCTGATGCGCAATGGGCGCGTTAACTCACTGCAGGATGTCAATATTTCGCTTGGCAGCCTATCTGTTTTGGGTCAGGTTGCGCTCGGGCCGGGTGGTTCGGTGCAGGGCGCGCTTCTTGAACGCATTAAATGGCCAGGTAATGATCTACGCGATGTGATCATTGAGAACAGTGGCGAGGGTGTAAAGGTCAGCGCGACGGCTCGCATTATTGATCTTGTACCGCTGCGGCGCAATAGCGGCATCGGTGCCGACCGCAAAATCAGTTTTGATCTGATAGCCAACCAGTTTGTAATTGGTGATGGACTCACGCTTGCCGGGCATCTGATTGGAAACAAATACAGCACGGGGGGTGGCAAGGCCGTCCTAAATGGCGATCTCATGTTCCAGAGCAGGCCGCTAATCGAGGAGGCGGACCTGACAGTAATCTATGGTGACACGGGTGAATTTCTGCGCGGAACCGGCCTCATTGGCGGGGCTGAGACAAGCATATCTTTCTCTGATGGTGAAAACACTCCGCCAAAGCTGGAAATGACCTCCGCGAATGCCGGCAGAATGCTTGCCGGTCTTAATGTCACCGATACAATCCGCTCAGGCAGTATCGAACTCGTCAATATTTACACACCAGACAATTTTTCTGAATTTGACACTCAGATAAAGATTCGAGAATTCAATGTTGTCGAGGCGCCAAAAGCGGTGCGGGCCTTTTCGGTCCTTGGTCCGATTGGTTTGCTCAGCCTCGTCAAGGGTCACGGCACACGCTTTGAGTGGGGTGAGGCTGAATTTCGCAAGCGCGGATCACTCGTCGATATCAGGAAAATGCGCGGAGGTGGTGTCGATATCGCGTTGTCGATGGTCGGTCGCTACGATACCTTGTCGCGCAACGTCGAGGTCAGCGGCAATCTTGTTCCGGCCAATCTTCTTAATCAGGTGATTGGTGCCATTCCGCTTTTGGGCAATATTCTAACTGGGGTTGAAAAGGGTGGTCTATTTGTCACACAATTTTCTATGACAGGATCGATTGATGATCCAAAAACAAAAACAAATGGCGCGTCTTTGATCCCAGGCATTCTGCGCGACGTCGTCAGCCCCGATTGGCTGAAGCGAGAAGGCGCAAGGATACTTGGCATTGAAGACAAGGCAGACGGACCGGCAGCCAACTAGTGGTTTAGGCAAGCACCAGTAGCGCATGCCGTTTCTTGCCTGCTGAAATCTTAACCTTTCCATCAATGAAATCATCAGGCGATAGGGTTTTTGTCTCATCATTGATTTGGGCGTCATTCAACCGCGCACCACCCCCGCGGATGAGTCGTCTTGCCTCGCCGTTCGAGGTGGCAAATCCCACCTTGTTGAGAGCGGTGATAATCTCCATGCCGTTGGCTTCATCTGCACTGACCTCCGTCTGCGGCAGGCCATCAGAGAAACCGCCGCCGAAGACAAAGGTCTGCTGTGCGGTCTGCATCGCCTCTTGGGCGGCGTCGGCACCATGGCACAGGATAGTTGCCTCATTGGCCAAAATAATTTTCGCCTCATTAATTTTTTTTCCCTGCAGCGCGCTCAGTCGGTTTACCTCATTTATTGGCAGCTCGGTAAATAGTGCAAGGAAGCGGCCGACATCGGCATCCTCGGTGTTGCGCCAGAACTGCCAGAAATGGAATGGTGATAGTTTTTCAGCATTCAGCCAGATCGCGCCATCTGCTGATTTGCCCATTTTTGCCCCAGAGGCGGTGGTGATCAAGGGCGAGGTCAAACCGAAGATTTCCTGCGCATCCACCCGGCGTGTTAAGTCTATTCCGCTGACAATGTTTCCCCATTGATCAGAACCACCAAGCTGCAACAGACAGCCATAGCGTCGGCGCAGCTCTAGAAAATCATAGGCTTGCAAGATGGCGTAGTTGAATTCCAGAAAAGACAGCGGCTGTTCACGGTCAAGTCGCATTTTGACCGACTCCATTGCCATCATCCGGTTGATTGAGAAATGCGGTCCGTAATCGCGCAGAAACCGCACATAGGCAAGATCGTCCAGCCAGTCGGCATTGTCGACCAAAACCGCGTCGGTTGGACCACCTCCAAAGGTTAAATATTTTTCGAAAACCTTCTTGATGCCTTGCTTATTGTGCTCGATATCCAGATCCGAAAGAACGGGGCGTGCCGTATCTTTGCCCGAGGGATCACCGACCTTGGTCGTACCGCCTCCCATTAGGACGATCGGCTTGTGTCCGGATTTCTGTGTGATGCGCAGCATCATGATCTGCAGCAGCGAGCCTACATGCAGGCTGTCTGCCGTGCAGTCGAAACCGATATAGGTCGGCACAATCTGTTGTGTGGCAATCTCGTCCAACCCCTCGAGGTTGGTTGCCTGATGCAGGTAGCCTCGTTCGGTGAATCGTTGAATAAGGGCTGATTTATGGTTCATGATAATTGCCTGATTTTACGTCTGCCCACTTGGGCTGTTAGCTGAGTGAGTAGAGATAATGATTTGCTCTACTCCACGCATTATCAATTTGTCTTTCACCGCGACAATGTCACGCCAGCGGATCAAAATCTGGGGCGGTGAGTGCCGTGTCCAGATAGCCAGCAATGCGAGCTATCAACTCATCAAGATGATCGGAGAAGAAATGGTTGGCTCCTGGCACCATGTCAACGTTTATTTTTACGCCTTTTTGGATAGAAATGCGCTCAATGAGCTTGTGCACCGCATCAGGTTGTACAACCTTGTCCTCTTCACCATGGATGATCAGGCCGGATGCCGGGCAAGGGGCAAGAAACGAGAAATCATGCGTTGCCGCCGGTGGTGCCACCGATACGAAGCCTCTGATCTCGGGGCGGCGCATCATTAACTGCATGCCGACCCATGAACCGAATGAAAAGCCGGCAATCCAGCATTGGCTTGAAGCTGGATTCTGCGCCTGCAGCCAATCCATCGCGGTCGCTGCATCAGATAGCTCACCCTCACCATTGTCATATTGACCCTGGCTGCGGCCAACACCACGGAAATTGAAACGCATCACAGAAAAGCCACGAGCCTGAAAATGCGTATAGAGCGAATAGGTAACGCGATTGTTCATGGTGCCACCCTTGTCGGGCTCGGGATGCAGGATCAACGCAGTCGGCGCATCGGGCGCGTCGGCAGGCATGTAGCGACATTCGATCCGCCCCTCAGGGCCATTGATAATCACCTCAGGCATGTTTTTTCCGATCGTCTTGTGATATTATGATAAGGGCTTATATCCCAATAATGAGGCGTCGCCAAGCCAGCTTTGGCACTCATTATTTATTAGCGTATGGTTATGGTTAGTATGCTAAAGATGAATGAAAACCTTTACGGAAGCAAAAGTAGATGTTTGCCAGGCTGAGCCGAGATCTTAACGCCATCATGGATCGAGACCCTGCAGCCAGTTCAAGACTTGCGGCAGTGTTTCTCTATCCCAGTTTCCAGGTTATGCTCGCCTATCGCCTGGCCAATCCGCTCTGGCGTGCTGGATTTAAATTCATTTCTCGCTTTATCATGCAGTTTGCTCGCTTGGTCACAAATATCGAAATTCATCCCGGCGCTACAATTGGCTGTGGTTTTTTTGTAGATCATGGAGCCGGTGTTGTTATCGGTGAAACGTCAGTCATTGGTCGCGATGTAACTCTGTATCAGGGGGTAACGCTTGGCGGCGTCTTGCCCGCTGTTGATGCGAGCTCGCAGCGGTTTGTTAAACGCCATCCAACAATTGGTGACAACGTGATTATCGGCTCTGGTGCCCAAGTGCTTGGCAACATCACTGTCAATGCCTGGGCGCGTGTTGGCGGCAATTCTGTTGTGACCAGAGATGTTCCTGAAGGGGCGACGGTTGTCGGAGTGCCAGCGCGCCAGGTGGCAGTAAAGGCCGGTCCTGGCAAAGCTGACGACAAGTTTCAGGCCTATGCAGTTGCCAATCCTGGAGAGATTGATCCACGTGAGCGCACGATTTCTGCGCTCGTTGACGAGGTACAATCGTTGCGAGCCCGCTTGAATGATATGGAAGACCGGATGGCACCGACAGCGATGCATGATGATGCAGGAAAGCTATTGCGTGATGATGATCCGGCCACTGGCTATGCTGGCCGCAAGCCAACCAAAAGTTAAATCCGTCCTCCACAACTCGATGCGTGGTCGTCTCAATGCCAGTCGCTGAACCTATATATTTGGACAATAACGCCACCGCACCGTTGCGCGCCGAGGCTGTTGCCGCAATCCATCAGGCGATGGGACCGCCCGCCAACCCCTCCTCGGTGCATGGGTTTGGCCGTCGGGCGCGGCTGCTTGTTGAGAATGCGCGTCAGTCTCTTGGCCTTTTGATCGGATGCCGCGCGCAGGATGTGGTCTTTACCAGTGGCGGTACCGAGGCGAATAATTTGGCGCTGTCCAGCTTTTCGCATGTGATCACTAGCGCGATCGAGCATGATTCCGTTCTGCGGGCCGCCCCGCAAGCTAGCCTGCTGCCGGTGACAAATGATGGCCTAGTTGATCTTGCAGCCCTCAAACAGATGGTTGTAGCGCTTCCGGCGGATCAGCGGGATAAGACAATTGTGTCAGTGATGGCTGCGAACAACGAAACTGGCGTGATCCAGCCGCTTGCCGGGATTATTGAAGTCGCCCGCAACGCCGGACTGGCGACGCATAGCGACATGGTGCAACTTCTGGGAAAAACACATCTTGATATGCCGACGCTTGGACTTGATTTTGCCAGCTTTTCCGCACATAAAATTGGCGGTCCGACAGGTGTCGGGGCGCTCGCTGTCCGCCCGGGAATGCGTCTGACAAGTCTGCTGCGCGGCGGTGGTCAGGAGCAGGGTCGGCGGTCCGGAACAGAAAATGTTCTGGGCATCACCGGCTTTGGTGCGGCAGCCAATGCTGCCCTTAGTGATGTTGCGCATTTTTGTGATATGGCGGGCTGGCGCGATGCCTTTGAGGCTGAGATTGGTGCGCTACGCCCGGATGTTGCTCTGTTTGGGGCTGCCGCGCCCCGTCTTGGTAACACCTCCTGTCTAGCTTTTGGTGGAAAATCCTCAGAGACCCTGGTCATGGCCCTTGATATTGCCGGTGTTGCAGTCAGCGCGGGTTCAGCCTGTTCCTCGGGCAAGTTGACAGCCAGCCATGTTTTGACCGCGATGGGTGCTGGTGAAAAGGCGGCACAGGCGATACGCATTTCTGGTGGATGGCAAACCCGAAAGGAGGATTTTGAAAGGCTTGCGCAAGTGCTGGCTGGGTTGTAAAAGCATCACCGGAACCTTACGTCTTACCAGTGATTTTAGATGGGGCATCAGCGCCTTTTCACGGGCGTCGTTCAATGGAGTGACTAGACCATGCCAACAATTATTTTTACCACGCCGGATGGTAAGCAGCATGATGTGAGCGTCGACGATGGTGTGACGGTCATGGAAGCTGGCCGTGATGCCAATTTGGGGATTGAGGGTACCTGCGGTGGGTGCCTGTCCTGTGCAACCTGCCATGTCATTGTCGACCCGGATTGGTTTGCCAAAACCGGTGGCCCGAATGAGGATGAGGAGGATATGCTGGATCTAGCCTTTGGCCTTACCGAGACCTCGCGTCTTGGATGCCAGATCGAAATGTCCGATGAGCTTGATGGGTTGCGTCTGACTGTACCTGAGGATATGTGAGGAACCGGATTCATGGTGTCGACACCGACATCACAACCGATAACGTTTGCCCCAAGGGCCTGCAATTCGCTCGGCTTTGCAAAGACGGAGGCTGAGACACGTGTCGTTGTTGCCATGTCTGGTGGAGTCGACAGTTCGGTAACGGCCGCTCTACTGCACCAGCAGGGCTATGAGGTTATCGGCATCACTCTGCAACTATATGATCATGGCATCGCCGCTCAGGCGGGAGGAACCTGCTGTGCAGGGGTGGATATCCATGATGCCCGCACAGTGGCCGCGCGCCTTGGCATACCACATTATGTTCTTGACTATGAAAGTCGGTTTCACGAACAGGTAATGCAGGATTTTGCCGACAGCTATCTGCGCGGTGAGACGCCCATTCCGTGTGTCAGATGTAACCAGACGGTCAAATTTTCCGATTTGTTGACAACCGCCCGTGAATTGGGCGCGGATTGTCTTGCCACCGGTCACTATGTGCAGCGTTTCGATACCGCTACCGGCCCGGTTCTCCATCGCGGTGTTGACGCCAGTAAGGACCAGTCCTATTTCCTTTTCGCAACAACGGCGGATCAACTCGACTATCTACGCTTTCCCCTTGGCGGGTTAAGCAAAGAGGAAACCCGTGATCTTGCCCACCGGCATGGCCTCAGCGTGGCTGACAAGCTAGACAGTCAGGATATTTGTTTCGTACCTAATGGCCGTTATGCCGATGTCGTTAGGCGTTTGCGTCCTGGCGCGGTCGAGGCTGGAGACATCGTGCATCTTGATGGCACCGTGCTTGGTCGGCATAATGGCATTATTGACTATACCATCGGCCAGCGCCGTGGCCTTGGCATTGGCGGTCGCAAGGATGCCGACGAGGCTGATGGTCCGCTCTATGTTGTCGGCATAGATCCCAAAACTCATAAGGTCATTGTCGGTCCGCAAAATGCACTTGCCTGTGTACACGTGCATCTTGGCGATACCAGTTGGATGGCGCGCGATTGGGCACCCATGCCAGGGTGTGCAGTCTTAGCGCGGCTTCGCAACACAGCACCGGCGATGCCGGCCATCATCGAATCCCTTGATAACGAGGGTGCTGTCATCCGGCTTCAGGAGCCGCAATTTGGCATAGCTGCGGGGCAGGCAGCAGCGATCTATGACGCCAATGACAGCCAACATCTGCTCGGTGGGGGCTGGATTACTGCCGCACCGCTTGCGGCGCTTGCCGGCTAATCTACACGCTGTCAACAATGCTGGTTGCCGATTTCAGCTGCCGATGAAACGGCTTGCAATGGTTGAGGCTGCTGTTAGGTTTTTTAGGGTAGAGACAAAAGCTACCGGTGCGGTATGAACGCTGATTTTCCACTTCTGATAAAAACCCTGCTGGCAGCGCCGTTGCAAACGGTGCCGGATCAGCAAATCATCAGTGATGGCATCGGCCAGTTCACCTATCGCGACTTTGTCTGCAGGTTGCACCGATTAGCGAGCGCACTCTCCCATGTCGGTGTCCGCCAGGGGGATGTTGTCGGTGTGATGGATTGGGATACGCACCGTTATCTGGAATGTTTCTTTGCCGTGCCGATGATGGGCGCGGTACTGCATACGATCAATATACGCCTGTCACCAGCCCAGATCGCCTATACGATCGACCACGCTGAGGATGATGTCATTCTGGTGCAAGTAGATTTTCTGCCGCTTCTGGAAGAGGCCATGGCTATGGCTAAGCGTCCAGTGCGGCTTTTTGTAATGCGCGATGCGCCCACCGGTGAGGTGCCGATCGGTGCGCTTGCCATTGACGGCATTGTCGATTCGATGATGGCAGCGGCACCGCTGGCATTCGACTTTCCCGATTTTGATGAAAATCTCCGCGCTACCTGCTTCTACACCACCGGGACCACCGGTGATCCGAAAGGCGTTACCTATTCGCATCGCCAGCTGGTAATGCATACGATGGGCATCCTATCGACATTCGGGCCGATGGCGGCGAGCAATCGCTTTCACACCCATGACGTCTATATGCCAATTACGCCAATGTTCCATGTCCATGGCTGGGGCTTTCCGTATGCGGCGACAACGCTTGGGCTCAAGCAGATCTATCCTGGGCGCTATCAGCCTGACAATCTTGTCCGTCTTATCGACCGACATGGTGTCACTTTTTCGCATTGCGTGCCGACCATTCTGCATATGCTGCTGACCTGTGGTGCGGCGGGTGAGGTAGATCTTGCCAAATGGAAGGTTGTGATCGGCGGTTCGGCATTGCCCCGCGGTCTAGCCGAGGCAGCGCTGGCGAGGGGTATCAATGTGTTTTCCGCCTATGGCCTTTCTGAGACCTGTCCTTTGCTTACAACGGTGCATCTTGATCCAGCAGATGAATCCGATGTCACGGCACGGCTCAAAGCAGGGCGGCCAGCGGCGATGGTCGAGCTGCGCGTTGTTGATACCAAGATGCGGGATGTGCCGCGCGATGGTGTTTCCACCGGCGAAATTGTGGCGCGCGCCCCCTGGCTTAATGAGGCTTACTTGAAAAATGCCGACGCCACTGCTGCTCTTTGGCGTGGAGGTTACATGCACACCGGCGACGTTGGCCGGATTGAGGCGGATGGCTCGCTGATAATTACCGACCGATTGAAGGATTTGATCAAATCTGGTGGTGAGTGGATTTCCTCGCTGACGCTGGAGAGTATTGCTTCCGCCGTTGATGGTGTCGCTGAGGTCGCGGCTATTGGCATTTCCCACCCGAAATGGGGTGAACGGCCGCGGTTGCTGGTGGTGCCAGTGGAGGGCACCGATACAGAGCGCTTGCCAGCACATATCACCGCCGCCCTCGAGACTGAAATTGCCGCGGGCGCGCTGTCGAAATGGGCGCTGCCGGAACGGATCGACATCGTGGCGGAGCTCGCCAGAACAAGCGTTGGTAAGATCGACAAGAAACGCCTACGTGCGCAGATGTCGCCAAGCTAGGCCGGCCATCTGCGCGGCTTTTTACTCCGCATTCAGTGGGGTCGCCGGACTAACCGCCATCCATCTCGTCGGCTTGCTAGCACAGTGAAGCGGTTGCCGAAATTGATCATCATCGGCAAAATTTATGGAAATAGCGCGCCGATGGTGAGAGTGACTCGTTGCATTTCAAGTGTCGTCACAGGAGAGGTGGGGAGTACTCGTGCAAGGGTGCTTGGACACAGCTCGAGAGTTTGCTCAGTGGATCTCGTTTGCGGCATAATTTGGGCGGGTTTATGACGCTGTGATAAGCTGCAGCGAAGTTAGTCCGTTAATCAGAAATTGCACCGAAAGTGCTAACAGAATGATTGCCGCCACCTTGGAGAATATATTGCTCAGCCGAGGATCGATCATCCTGCCGGCGATAGTCGCTAGCGCCATGATATTGCCGGTAACCACCATCTCCGCTAGCAAAGCGCCATAGCCGGTAAGGTTCATTAACATGCGGCCATTGAAATCAACGGATAAAACCATCACTGACATGATCGCCGCCGGTCCGGCCAGCATCGGGATAGCAAACGGGAAAATTGCAACATTTTCTGCTCCATCATTACTTTCCGCTAATGTCTTTTGTATGCCGCTTGCTGATGATGGTTCTTGCGCCAGCCTCAGTTGCACCTGCTTTAGCAACAAGGGCGGGGCAGGGCGGTTTGTTTCACAGTGTTTGCGCGCTTTGCGTTTGTTGGTCAGCATGTCCCATTCACCAAGAATGGGATCACTTCACCCGCAAACATGAAGGCTTACTCGCCGATCTGAAGATAGCGCAATACCCATGATTTCCACAGCACAAAGAACACCGAAATTATTATCGTCACCAGCGTTGCCTAAATGCCGGTGCGGATTTTCTTATGCTTATCCTGTGCCGTGGTGACCACCAAAAAATCGGGGCGGTGCCGGTCGGGTCGATGAGGACGAAATAGCTAACAAAGGCGGTAAAAGTTCCGGATCATAGCGTTTGTCAGTCTAGTAGCTGACGCTAGCCCTGCGCCGAAGAATGCGCCAAAGGGAATTTTTGCAGCGCTACCGATATCGGGCTTGACGGTAATGCCCTTAAAGCCTTAAAACGTCGACATAAAGCGCTAAATGTGACTGTCGCGTCGCAGATTGGCCTGGTTTTGGCGGAGTAGCTCAGCTGGTTAGAGCAGCGGAATCATAATCCGCGTGTCGGGGGTTCAAGTCCCTCCTCCGCTACCATTCCTCACTTAGTTTTCACATTTAAAATCAACACTTTGTCTGCGGTCACTACCTCAATGTGATTGCCTTAGATTCTAGCGATTCAGGCACTTTTGTCAAAGCGTGTGTGACTGAGGTGTGACCAGCGTGTGACCGAGGTTGGTTCGCGTGAGCCTCATGGGCGACAAATACGACCCCGGGTGGGTCTGGTTAAGCAGTGACTTCAAAAAGTGGACTAAAGGGGTCTTTGTTAGTTATTGTCTGATCATTTAAAGCAGCGAGCACAAGTAAGAATCAAGCTGGAAAGACTGGGCAATCGACAGGTCAGCAAACTGGCCAAAGGACGGAGCCATCACGGATATAAGGCTGCGCATCGGGCCACAGGAGCGTCTACAGACAGAGTTATAGGACCCCAGACCCTAGCAGCTACCATGGCTGTGAATCTTGTAAATCTGATCAACAGAACGGCAATGTATCACGAGCAATTCTATCGGTCATTGAGCACCTTCGAGACATTTGAGCGAGGGTGGATAAAGCGCGAAGACCAGACTAGGAAACAAGCTATAGACATGGGCTAAAGGGAAACCTCGGCCCTTTTTTTCGTCCTAAAATAATAGTGACCTATGTGTTATTCTTCACACATGGAATGGAGAGGCGGCAAATTACCTGACAGTGACTTTGAGCTTGAGGGGCGAGTTTTCGCTGTGTGGCCCTATGCAACTTGTGCGGTTTGTAGCCACTGTGACGGCACTCAAACTACTTTGACGTTAGATGAAGCCAGAAACCGTTTGGTTTGCCGAGATTGTGCGGATGCACTTACATGACAGAACACCAGGCTAGAGAATTAACCGAGATGATAATGGCTTATTTTAAGGTCAACTACAAAGTGGCCAAGCAGTATGAGAGAGTGTTAGGAACTAAACAACTCAAGCAGATCAAAGATTGGCATAAAAAAGGCCACCAAAATGGTGACTAGCAACGGGTTGGCGTACTGCCAACACCCACCCATTTCCCCATGGATGTTGGCATCGCTCGATTAAACGACCGTCATCCAAAAATGTTAGCTATTTTTTCAGCCGCTTTAGGTTTCGATTAGCCGCATAGCTAGCCACTGTTGCGTTGTGACGCCAGAGAAGAACGAAGAGCGGTAACCGAAAACGTCATAGACATCCGAGGGCGCCGTCGGCGCTGCACCATTTTCAGGCGCATCGTCCTCGACGTCTGCCTCTCGTCTGGGTTGCCTCCCAAGATTTTGGTTGGCCTGTTTTGCTGCGTTCACTTGCATAGTCTAGATAACGGCAGGACGGCTCAAATTGTTTAATTGGCAATCGACTGGCACATTCCTTCGCCTCGCCATTCGGCTGTCACACTTTGACACCTTTTGAAAAGGGTGATTGAGACGCAATGATGAGACCAGAAAAAAGCGTTGGCTATAAGTTAGTCTTACCCTTCGACTTCGATATTTACTAATTTAGGAAAAGTGAATTTAAAAAGACGCCCTATCTTTCTCTAAAGTAATAGTAATAGTGTCAGAATGTCTCAGCTTCAGAGAGAGATGATATGAACCGGATTTTGATTACCCTAACATTCGTGCTGCTCATACCCTTTTTTAAAGTCGAAAGAGTGTTATCCGACATTCAAAACGGACGGAAAATTGCAATAATCAAACTTTATCATCTAGTCATGGACAGCCGCCACAACCCGCTGGCTCATATACCAGACACCTCCACGCGTCACCTTGTCATGCAAATGCTAGCGTGGATGTGGTGCATTGTTTTCTCGGTGTGGATGGGATCTATCGTGGTCTTTGGCGTCAGCGCAATTGTTCATGCAATTTTACTTGCTGGTGTTTTTGTCACCGTGGGTGTGTTTGAGACAGCAAAGCGACACCCAGTTAACTTTGGTGGGTTAGGCAAAGCGAGTGGTGGTGAACACGAATAAAAATTTGAAACAAGAATTGAAAAGGGGCTTGAGGGGAACTCGTGGCCCTTTTTTCTGGTCAATCGAGGTGTTCTTCTGACAAGGTGATGCAATTCTTGCAGCACAAAGCCTCATTATTAACTCTATGGCGATTTGTCGACGACGGGGTATCTCTCTTTAGTCGCTTGGAGTTGGGGAGATCCCGACCGAGCGACCCGAATTGTGAATATGTAGTTGTGGGGGATAACACTACGTTTCATAGGTGATAATTATGTCAAAGATTACTACCTTGGTTTGCGCTTTAACCCTAATATTTGTTATGCCAAGCGCAGCGGTTGCCGTTGATTGGAAAAGCGGCCTTGGCCTTGGCTTTGAGAAAATGCAAAAAGTTTGGAAGGGTATGTCGGAAGCCCCTCGTATGACAGAGTGTAGGCTAGCATCACGAAAAGTTTATAAAGGTAAGCAAATATGTGTTTATAAGGGCGCTAACCAAACATTAGTGGCTGCCTACAATGACGCGAACGGCTTTTGCACTAATTCAATGAAATGCAGGTATGACCCAAACTCGGGAAAGACTATCAGATCGTTGGTCGTGGCGTTTACTGAAGCACAGGACAAGCTTGATTAAAAGACAAACACTAGCGGTGGGCTAGAGGAAAACCTCTGGCCCTTTTCATCGTCATATTCGTAACAACTACATGATAAGAAACCCACCAGCAACCATCGTCATCCAGTAGATATACTTTGGCACATTTTTTCGCTTTGCGAACCGGCTATAGACGATCAGCGCACCGAGTACGGCAAGGGGCGCAAGGTAATGCAGAAGGTCACTCAAAGTACGTCTTTCATTCAACTGCAATTGCCCTTGGCATAGTTAGCAACTTCTTATCAACTTTCTTGGAAAACACGACATAAGTCGTGATTGCGTTGAGGTGTAAGCTAAAGGTAGCCTAACAGCACCCTATGATTTTTCCAAGGTAACCAGAGTTACCCTAGTATCCATGGTCTTTACTTGTTAGGTGGTGGTGGTTGTTATCACCACCTACTGCTCAACCTAAGCCCCCTTGCAGGGATGACTCGGGTAAACTAGTAACCGTAAGAAGACCATGGCCGACATCGACATTAACGACCTCACTCAAGCCAGGTTCATGGGACTCATGTGTCCTGCATCGTCACCTCAGTCTAAGTTATTGGTGAACGACCTCGTCGACATCCTCATCAAGACAGAGCAGCGCCAGAGGGCACGTAAGGCCGATGATATGGCTGCGTTTAGAAACGGTGTCAGCCTAATCACAGGTGACCTTCTGATTGCGATGGAGGTGAAGGAGGCTGGTTGGTCGTACCATGCTCTCTCACCAGCTGCCTTCAACGAAAGGCCAATTGGATACAAGACATTTAAGTCGATAGTTAGGGCCATGGAGAAAGCTGGTCTGATCGAAGTGTCTTTGGGCCGTAATGCCAAAGGTGTTCAGTTTGAAGGAATGACCACCACCTCCTTCCATCCCAGCCTAGCCACAAGGTTCAAGCCAACCATGGTTCTAATTGGGTTGGCAGAAGAGGCAACTATCGTTGAAGAAGGCGCGAGCAAGCATTTCCTGCACCAACTGCCAAAGAGGGTGATCGAGGTAAGAGGAAGGTCATCTACGGTCCGTGGTATCAAGACAAAGGGCACAAAGATACGCTTTACCCATACCGACAAAAGCCTAGCTATGGAGGCTGAGATCAAGGAGTTGAATAGCTTCCTTGTCAGCTTCGACCTCGATGGAGCTGGGTTCTCAGGATACCGCCGATTATTTAACGATGGGGATGTTGAGGGTTTTGATTTCCAAAGGGGTGGTCGTGTCTATGCTGTTGGAGACCACAGCTACCAAGGCATGAAGCAGCAAGACAGGGCCAGAATGAGGATAGGTGGTGAGGAGGTGGTCGAGATCGACATCAACGCCTCTTACCTTACCATCTTGCATGGCATCTCCGGATTTGCTCTTCCCGAAAGGGACGACATCTACGACATATCAGGAATAGACCGTGCTATCGTGAAGGCTTGGATCACATCGACTATCGGTCACCACAGTTTCCACTCAAGGTGGCCAAAGAACGCTCTGGCTGAGATCAAGGCTACTGGGATAGACAAGCCCAAAAGCATGACCATGGCCTACCTTCAACCGACCATCCTCGACCACTTCCCAATGCTTTCCGACTGGCCATCACAAAAGGTAACTTGGGCTGACCTCATGTTCATTGAAAGCGAGATAGTCATTGGTACGATGGCTGAGTTGATGCGTAGTTATGGGGCTCCTTGTTTCTCGGTTCACGACAGCATCATCGTTAGAAAGAAAGACCAGAAAATTGCTGTCGACACACTAGAAAATCAGTTCCTTGGGAGGGCCAGTGTGGAGCCGAAGCTCAAGGTTAAGCAAAGCTGAGACAGCCACCTCGATAGCGGCGATTAGAGAGTCACTGACAGGGGTCTGTGGGTGCTTGTGTAGGCGTGATTCATAAGAGGACGAAGGGGCGTCAGTGACTCTCAAA
>CACJUX010000015.1 GCA_902596655.1 uncultured SAR116 cluster alpha proteobacterium | reverse complement strand
ACGCGAAAACGCTGGCCAATGAGTACCATCGAGATCAGGCAGCGGGGCTGAACACGGCGCTGCCAGTAGGCTATTTCCCAGATGATAATCCGGCGTGCCCACCGGTCAACTTCTGGCGACCCTTTGCATTTTTGCTGATCAGCAACTGGATTAATGATCTTTATCAGGCAACACCCTTTGATTTGACTAGGCTGAAAAATTCAACAGCCGGCGAATGAAATCGCCATATCGATTAACTGCCAAGCAGGCGGTTGGTGTGTCCCATTTTTCTGCCGGTCTTTGCATCGGCCTTGCCATAAAGGTGGACATGGGTGCCGGCTGATGCGAGCAGTTCAGGTACTTTCCACATGTCCTCGCCCAGTAGATTGTCCATCTGCCAGTTACCGTAGATATGAGTCGCGCCAAAGGGCATTCGCGCCAACACGCGAGCTAATTGGGCAAACTGGCTCGTGGCGCAGCCTTCAATTGTCCAGTGAAATGAGTTATGAGGGCGGGGGGCTATTTCGTTGAACAGCAATTTGCCGTCAACTGTGGTGAAGGCCTCCAAAGCCAGAAGGCCGAACAACTCCAATGCCTCAGCCATTCTTTCAACGGCGTCCATTCCCTCTGCGATGATTTCGTCATGCAGGGGCGCAGGCGCTGCTGATTGCGCGAGGATGCCGTTGCGATGGTGGTTCAGGCTTGCCGGGAAATGGCTGATACCGCCAATCGCGTCACGGGCTACCATAAAGCTGACTTCAGCAGTAAAATCAACTATTTCTTCCAGAATGGCATCATCTGTGCCAAGACTGTCAAAGGCAGCATCCATATCGTCGTCCGACTTGATCCGCACCTGTCCCTTGCCATCATAGCCGAGCGAAGAGGATTTCAAAATGCCTGGAAGTCCGTGTCCACGCATTGCCGCTTTCAGATCGTCCGCGCTTGTAACGGGCCAGAATTGTGGCGTTGCTATACCCAATTCGCGGGCGAGGGTCTTTTCACGAATGCGATGCTGCGCCGTATAAAGGGCGGCACGCCCTGGACTGACTGGACAAATGGCGGCAAGCACATCCATGACCGCGGCTGGTACATTCTCAAACTCGCTGGTAATTACATCAACGTCTGCGGCAAAGGCGGCAAGCGCAGCGTTGTCATGATAAGCCGCTGTCGTTGTGCGGTGCGCTATATCTCCCGCCGGGCTAGTGTTGGCATCAGGCGCATAGATATGCGTGCGCAGCCCCAGTTGCGCGGCGGCAATGGCAAGCATTCGTCCCAGTTGTCCGCTGCCAAGAATGCCAATTGTCTGTACGGATGTGAGAGTATTCTCGTTCATGAGGGAGTCTCGGCGACATCCGCGCTCTGCCGTGCCCGCCAGTTGATCATCTTTTTGGTAAGCGATGGATCGGTCAGGGCCAGAACCTGAAGTGCCAGAAGGGCCGCATTTTTTGCGCCCGCAACGCCAATCGCAAGTGTACCAACTGGAACACCAGCTGGCATCTGGACGATGGAAAGCAGAGAGTCCATGCCATTCAGCGCAGCTGACTCGATTGGCACTCCAAGGACCGGCAGATGTGTGTGGGCTGCAAGCATGCCCGGCAGATGCGCCGCGCCGCCAGCACCGGCGATGATGACGTCAAATCCTTCATCGTGGGCTGTCTGCGCAAAATTTGTCAGCCGGTTTGGGGTTCTGTGGGCTGAGATGATTCTTACTTCATGTCGTGCGTCAAACTGTTTCAGAATGGCCACCGCTTCTTGCATGGTTTTCCAGTCAGATTGGCTTCCCATGCAGATGGCAATTTTTCGTGATGATTTGTCTGTGGACCCCTTCATGATGCAAAGACTCGCTGGAAATTATCAACAGGTTCTGGGTTGGTGTGCTAGGCAATGATGTTCGGCAGGATGCGGCTGCGCAACAATGTCATTTCGTCTTTGAGGATAAGTTTTCGTTTTTTCAATCGTTGCAGCTTCAACTGGTCAAAGGGTTTGTCATCGGCAAGACGCTCAATTACATCATCAAGATCACGATGTTCAGACTCGAGCTGGCGTAACTTGTTGATGATCGTTTGCTGATCAACAGTCTCATCCTGATCTGTCACAATGGCCTCCTGCATCACTGGTTGCTTTATGGCAACTCGCTGAGGTTTGAGACCTGTTCTTCGACCTGTGTTGAACCACCGGCTTTCTCGATGGCGGCATCAAGATCACCCTGCGAACATAGCCCCAGCATTGCTGGGTGTTTGGCAGTGATGTTGGCAATGTTCCAATGCGTGCGCTCGCGGATCTTGCCAATAGTTTCCTTGGTCGTCCCGATCAGCTTTACAATCTGCGAGTCCTTGACCTCTGGGTGATGTTTAACCAACCATGCAATGCCGTCAGGCTTGTCTCCGCGCCGTGCAACCGGCACATAGCGTGGCCCCTTGGTACGCCGGCTCGGTGTCGGCAGGTCAGACTCCGCAAGCACCAGCCGTGCTGTAGGATCTTTCTGGCAACGATTTAGTTCTTCTTGCGTCAGCTGGCCATTCTGCACAGGGTCATATCCCTGAATGCCAATGCCGGCTTCGCCATCGGCAATCGACTGGACTTCCAACGGGTGCAGGCTACAGAAATCGGCAATCTGGTCAAAAGACAGGGATGTATTGTCGATTAGCCAGACGGCTGATGCCTTGGGCATGAGAAGCTGTGTCATGATTATGCTACCCTTGATGTACTATCGAATATCCTACTAGCTCGGACCTGCACCAGCATAATGTACCGGTGTGGCGTGTTCACTTTGCGAATTGACGTTGAAGCTATTTCTTATACGCCTGAAACGCAGTGATTGCCAAGCCTGCCTTTGCCAAGTGGTGCAAAAAATGTGCATAATTCGTCCGCGACAGTGTTATCGCGGTTTGTATAAAGCAGGGAGCCAGTAGATGGATAATGAACTCGATGCATTAAAGCCACCGGGATCAGTGCGGGAGATGGAGCGTTGGAACCGTGAGGATCTGGAGGCCTATATCACTACCATGAAGGCTGAGATTAGCAAGGTTGAGCGAATTCTCGCGAGCAAGTCTGATGTAAATGCTGAAGCCGCCGCACTTTTTGGCAGCGCAGATAAAGGCTGAGTGCCGCGATTAGCCAGCTTTGTCGGTGTGCGCTGGTTTGGGCAGAGGCTGCATCCAATCTGGAATCAAAATGTCTGCAGGTGAGCCGGCAACTTGCAGTTTTGCCTCACCGCACAGAACAAATTGCAGATCGGACAATTTGATCAATGCTAGACATAGGCTGCCACCTTCTGTTTTGGCGGCTGTCTTGGTTGTTGCGACAGCTCTCTTATTCAAAAGAATTTCCGTCCCGGGGGCAGGCGGTGAACTACCGGGCAGGTGCAACGGCACAAGCCTGCGTTTCACAAGGCCACGATAATGGGTGCGAGCCGTGACTTCCTGCCCAATGTAACATCCCTTTCCAAAATCAACCGCACCTAGCCTGTCGAGACCCGCTTCAAGCATTAATGCGCGTTCTGGAGTAAGGTCAAGCGGGCCTTCTGGAACACCAGCGGTAATGCGTAGTGCCTGCCATTGCTCGATCTCACCACGGGTTGCGATGGTGGTGAAAGGGGGCGCCGCATCACAATGACCGAGCCAACGACAACCGAGGCTCTGGTGCCGCGGGTCGAGATAAACCCCCTTGATATCAATTGGCGCGCCCCAGCATAGCCAGATGGTCATATCCTCAACCACCTGAAGACCAACCGAGCGCCGCAGCCGGTAGCGGCGCAAGCGCGTGAACAGATCGGCAAGACCTGATGCATCAGCCTCGATGATGAAATCGCTACCCGTGTTAGTCCCATTAGGGCAGCGATAAATTATTATGTCATGTAGGATGCGGCCCTGCGGAGTCAGCAGCGCCGCCGGTGCGCAGTAGCCTGCCGCAATCTGGTCGATGTTGGCGGTCAGAATGGTTTGTAGGAAGGGCGCTGCCTCCTCACCGTCGATCTGGATGAAGCCTTTGCCGACTAGTTGTGCAAAAAGGGCAGATGTCTGATCAGTCATGGTGGTTTCCTGTTGCTGTCTGATACTGGTTATTTCTGGATTGAGACGCTGCCAGAGAAGCGGCCTATATAGAAATGCCTTTTGCGCGCCCAGAAACAGCGATCCTTAGCCGGGATGATTTCACGAAATTCCGACCTGTCGGCAAAGCTGTATTTCTGTGTGCAGCCAAAATACTTGACGGTAATCCAGTCATTCCCCAGATTGAGCTCACCACGGTCTTGTGTTTTAATAGTAATTGCCAACCGATCACGGGTAAAGCACTGGCCAATCTTACCGCCTCGGCATTTGGTCTCATCCGAATCTGTCACCCTAACATAGGTCAGCCGACCTTGTTCGAAACGGAAGCCCTCATCGTCAAACATCTCACAGCCATCATGCGGCGGTGTCCTGCTTTTCGCGAATTCACAGGTAAACCAGGTGCCAGCCCATTTCCCTGTTTCCGATGATTCGGATTGTGAAGCCTCTAAAGGGGTGGCTATGGTAATCAGAGCCAAGAGACAAATACTAGATATACGAAGCATTGAGCGCCTCTGTGATTGCCTAAATACGAAGTGACCCTAGCTGGAAACACACCTGTCTTGATTAGTCGCCAGACCCTATAACTTTACTGTTTGATCTGGGGTGTCGCAAGCCGCAGAAATAGAACGGCCCCTATTTGTGCTGTTACTGCAAGAGCAATATTGAGCCCCATCAGGTCGGGCAGCCCAAGCCCGTGATCAATCATAACCCCCATCATCATCGGCGACAATGCCGAGGCAAAGACTCCCACTGGCAGGAAGACAGATTTGATTTCGCCAAGGAACCGGGTGCCGTAAAGTTCAGCCGTAATTGCCGTGAGAGCGCTGAAAGGCATGCCTGACGCCAGGCCGAACAGCGCAAAGAATAGTGGCACACCGACGCTGGAGTCGCCAAACCACAGTACCGCGCAAGCAAATGTTGTCGGCAACATCGTGTGCGCGGCAATGCGGCGCGCGGTGAACCGGTCTACCAGCTGGCCTGACAAAAGGGTGCCTAGGATCGCAAATCCGGCATAGAGAAAATAGTTGGTGGTCCAGCTTTCCATGCTGACATTTTTCAGTTCAGCCAGATGAATTTGATGGAACAGCAGGCCGGTGATGGAGAAATTTGGGACCGTGAAAAGTCCCAACAAGCCAAACCAGAACCGGCGGTCACGCAGCATCGCACGCCGCCGCCAATGGGCCACGCCGTCAATCATCACAATCGCTTCCCCGGCCTGTTTTTTGGCAGCGCCGTCTGGCGTGTTGCACTTAGCCTGCAAAGCCTCCAGTCCGCCGCCATCCTGATAACGGGTACGCTGAGTTAGATAGCGGATGCTTGGACCAAGTGCCAGCGCCAGTCCGATTGGCAGGACGAGCCATATCTGCCGCCAGTCACAGATCGTCAGCAAGGCTACGACCGAAAGCGGTCCTATGGATTCGGCAAAGCTGATTCCCATCTGGGCGATCGACAGCGCGCGACCTCGCGCCGCGACATAGCGCCGTGCCATGGCTGTTGAATAGACATGTGTCATCATTCCCTGACCAAACAGCCGCAGCATGTAAAGCCCAATAACGAGTGTCGCCACGGAAAAAATCTGGCTGAACAATATTGCCGTGAGGCACAGGGCTGACAGCACCAACACCGCCAGCTTTTCCACACGCACAGTGTCAGCCAGTTTGCCAACCCACAAAAGGCTGATGGCACTAAAGGTGGTTGCCATGGCGTAGTAGGTGCCAAATTCGCCATGGCTGAGCGCAAGCTCGGCTCGTATATGGCCCGAGTAGAGCGAGATGAAGAAAGTTTGACCAAGAGATGAGCAGAACGCCATCGCCATGCCAAAAAGTAGAAACCGCCATTCGACGGTAATGAAATCGCGCGTTGTTACCGACAGGTTAGAATTTGGTGCTGGAGGCAGGGTCATGGCCGGACTTCACCACAGGATGTCCAAAGCGACAAGGAGAAATGCCGTAATCCCTTAAATGCTTGAAACAAGGCTCAACCCTTGAAACATGCAGATCATCCTCATAAATAAATAGCATAGTAAATGTTGTTTGCATAAAATTATGCGCAGTAATGATGATGCCTGGTCCGTGATGGCGCCGAACGACTTTTACACAACAGGTGGCTAGGCCCGGGCTAAATGCAGACAGATGGATGAACTGGTGCATGAACTGCAGATGTTGGCTATGGCTTTGATCTGGCTGATCTGTGTTATGCTTTTCGCGCTGATAATAAAACGATAGCGAGCTGTGTCATTCATGCGGTTGAATTCATCCACATGATGAAGGAGTTTTAAGTGATGCAGACAGATAAATTTACCGCGCTTGTGCGCAACGCGATGATCACCGCGCAAAATCAGGCGCTTGCTGCTGACCACCAGAAACTGACCGCGCTGCATGTTCTGTCTGCGATTTTGGCAAACGATAATGTTATAGCGCGTAATCTTGTTGGCCGGGCTGGTGGCGATCTTGGCGTGCTCCACTCAGGACTTGACAAGGGGCTTGCTTCAATCCCATCGGTGACAGGTGGCGGTGCTGACCAGATGCAGGTGGATATCGAACTTGCCCGGGTAATGCAGGCGGCTGAAACTGAATCAAAATCTCTTAAGGATTCCTTTCTGGCTGTCGATGTGCTGTTGATCGCCATGGCGAAAAGCAAGGGTGATACAGGCAAGCTGCTTAGGGAGGCTGGCGTTGATGCAGTACGACTTGCTAGTGCCGTTGCCGAGCTTCGCAGAGGTAGGACCGCTGACAGCGACATGGCGGAGGAGGCGCATGAAGCGCTCGGTAAATTTACTACTGATCTGACCAACGCTGCGCGCGACGGCAAGCTGGACCCCGTGATTGGACGTGAGGCCGAGGTTCGCCGCACCGTGCAGATATTAGCTCGTCGAACCAAAAACAATCCGGTGCTAATTGGCCAGCCAGGTGTCGGTAAAACTGCAATTGCCGAGGGGCTTGCGCAGCGCATCATAAATGGTGATGTGCCTCAGGCGCTTGCCGATAAATCTCTCTTGTCGCTGGATATGGGCGCGCTGGTTGCCGGCGCAAAATATCGCGGTGAGTTCGAGGAGCGCTTGAAATCCGTCCTCAAGGAGGTTCAGTCGCGAGACGGTGAGGTGATTTTGTTCGTCGACGAAATGCATCAGCTTGTTGGGGCAGGCAAGAGTGATGGGGCTATGGACGCATCGAACCTGCTGAAACCGGCTCTGGCGCGTGGCGAATTGCGCTGTATAGGTGCAACGACGCTAGATGAATATCGCCAATATGTGGAAAAGGATGCCGCGCTGACGCGCCGGTTCCAGCCTGTATTTGTTGATGAGCCAAGCGTTGAGGATACGGTTTTCGTCCTGCGTGGCCTAAAGGAGAAATACGAGCTGCACCATGGTGTAAGGATTACCGATGATGCGCTAATTGCGGCGGCACGCCTTTCGCACCGCTATATCGCTGAACGGTTTCTGCCCGACAAGGCGATTGATGTGATGGATGAGGCGGCAAGCCATCTTCGGATCCAATCCGATAGCAAGCCTGCCGATCTGGACAAGGCTGACCGGCAGATCATTCAGCTGAAAATCGAACAGGCGGCGCTTCAGAAGGAAAACGCCAAAGCCTCTGAAAAACGGCTTGCGGCAATTGCCAGGGAGCTGGCAAGTCTCGAACGGCGCTCTGCCGAGTTGACAGCGGTATGGGACGGTGTCAAGGCACGTATGGCCGAGGTTGGCAGATTGCAGCAGCAGCTCGAGGATCAGCGGCATAGTCTTGATGTTGCGCAGCGTGAGGGCAAGCTCGAGGTAGCAGCCGAACTCACTTATTCTAACATCCCGGCGCTGGAGCAGGAACTTGCCGCGGCTAAGGATGCGGTTGCCGAATTCCAACTGGTTTATGAAGAGGTCACGGCTCCGCATATTGCATCGGTGATCAGTAGCTGGACCGGTATTCCGGTTGACAAGATGCTGGAAGGTGAGCGTGAGAAACTGCTCGGCATGGAGGCGATCATAGGCCAGCGCATCATTGGCCAGGGTGAGGCTGTGTCAGCCGTTGCCAATGCCATTCGTCGGTCCCGTGCTGGCCTTGCCGACCCTCATCAGCCCATGGGCAGTTTTTTGATGCTTGGTCCGACTGGGGTTGGCAAGACCGAACTTGCCAAGGCTCTAGCTGAATTCCTTTTTGACAATGATGATGCGGTGCTGAGGATCGACATGTCTGAATACATGGAAAAACACGCGGTGGCACGCCTCATTGGAGCGCCCCCTGGTTATGTCGGTTACGAAGAGGGAGGCAGCCTTACCGAGGCAGTGCGCCGGCGGCCTTATCAGGTAGTTCTTTTTGACGAGATTGAAAAAGCACATCCAGACATTTTTAACGTGCTGTTGCAGGTGCTCGATGAAGGGCACTTGACCGACGGCCAGGGTCGGCGCGTTGATTTTGCCAATACGTTAGTTCTGCTAACCTCGAATATTGGCGCTGATCACCTACTGGCCCTTGGCGATGATGAGGATTCGGATGCGGCCCGCGCCAACGTGATGGATGATGTAAAGGTAACATTCAGACCAGAATTTTTGAACCGACTTGATGAGACACTGCTCTTTCACCGTCTATCGCAGGGCGATATGGGGGCGATTGTTACAATCCAGTTTGCCCGGTTGGCTGGGCGTCTTACCGACCGCGGAATTAATCTACGGCTTGATGATCAGGCAGCAGACTGGCTGGCAGTGCGTGGCTATGACCCGCAGTTTGGCGCCCGGCCTTTGCAGCGGGTGATACAGAATGCGGTGCAGAATCCGCTTGCCGAGGCGTTGCTGGCAGGTAGGTTTGGCGAGGGTGATATTGTAGAAGTGCGCCTCGACCCGACCACCGATACGCTGGTATTTGGTGTTGGTGTTGCTGCTGACGGCAAGGTAAAGGGTGTTTTGTCCGATGCTGCCGGTGATGTTGCCGGTTCTGCCTGATCCTCAACCAGAATCCTTGCCCCGATCCTGCAATCCCTCTGGTCAAAGGAAAGCAATGACACCGCGTCCTTTGCCCGCTAGTCTGTAGTTGACGGAGGATAAGGTGTTTAAGAAATTATTGATAAGGTTTGGTGGTTTGGCCTTTGCGTTCTTTTTTATTAAAGGTCTGATGTGGCTTGTCATTTTTTGGTTTGGCTGGGAGTCCTTGAACCATCTCTTTGGTCGGGCATGATGCATGTAATAGGGTTGTTAATGCCACATTGCTGCGGTGAATTTGTCAGGGGGAATTCATGAAATTGGAATTTCATCATATCAATTACGTATCAAAGGATGTGGATGAATTAAATGACTTCTATCAGAACATCTTGCAGATGGAATCCCTGTCCCCACAGAGTTTTCCCCGGACGGATGCAACGGACAGTTCTGGCTATGCAGGGAAAATCCGTTTTGTCACTGAAGGAACAATGCAGATGCACCTTGCCGAACAGGATCTGAGTGTGGCGGCAAAACACAGCCAGCACATTAATCCTGTTGAAAGGGGCCATATCGCCTTTCGCACCGATGACATCGAGGTCTTCAAAGCCCTTTTGAAGAAGAATGACATTGATTTTGCTGATTACGGAACGGCATTTGCCAAAGAATGGTATCAGATTTTCTTTCACGACCCAGTCGGCAATATCATCGAGGTGCATCAGATGGTTGAAGAGACCTGAAACGCACCTCGCGTCAAGGTTAGAAGACCGTTACCAAATCAATCACTCAGTGATCAAGAGTGAAAACAAGACACGCTAGAATTCAAGAACGCAGCAGTCCAGTAAATAGCCAATATGTATTTTGACGGTCGCGCGACAAGCGCTGAGGTTATTTTTGCCGATGGGTTATGGGAGACGCTGGAAGTTATATTACGTTGCGAGTACGAATTTGGCACGGATGCCTATGAGGTGATGTGGATATTGTCGGGTTAGCTGGAGAATTTATCGCCTTATCAGATGATTAGAAGCTAGTCAGTGGTGGTGATTACTTTGAGATGTTGGCAGACAGCAAGTCTTGGGTGAAAATCTTCCCAATGATCAATTATTGCTGCTTAAATGGGTGACAAGCCGTGGTGGCAACTCTTGCGTTAAGCCGAATTGACGCTGAAAATGCGTAGACTAGACAGCGCTAATTCGTGATTAGGGCAACCAGACCGTAGGCCAGCAAGCCGGCAAAGACCACAGAACGGGCAAAACCCGTCTGTTCAGAGTCCCGCCTAGTTGAAAAGCGGGACAAATGGCCAAAGCGGATGTACTCCGCGCGTTTCTTTTCATCGAGGGCAAGGTTCATAATCGCTCTCATTTAGCTTCGTTGTAACACATTGCTGCCATCTGTCTGTTTCACAGGGCATTGTCAAACCACTGACAACTACAACTGTTGCTGCAAGAAATATGCCTATTTTGGAAAATCCAAGTTTAAGTGCCGGCCACAACGCATCAATTTGTTCAAGCTGTTGCTCCTCGACGGCAGGTTGGCAGCATTTCATGACTGGATTTTCCACCCTTGTTCATCATTGCTTCTTTTAGGACATCACAAATTGACATCGCCGCGGCTGGGCGAAGGCAGCCAGAGCGTGACCTTTGCCCGCCCAACCAAACTGATTCTGATGCTCGTTGCGCTAACTCTTTTGATGACGTTGATAAATGAAGCCGGTATCGACTGGTCGGTGTTCATGCGTTATGTTTTTGCCACCCCACATTTTGTCAATGGTCTCGCGTTTGCGTTTGTTGCGTTCAGCCAGTTCATCGTGTGGTTCTTTGCTGATGATTTTGTTGAGCGGTATGGGCCTAAGAAAATTATATAATAGTCTGTGATCACGCTTGGCATTGGTGTTTTGCTCGTTGGTTTTGCGTTGAACCCAGCGATTGCGCTTGTTGACTTTTCTCTGCTAGGAGCCGGTACGGCATCAATTTTTCTGCTTGCAATCTCGACGGCGGCACAGCAAAAGGAAAGGCCAGCGGCGGTAAATGTCGCCGCGCTGGCATAGCTGTCTTGCGTGGTGTTCCTGCTTGCACCGCCATTGCTTGGAGCGGTTGCCGAGTTTTTCGGCATTCATGTGTCGCTCGGCATAGCATTGCCAATGGTCGTACTGAGCTGATTCATGGTGCTGTCATTACGCTCAAATGCTTGATTCCGAGATGTACAATCCCCCGCAAAGATCGAAAGCAATAAAAAAGAGGCCATCGAAAGTGATGGCCAACTCGTTAGGTGTGTGCATGATCTGCACGTTTTTACCAGGTCAAGTCTAAGCAGCCTTTGGTAGGCGCTTTGCTTTAGTATTAATCGTGATTTGCCTTGCTTTATCTGCTTCAGGGATCTCTCGATACAGAAACACAGTTAGGATGCCATCGACGAATTGTGCGTCGTCGACTTTCATATATTCTGCAAGCCGAAACATTTTTGAAAAGGCGCGCTGGGCAATTCCACGATGGATATATTTTTCCATTGTGTCCTCCTTCGCTTCCTCTTTTTTTGCCTCGATTGTCAGCACTCCTTTTTCGGTTTGGATACTGATATCGCCAGAACTGAAACCGGCAAGAGCTACTTCGATGCGATAATGCTCGTCATCATCTTTTGCAATATTATAGGACGGGTAGTTTGATTCTTTACGCTCAGCCATTTTGTTTAATTCGTCAAAAAGCAAGTCGAAACCTACAAATTGGCGAGCCATTGGTGTTGTAAACACAGTCATTTTAATCTCCTTGTGATAAAGCGAGTTTACGCCAGCTTCTTCTAAAGCAAGCCGACTACAATAGTCTTTTAAACGTGACCCATGATGGCGTCACAATGTTGATATGGTTAGATTTTCGCGAATTTCAAGAGGTGAAGACAGATTACATTCACAAAACTTCACTGGCACATTTTAATGCTTGCTATCTTGTAAAACTTTTGGTGAATGATGGTGCTGCCGGCCTATAGTTAATTGCCTCTTGTTTGCACCACTACTGACCTGAACATCAGCAATATCGACATTTTATGTGCAGCAATGCTGTTGTGAACAAGTACGAAATATTTCACAGTTTCTTTCTCAGTCTGACTGCAATTCATATGCGGGGCATTGGCCACCTCCCTAATGCACATTTATCGGAATTCACAGGCAGTTACACCAATTTGATTAGGGCATCCTTAAGCACTTTACGTTTCCGTCTGTGGCAACGCAATGGGTCAATGACTTGCCAATTTGAGGATGGAGTCACTGCCGTTTTTCATGACGAGGGGTAAATATATTTATCCCCAATTCGCACAATGACAAAGATAACAAGAATGACAAAGAAATTGAAAATTCGTATATGACGAAAATCACCAGAGGTTTTTGAAAACATTGTCATGCTTGTCATTCTTGCCAGGGATGTTGGACAGCGCAGCATAGTGTATCACTGCCCTTACACTTGTTGAGACTCAGGTTACTATGACCGTGGTCAGTTCTTGTTAGTGAGGACCCAGATGTTCACGGAATTGCTCATAGCTTTGTGATTTTATCACACTCCCGAATTGAAATTCACCTGACTTCTAACAAGTGACGTGAGTGTCAGTGCGAGCCAAAAAGTTTTCGGTTTAAGAAACAAATAATGGAAATATTCAGGCAGATTATTCGCTTGCCAGAATTTAACTTCTGAAGAGCGCACTTCAAAAAGTGTACCCTTGGCCGTTTACGTGCTGGAGAGAAGCGTTGACTTTCAGGAATCCAAATCTGGTCTTTTCTAGCCAATACTATCCTGACGAAAATTATAGAAAGCTTGATTTTACGCAAGCGAGAACAAGCTCTGAGTTCGTTGAATTTTTAAGCCACGACAAAGCGGCTTCTGAACTTAATCAACTTCTCGAAACCTAATGTGATATAATCAGATATCAAGAATTTTCGGTGTAAGCCTTATTAGCTTTGGTTCAATTTGCATAACTTTTAGGCAGTAGAGAAATGCTTGTCCGAAATCCACTGCAAGAGATCAAGTTCCTGTTTTTCGTCCAATGATACAAACGTGAATATCATATTGGTTGCAAAAGTTACCAGCTCTTTTGGATAAGGAAGATATGTTAGCTCTGCTCTTCCAAAGGATGGACTTGCAGTTCCAATTTGCCAACAAGTCTCAACTCTTGCATTAATTAGTTTTAATGGTGGCCCGCCAGTTTCAGAAGCTAATTCGTTAGGAAAACCCGAAATTTTCAGGTAAGCCATTTTATCACTGGAATGAGTAAATCCCTCTATAAATTCAGAGGACAATATAAGCATATCTTTATTTTTGTCTGTTTCCGATATGTGGGAATGCAAAATTCCATCATGTTCATGGGTGTTGGTAATCATCTTAATTTTTTACTTCGAGAAATTATTGTTTGACCATCTGTGTCCTTCAAAATCTCCAGATGGAATTGTAACAGGCTTGTCAATATGCCTGCGATGACTGCCTAAACTACCTGCCATTGTCATGGACCCAAGTACCTCAACAATTACGCGCGTTGCCATAAGGGCTGTGATCTCTGACTGATCATATGGTGGCGATACCTCTACTAACTCCATCCCACATAAGCCCTCTGCAGCAACGCCCGCAACAAGCTGTAAAGCTTCTCTTGGCAGAAAACCACCTGGCTCAGGCCAACCCGTACCAGGGACAAAACCACAATCAATGCTATCTATATCGAATGACAGATAGACCATATCAGTATCTTTCCAAGCCAATTCGAGAGCTATCTCGATTGTTTTGTCTATCCCAAGTTTTTCTACATCGCTTAGAGTGAGTATATTTGTGTTACGATCCCTAGCAACTTCGACCGCTTCTCTTGGAACCTGCCAGCCACCAATTCCCACTTGGACCAAGTTTTCTGGCCTAACATTGTCAAGGTTCGTGGCGTGAAACCAAGGAGTTGTATGCATTCGTTCGTCTAAATCTTTTTCTTGAATGTCTGCATGACGGTCAAAATGAATAATTCCAATATTCTTCGATGTACATTCGGCAATACCCCTAACCGTCGGGAAGCCAATAGAATGATCGCCACCAAGAATAATTGGCAATGAACCACTTGAAAAAACGTGTGAACACGCTCGAGATATTTGATCAAAAGTTTTTTCAATGTTCGACGGGATGGTAAAAATATCTCCAGCGTCACAAAGAGTCATTTGTTCCCTTAAATCAACGGCCATTTCATAATTATAGGGAGTGTAAAGAGCAGAAATTTTTCGTATGCCTTGGGGCCCAAATCTTGTTCCAGGTCGATAGGTTGTCCCTCCATCAAAGGGGGCGCCTAAGATGGTAGCATCATAATTTTTGACGTCTTCAACGTTTTCAGAGTAAGGAGCTTTAAGAAAAGTGTTTATTCCTGCAAAATGAGGTAGTTCGCCTCTTGAGAATGTCGGAATTGAGCGATCCTCAAGGCTCTCAGCACCTGTAAGTCCCATTTTGAGAGCCCAAGATTTCTCTTCCCTTAACCTGTCTTTCGGAATATCTTTCTCCGCTTTGAGAGATTTCCAGCCCTGCAGATCATCTAAATTAGGATGGTGAAATCTTTTTACCCGTTGGGCCTTTAGTTGCAATGCCCTCTTTATTGAATCAGTCAACTTTTCTTCACCTTTCAAAAACAATGTTGTGCTGAATTATTTGTCTAATGAAGCTTAAACAGTGTTTTTTTTGCATCACGCCACCCTAATTTTAACACGTGACCACCCCTCGAAAAAACTCTAACGTAGTGACTGTATCATTAAACAAGTGCACCTTCCAGTTCGTTAGCATCTAAAATGTTAGAGTCAATTCTAGGTTATACCGCCACCGACTTGGTGCAACTAATTGAAAAAAAGAAAATCAGTTCTTTCGAACTTCTACAGACATGCATAAAGCAATATGAAAAATTTAATAGCTCACTTAATGCCATTGTTGAGACAAACTTTGATGACGCTATTAAATGTAGCCAAGACA
Source organism: uncultured SAR116 cluster alpha proteobacterium (assembly GCA_902596655.1). Classification (GTDB taxonomy): domain Bacteria; phylum Pseudomonadota; class Alphaproteobacteria; order Puniceispirillales; family Puniceispirillaceae; genus MED-G116. The sequence goes on along the minus strand of CACJUX010000015.1, from coordinate 36,754 downwards.
TTGATAGGAATTTTACAAAAAAAAGCAACCTGATGCCGTTTTTGCCACTGCCGGTAGGTGTAAAGGATTTAAATGACGTTAAAGGGTTAAAAACTACATATGGGTCGCTGCTGTTTAAAGATAATCTAGCCTCCAGAGATGACGATATCGTGGCTCAACTCAGAAAAGCATCAACTGTTATTTTTGGAAAAACTAACGTTCCAGAGCACGGATTTGGCGCAACCACTACAAACCCATTGCAAGGTACCACCGCGAACCCTTTTGACAGAACACTAAGTGCAGGCGCATCTACAGGCGGTGGTGCTTCAGCCGTTGCATCTGGTATTGTGCCGCTTGCCACGGGTTCTGACTTTGCTGGTTCTTTAAGGACGCCCGCAGCTTTCTGCGGTATTGCGGGAATGAGGCCGTCCAATGGTATTGTGGGAACCAACAGAAGGTCCAACATTTGGTCTCCTTTTGATGTTGAAGGGCCTTTAGCTAAAACAGCCGCTGATTGCAAATTACTGTTGGGCATAATGGCCAAATCATGCAGCGTTGACCCGTTTTCGAAACCAATAGACGATGAACTTTTAAAACCTGCGCGAAAATTAGACCTGAAAAAGTTAAAAGTCGCTTTTTCTTGTGATCTTGGGTTTGCTGTTATGTCTAGTTTCTACAGGAGTACGTTTCTCAGTAAACTTGAAAAATTTGCAGGTTTATTTGCATCATGTGATCCTGGCTGCATGGATTTATCAAAGGCCTACAGCACGTTTATGACTCTGAGAAGTATTGGCTTTCTTGGAGATTTTGGGCCCATGGAAATGGAGTTTGGTACAGAATTGGGAGAAGTTATCCTCAAAGAATTAGAGCTAGCGCGGAAACTTTCTTCGGAAAAAATTGCACAAGCATTTTTAGATCATAGTCAAATTGTTAGAAGTGGTGATGAATTTTTTAATCATGTAGATTTGCTTATTACCCCAGCTTCGTCAGTCCCTCCATTCAAACATGAAAGTAAATACCCATCAGAAATCGACGGAAAACATTATGAAGGCTACCTTGACTGGGAGGCAGTTAGTTGGGGCGTAACACTCACACAATGCCCGGCGGTTGTAATTAGCTGTGGCAAAGATGAGAACGGCTTGCCTTTTGGGATTCAAATTATTGCAAAACAATACAAAGACGCTTTCCTTTTGGACGCAGCGCACTCAATTGAAACAGCATTTTTGGGCATCGAAGGTCTTGAACGACCTCGCCCAAATTTAGAAAAGTTGGCAGCGATTGAAGCTACAACTTTAAATTGAAACTTAGGGAGAAACCGATGTTAAAGAAATTCATCATTACACTTGTTGCTTGTTTACTACCCGTCAGCTTTGCAACGGCAGATACGCTAGGTGACGTAAAATCCAGTGGAAAGTTAGTATTTGGACTTGAAGCGGGATACAAACCTTTTGAATTTTTAGATGAGAACAACAAGCTTGTTGGTTACGACATTGATGTTGGCACCGAGATAGGCAAAAGACTTGGAGGAGTAACACCCTCTCCACAAGATACAAACTGGTCGACGGTGATACAATCTTTATATAACGGAGATTTTGATCTGATTTTAGGTGGTATGACCGCAACTAAAGAACGTTATAAGCGGGTTAATTTTTCATACCCTTACATGGATGCAAGTTCCGGACTATTGGTTATGAAAAACTCTGGCATTACATCTCCCTCAATGCTCGGTGGCAAAGTTGTATCTGCTGGCGCTGGAACACCTCAAATCAATCAACTCGAACTTGCAGCTAAAGAACATAGCATCAGTTACAAAGGTGATATTAAAACCTTTGATAAAGACGAAGTGGCTTATGCGGCGATGCGTTCTGGACGCTTGGATGCATATGCGTCAACACTAGTAAGCTTATTAGCCTTCGCTCAGACAAGTGATGATGTAACGGTTATTCCCTTTACATCCAATATGTGGAAAGCAGAGTATACTTCGATGGCCTTTCGAAAAGAAGACGAGTCTTTCAGGTCTGCTATTAATCAAATAATCGTAGATATGAAAAACGATGGAACGTTAGCGTCATTACAACAAAAATGGTTTGGGCAATCTTTTGTTGATCTTCTTCCAAACGAAGCGCCCACTTGGTAATGAATATCCATAAAGTGAGTTACAATGGATTTCATTTTTATAATGGAACAAATGCCCCGGCTTTTGCCGGGGCTTATGTTGACAATACAATTAAGCCTTATTGGTTTTTTGATTGCAACTATTCTAGGTGTCCCATTTGGGATAATTAGGACCTACCAAATATCTCCATATTTATCGTTTTTCATAGATTTCTATGTTTTTGTTGTACGTGGAACGCCAATATTAGTTCAAATTTACGCTGCCTATTTTCTTCTTCCATTGGCTGGTATCAAATTGTCGCCTTTTTGGATAGGAATTGTGGCTCTCTCATTTAATAGTGCGGGTTACCAAATAGAGATAACGAGGGCAGCAATTCAATCGATTGAAAAGGGCCAATACGAAGGTGCTTTTTCGCTAGGATTAGGAAAAATTCGCACTCTTATTTCAATTGTCTTTCCACAAGCCTTCTTGAGGATGCTTCCTCCGATGGCAAACGAAATGTCAAACCTTATCAAAGCGTCTTCCGTGCTTTCTGTGATTACGGTTTTTGAACTTCATAAAGCTGCAAACGCAATAATATCTGACAGCTTTAAATTTTTAGAAATGTTATTCGCCCAGGCAGTTCTCTATGTAGCATTCGTCGTTTTAATGACTCAATTTTCCATTTACTTAGAAAAACGAATTGGCACTAAGCTCCAAATAAAAAACTTTTCGCAGCGCTGATAGGTTTCATAAAGGTTGATAAATGTCGTTTGACTTAGCGTTCATGCTTCAAATTTTTCCTGATATGGTCAGAGCGTTTTGGCTGTCGGTCCAAATTAGTGTGATTACCGTGGTAATATCAGTTTGTGTGGGAATTATGTTAACTGCGGCGAGGTTGCTGGGAGGAAACATTACGCGGTATAGCATTATAGGATTTGTAGAATTTACCAGAGGAGCGCCTCCGCTCGTTCATATATCAATAATTTATTTTCTACTCCCTGAATTTGGGATTGTATTTAACGAGTTTTGGACAGGTGTTGTAGCCCTTTCGCTAATTGGCGCGGGTTATTCAGTAGAAATCTTTAGAGGGGCTATAGATGCTGTAAGCTTTTCGCAATTAGACGGGGCAAAAGCTCTGGGATTATCACGTTTGCAGTCCTTTAGATTAGTTCTTCTACCCCAAGCTTATCGATTGAGTTTGCCTCCATTAACAAATGAATTAGCGAATGTTATAAAAGCTACTTCACTGTTATCAGTTATTTCAGTAAATGAGTTAACAAAAGTTGCGAATGACCTAATTTTCGTTCATTTCGTAGTAGTTGAGGTCATTATCCAACTTACAGTGTTGTACCTAGTCATTGTTGGTTTATTAATGCTTTTATCAAAGCATTTAGAAGCAAGATTGAAGTTTTAAGTTGAAAGTAAATCCATCTAATAATGTTAAACTTTCGACACTTTCTAATTCTCTTAAAGTCGTCACGAATTATAACGTAGCTAGTGAAAACACAACTATCTGTTTATGGATCAAAAGTGGAAGCAGTCGCGAGCCGCTAGAACAAAATGGCTTGTCTCACTTGCTGGAGCATACCGTTTTTGGACAACGTTATGGAGATAAAAAATCTCCAATTTATGATGCTATCACTAGCAAGGGATTAAAAATTCGGGCTTTTACCACCACTGAGGATACGGCTTATTTCATTGATAACGCAGACGCGATAGGCATTCCAAAATGTATTAAATTGTTTTGGGATATTTTTTCAGGCAATCTTTTATCTATCCAAAGCATGCAAGACGCAAAATCAGACATTAAAAAAGAAATGATTTCACTTGCAGCAGACCCAAATGAGAGACTTTTTAACGCTTTAAATTCAATATGTTTTCCGCACCAAAGCCTTGGTAGACCTATAATTGGGTCATACAATTCAATTTCAACGATTCAAATGGACGATTTGCAAAAATTCCTAAAAAGCGAATATTTGGCAACGAACAGCCTTATATGTGCAGTCGGTAAAATAAACCATGAAACCTTTGTAGAATGCTGTGAAAACTTTTTTTCACGTTTACAAACAAAATGTCATCCAACTTTCACAATCCCAAAGTGGGGTGGTGGTATCATAAAAGTCAGTGCAAATGTGGAACGGCAAAAGGTAGTCGCAAGTCTTCCGTTTAGAGCGGGTCAGTCAAAAGATTATTACAGTTTTTGGCTAGCGGCGTTTGCTTTCAACCCAAAAGAAAGTTTAGGTTTTGCTAAATTATTAGAAACACAACGTGTTAATTATAACCAATTAATTGTTTATCCAGAATTTTTTTCACAAGTGGGTAGAATGCAAATCTACTTTGAAACAACAAATTTGAAAACGGAAAGAAAAATGCGAGCGATAAATCAGCAACTCGATTTATTCAAGGCACTTAGTCTCAAAGACCTTAATGAAATAATTCAACAAATTAATATAAAAAAATGCCTTGAACTTGTCCGGTTACAGGACTCAAACATTGAACACTTAGCAATGACTGTCAGCAACTATGGACTTATCCCTTCTGAAATTCCGATACCACGATTTGAAGACGAAATAGCAAACAGTCTTGGATGTTCTTTTTTAAATATGAAAAATTATCATATAAACTCAATAGCCTATACAGAAAACTTTTAAGAATTAAAACGAAAAGGTCGGCAAGAATGAGGCGTTGTAGAAAAACGATAGGTTTTCTTTGGCCGTGTGACGGATTAAATGACCAAGAATATTGGAAATTTTTGCCAAATGACGTGGCATGGCTAATAGCAAGGTATGGTGCAGAAACTGGGACAGAAGAGTTAAGTGATAGTAATTTGCAAAAATATTCTTCACTAGAACTCTTGAGACAAACAGCAAAGTTATTTCCAACAGCCAAATTAGACAGCGTGGCTTGTGGAGATCACGCTGCTAGTTTTATTTTTGGGAAAAAACACGAAGAAGACTTAATTGATGGCCTGCAGCAAACATTCGGTTGTCCTGTCTCATTTCCAAGCTGTTCAATCGTTAAACTTATCAAATCTCAAAAAGCAAAAAATATATGTCTTATTTCTCCGTACTCAGAAATTATCACAGAAAAATTTCAAGAATATCTTTTGGAAAATAGTATCGAGACTGTGTCTTCACTATCACTCAACTTTACTAGTGAACAGCAAGTCGATAATTTATCCACTAATTCTTTATCGGAAACAATCGTTAAATTTACGCAGAATTGTCAGCACCAAAAAGATCTTCTGGTCATAGCTGGTGGTGGAGTAACAATCGCTTCGGAAATTTCAAAGATCGAGGTGGTACTTGGGATCCCGATCATAACAGCTGTGGGAGCTCTCGTTAGAGATGCAATACAATCAACGGGACGTAATTATTCTAAAAAAGGTGTCGGCGTACTGTTTGAAAAACGAAAAATTACACACTCAAAACCCATAAAAGAGAAACTGTCGACTGGTACTAAAGCCTTCTCGCTCACGGGCACCCCACCTATATTTCGCTCAGGTACTGGGCCTGTGTTGTTTGATGAAAATCAGAAGCAATTTATAGATTTTGCTTGTGGTTCTGGAACGACTTCATTGGGTCACGGGCATGAAGAAATCATTGAAGAAGTCAAAAATCAGTTAGATACTGGTATTTTCCATATCGGCCCTCATTTCCATACAGATATTCAGTCAACATTCTATTCGACCATAAGTGAGTTACTTCCACCGGCATTTTCACGCTTTCATCCATCAATTAGTGGCTCTGAAGCCACTGAAGTGGCAATAAAAAGTGTAATGCATAAAACTGGGGCTAAAAAGTTTGTTGGTTTTTCTGGAGGATATCACGGGCGGACGTTTGGAGCACTTTCCGTGTCTGGTGAAAAAGGAAAAAATTCCTCACTCGGCCCCTTTTTTCCTAATTGTGAAATATTACCCTTCCCCGAGAATACGAACACTATAAAAGATATTATATCGACTTTAGACAAAGAGCCGTTAGCGGGAATATTTATCGAACCAATTCAAGCAACAGCTGGGCTTAGGTTTATCAACAAGGATGCTCTCGTAGAACTTAGAAACTTCACAAAAAACCGCAATATTCCCCTAATTTTTGACGAGACTTTCACAGGTTTTAGCCGAACAGGAAAAACATTTGCATTTTCACATTATGATGTTTTGCCCGACGTTTTAATTTTTGGCAAATCACTGGCCGCAGGTTTCCCAGCTGGATTGGTAGCTGCTACGGAAGACATACTGACGGCATGGCAAAGTGGAAGCCAATCATCAACATTTCAATTGGGTCCAATTGCTGCATCGGCTTCAATTTACTTCTTAAATCAAATAAAGCATGGAACAATCAGGAAGAATGTTGAAAGACAAAGTTCACTTTTTAGAAAAATTCTTGAAAAGTTTCAAACTTATGATTGTGTGTTTGAAATCAGGGGAACGGGAAGTTTTTGGGTGATAGAATTTGATTCTCCCGAAACAAATCGGAAAGTTCGCAAGCAGTCGTTAGCTAACGGATTGATTACTTGGGAATGCGGACAAAATGGCGAATGCTTGGGATTAGTCCCACCGTTAAACGCAGATCCAATTCTGATTGAAAAAGGATGCGAAATATTAAAAAGGAGTGTTAAGGAAGTTCTTGAGAAATAATTTCTAAAAGTGATCTAAGCGCATGTTGTAATATAGTTTTATCAATGTTGATGGGTGGCAACAGCAAGACACACTCACCTTTTCTACCTCCTCCGTAGGTGAGGAGTTTTGCTTTGCTAAGAGCTTGTTTTTGAACCTCAGTTGCTATAGCCGAATTATTAAATTCAATCGCACACTGGGCCCCAACAAACCTCACATCCTTGACAAAATCATAACTAATAAGATCATGTTTTAATTCACCAAAAGATGAAGCGATCGAATTACTGACATGCTCAATTAACTTCGAATTTTCTATTTCTCTTAGGGTGGCACAAGCTACTGCACAAGCAATAGGATTACCCTGGAATGTCGACGTATGCGCCCCAGGCGGCCATTTTTGTAATAAATCGCCTTTTGCAACTACGGCGGAAAGAGGTATTGATGATGACAATCCCTTGCCAAGAATTATGAGATCTGGCGAAACGTCAGAAAAATGAAAAGCGAATTTTTTACCAGACCTACCTAACCCTGACCAAATTTCATCCGTGATAAAAAGAGCATCATTTAATTTCGTCAAATCTTGAATGCCCTTTAAAAAAGTTGGAAAAGGGCCCCATACGCCTGAAACCCCTTGTATGGCTTCTACAACAACACCCGCTATCGGATCACCAACAGACTTCGAATATTCAAAAATTTCTGAACACTTTTCTAAACAGTACTGAACCTCAGCTTCAGTTTTTGGATAAGGTGCAAAAGTAACAAAGTCTCCAATATTCCCAATGAATGGGCTTCTAATTTCTTCAGAATGGGTTAAGCTAAGAGCTCCCAAAGTTCTGCCGTGATATCCACCCTCGAAAGATATAAATTTTTGCTTTCGGGAAACAAAGCGAGTTACTTTTATCGCTGTTTCGATTGCTTCCGCACCCGAGTTTAATAAGTGGATGGAAATATCTTTTGTCCCCATATAATCACTTAAGAGGCCATATAGCTTAGCTCTATATGGCGATATCAACCTTGTTCCTGTATGTAATATTCCCGTTTCTGTTGCCTCTCTAATGGCCTTTATTTGTTCAGGGTGGTTATGACCAAGATTAGAAGTTGCCGAGCCGCACACTAAGTCCAAGTACTTTTCATCGTTCTCAGAAAAAAGCCATGGCCCATCCCCTCTCACAAACACCTGGGGGTTTTGAGATAATTTGAACGTATTAACGGCGGAGCTCTCAAATTTTTGTGTTGAAATTAAATTTTCCACTAATTCAACTGGCTGGTAATTGAGTGAAGATTTGTTGTTAGCATCTTTATTTGGACATATGTAGATACGGGTGGTAATTTTTGAGACCGGGGAACTTGTAAGTCTAAGATTAGACCATTTTCAAATTCTACAGTGACTTGATTGTTAGAACCCTTCGACAGGACATCTAAGACTTTTGCATTTATAGAATTTTGTGTTTTCTTCCCGTTCGCGAAAATCTTAAGATACTCTGGTCTTATAACCGCCTTACATTTACCAAGATTTGATGGGTTTCTTAATTTGCATTCCATATTCGTTCCAGCAAGCAAGGTGTTACCGTCTTTTTTATTTAAAGGCCATAGTGCGCATTTTCCAAAAAACTCAGCTACAAACTCTGTTTTAGGTTCATCATACAACTTATTTGGCGACCCCATTTGCTCTATTTTGCCTTCCTTTAAGATTGCAACCCTATCGCTTAACGCCATTGCTTCATCTTGATCATGGGTTACACAAATAAAAGTAGTACCAATTTTACTGTGTATTTTTCTTAACTCTTCACGCAACCTAACTCTTAAATTCGCATCTAAAGCACTTAATGGCTCATCCAGAAGCAAAATTTTAGGACTTGTGATCAATGCTCTCGCGAGGGCTGCTCTCTGTTTTTGCCCACCCGATAATTCTGATGGCAAGCGATTACCGAAACCTGATAACTGCATCGTCTCAAGCCATTCGTTAGAAAGCTTGTTTCGTTCAACTTTAGAAACCCCTCTCATTCTTAGCCCATATGCAACATTTTCAGTTATGGACATGTGTGGAAACAACGCATAATCTTGAAACATCATGGAAACGTCGCGTTTCGTGGGGCTTTTATGCGAGATATTAGTGCCGTCTAAGAATACTTGACCACTTGTCAAATTTTCTAAGCCTGCAATTATTCTAAGAATAGTGGTTTTTCCACAACCAGACGGTCCCAGTAATGTAAGAAATTCGCCGTCCTCGACTTTAAAAGAAATGTTGTCTACTGCACAAATTTTACCAAAATTCTTAACAATATTTCTTAAAATCAGGGTCATGTTGATTTACCGCGTGGTGATGAATACTACGATCATAAAGCATTGCCTAATGCGCTGGAAACTAATATGCGTGCCGTGGTAACGATTAATCAAATTTTTAATTTGTTCAGGACCATTACAGAGACTACGATTGATCTAATTAAGTTTTTTGAAATATTAACACTGCTAACTTTTTTGCATGCTTGGCGATTAGATTTGTGTTGTTGAAGAAGTTGAAGAAATATACATACAAAAAATTAATGTGTTTATATTGAAACAAGCCACTGAAAACTTATGCCTGACCCGAACTATAATTAAGAAGATTTAGGCCTAGTATATACGCATTTCTTGGTGTGAAATTTGCTGGAAATTTAATGATGGCTTGCATAATTGAAATTACAATTCGCATATAAGTACTGACCCCGATAGATTGACAAATATGTGCAAATCCATCCAAGGGGTATTAGGTATAATTTCTGACCTACCGTCCACCCTTTTTATAACTTTATTTGAGCAGCCTTCTCAATGAGCTATAGCAGTTAGTGCTATTTCTACAATGGTTCCTTCACCTATATCAGAAACCTCCACTAGATTCCTAGTTGGAGGCCTGTCACCGAAATATTCTTTAAATGCTTGGTTAACGGCATCTTTTTGCCCAAGGTCGGTCATGTAAACAACTGCGATTAGCACGTCATCGATTCCCGACCCAGCTTCGTTGAGTATTGTAACGCAGTGCTTCAATGAAAGACGTGCCTGTTCCAATGCGCCCTTAACAATCATACCACTGTCCATTTCCCTGGGCATCTGTCCACCGACAAAAACTAAACCTCCTCCTTTAGTTCCCTGAGAAACCGGCGATGACGAGGCCGGGGCCTTATGAGTGTGTATTATTTCTTTCATTTTATTGGTTTTTGCACCCCCTAATTTGATTTTACGTTTATTGTGGTTGTGAATTCTCGCAGACCCCATACTCCCCCTTCTCTTCCGAACCCTGCCTGTTTGAAACCACCAGTCGGTACAAAAGCCCCTTGAATACCGGTATTGTTTAGTCCAACCGAACCATAATTCAAAGCCGAGGTAAATTTTGCAAGATACTCTTTGTCACTTGAATAAGCATATAACACCAAAGGTTGCCTGTTGTTCCGGATTATTTCCTTAAGTTTTAACCTATCATCAAATATGTAAATGCCCATCAATGGAGCAAATATTTCATGTTGCAAAAATATTTGAGGATTATTGCTTAAGTATGCGACGGGATTAAACATATAACCGTGGCCCGTCGCTTTATCACCATTCAGTCCACAAACCAATTTTGCACCCTCATTTGCTAGCCTTTTCTCAAAATTTAATAAATTTTTTATCGCACTTTTTGAGCGAACTGGGCCCATTTTAGCATTGCTAAATTCATTCGTTGGCAACGCTCTAATATTACTAAATGCCTCGTCAATTTTATCTATAACCTGACTAGCTATTTTACGTTCAACAAAGACAATATTTTGAGCCGAACAAGCCTGCCCTGCTGACTTAGTCTTCCTAATCACAAGATCTTCAACAGCTTTATCGACATCTCCATCTGAAAAAATTATAAATGGATTTGTTCCGCCGAGTTCCCCGACAAACGGCTTTAGACTGGCTCCAGCGTAACCCGACAAAATCTTCCCAACATCGGTTGATCCGGTGAAGCTAACGGTACCAATTTCGTCAGAGTCGATCAGTTTTTTTACCAGATTTCTGTCTTTTGTCCTTATAAAAGTAGCTAAGTGACCAAACCTCCGTCCCTTTATGATTGACTCCAGTTTTGACGCTGTTTTGATACCTAACTCAGGTGGCTTTATGACAGCACCTGCACCAGATCCCAAGCAGTTTGCCAGTTTCCGAGTGATTCCCGCTAATGGATCGTTAAATGGTGTAATCAGAAGACCAATCCCTCGGGGAACTGTCAGAACTTTTCGTTCCTTATCAATTTTTTCGGAGAAGTTTTCAGACTTCATTAGGTCTGCTACATACGTCAAAAACGACTTGGCGTAATCGATCTCGGCAACAGCCTCAGTTCTGGTCTTTCCCACTTCATTTATAATTATTTTTTCAAACTCATCTCGATTTGCTTCGATTAAACAACTGATCTCTAGCAGAACCGACCGTCGTGAAGAAACAGTAGCAAGATCTGAGAACGAATTTCTTGATACTCTCGCTAGACTTTCTCTAACTTCTGAAACAGGTGTTTCAGACCATTGGTCAAAGGACGCTCCGGTGTTAGGCGAAATACATTCAATATTTTCCTCATTTTTCATTTAATGCACTATCCAACTTATCAAAAATTATTTGTAGCTCAGACATAGGCTTGGCAAAACATAACCTAAAATGGTCGTCGTATCCTTTCCCAAAAAAAGATCCTTTTAATAATAAGATACGCTTACGAAACGCTTTTTCCTCCATTGCCTCCATGTTCAAAATTTTAGGGAAAAAATAGAAAGATCCGGATTGTTCAACGAAATCCCATTTCTTTTTAGTTAAAAAATTTTGGGTTTTTTCTCGCTGTTCAAAAAGTGAGGGTATCAACAACTTCTTTTTCATAGCCTGCAAAGCCATAATCTGTGCTGGTGCTGGTGCTGCGCTAAGAATAGTTTGATGAATATTGGTGAAATTTTCCGTCAAATGATTTGGGATGAGGGTGGCCGCCACACGAGCCCCTTGAAGAAGGTAATTTTTCGAGAATGAGTCAACGATAATCACTCTATCCGAATTGTGAAAACGTGATCTAGACCATTTGTCATGATCAAAGATTACCTTTGAAAAACTTTGATCGATGATTATATAAAAACCGCAATCTTGGGCAAATTTGTCAAGCTGTTTTAGAAAATCACCATCATAAATTATTCCGGTCGGATTATTAGGGTTGCTGAACATGATGACCCTAAACTTCTCTTTGTGATAAGTTTTTCTGATTTCATCGATATCCAAATTGAAGCCCTTTGAGAAGGCAGTAGGCATTTCAATCGGCACACATTCTGCTACTGCGCATATATCGAAGTAGCTGGGCCAGAATGGTGAGGGGATAAGAATTTTATCCTGCGCTTTTGTAATTGACTTTAAAATTGCAAATAATGAAGCTTTCGCTCCAGCTGTTATTACAACTTGATGATTGAAGACATTCCATCCCGCAAATAAATCGATTTTTGCCTGGTCTATTAGTTCAGGGAGTCCAGAAGGGGGCGACAACCTACCCCATGAGCAGTCAGTCTTGAGTTCATCAGTATAATACGGGAGTGACGGAGTGGATAACGAATACAGCCTTTTATTAGCTGTCTGAGCAGCTTTAATTTTCTCCCCAATTTCCAATGTTGGTGACCGTCGAAGCTCCATATCAAATTACGTTTCTCTTGGTTCGATGCCGTTTTGCTTTTCACTTTGTTTAAAAAGCAGAATGAATTGCGCTATAAATCCTAAAATTAAAGAAAACAAAAAAACTGCACTTCCGGCAGCATTGATTTTTGGCTCAAACCCTGTCACCAGCGATGTCCAAATTCTTATGGGCAAAGTAATCTCGAAATTAGTCAAAAAGTATGCAATTACAAATTCGTCAAAAGAAAACGTAAAAGTTAGCAAAATAGTAGCAAATATGGTCGGCGCACAAATGGGCACCAGAATAAAGACAATTAGGTGCAATCTACCTGACCCCAATGAAATCCCTGCCTCTTCAATTGATTTCGGTATTTTATCAATCCTATTTTTTAAATTGATCACCGCTAATGGTAATACATATAGAGTTTGTCCAACAAGCACCAACCAGAGTGCAGGTTCAATCCCTACAGAAACAATCTGAAGGCGTATCCCTATACCAATTAAAATTATTGGAATCACTAACGGCGAGAGGATCAAACCAAAAAAGAGTGAATAAAATGGGATTTTGGCTTTGCTAAAGGCATAAGCAGCCAGGAAACCTAAAGCGGTTGCTGCTATACTCGCAAGCGACGCCATAAACAAACTTGTAAAAAAACTATCCACAAAACTACTGTCAGAAACTAAATTTACATACCACTCGAATGTTGGTTCCCTAAACGGAAGGGTTTGATATCTTCCACTATTAAATGAAAAAATGATCATAACTAAAATTGGCAAATAGATTATTGAAAGTGCCACACAAAAAAATGCCGTTAGAAGTATGAAGACAGGCCTATTAACAATGAGATTCCTCATGCCAATGCTCTTCTTCTATTAAAAAGTCTAAAAAACATCAGCGGCGAAGCACAAATTATTACAGTTACAGCAAGAATAGTGGCTATAGTCGCTGCCTGTGAAAGGTCATAGGTGCCTTTCAAAATCGATAGCATTATTTGTGCTAATACCGGCTTCAATCCGCCACCCAAAAGAGTAGGAACCGCATAGTCGCCAATACAAACAATGAAAGATAAAACTATACCCGCAAGCCAACCGGGCAGACCCAATGGAAGGATTATATCTCTGAAAATTTGATGAGGTCGAGCTCCCAATGTAGACGCAGCTTCAACCAATTTTTTATCGATGGATACCAAGGCTCCATAAAGTGTGAAAGTACATAGCATTGAACCAAAGAGTGCAAGACCAAAAATCGATGCATTCATAGTGTAGAGAATTCCCAGTGCCACAGAGGAGCCGGTTGCTTTTTCAATTAACCAAGAAATAACGCCGTTGTCAGATAAAACTAACTGCCACGAAAAAGCTCGTATTGTAAAACTAGTCCAAAAAGGAGCTAAGATGGCCAATAAAAATAAAGGCCGCCATTTTTCTTTGACACAAAAAACAACAAAATAAGCTAACGGCCATGAGATAAAACCAGCAATCAAAGTTGAAAATGAGGCAAGAATGAGGCTTCGAACTAACGCTTGAGTTAAGTAAGGAGTTGAAAAAAAATAAATAAAATTTTTGAAGCCTATACCAGTCTCTGTGGTTAAGCTCAAAAAAATCATATTGACCGTCGGTAGCAAAAAAAACAGACAACTAAGAAGCAGCGCGGGGAGCAAAAGAGGCCAAGGATTTGTTTTGTTTGAATAAGTACCCAAAACCTCACCAATTTATTAGGATCGCTCTCATTGGAGCGCCATCAATACAAGTCATTTTTAGTGGCACAGCTGCTAAGAAAGTTTTATCCCCAGTGTTCTGTCCCAAATCTTTTAGATCCTCGATAAATGGAATTCCTGCCTGAAAAATTTTGTGATGGATTTCAAATTCATGGTTGTAAACATGTCGGCCAGGCATTTCCCTTGCAATGTAATCTTGCGGAAAATCAAGACAAACTGCCGCTGGCTTTTTATCAATTAGCCATTTTGCTGCCGATAAATCTAAGTTTGGAGCATGCGTATGCCACCTGGTAGATTTGTATCCGAGTCGATTTGTTAGATCACTCCTTAAAATTATTCGTTGGTTCTTTGAAATTCCTCCTCCCGATCGCTCCTCTAGCAAACTAGCAGTTATCGCTGACGGCAACTCTATATCTGACAGATCAACAATATGAGCCTTGCCTATAAACAAGTCCAACCCCATGTTTGGAAGCTCTTGTATAGTTGCGCCATTTTTTTCCATATGTCTGGGGGCATCACAGTGTGTGAATGCATGTCCAGATTGAACAAACTCTGTGTGGTTGGAGTAAAAGCCAGCGTCATTTCCTTGGACACGCCAGGTTTCCATTCGCCAACGCCAGTGGTTTAAAATAGGTGTAGAGACATCATAAATGGATGGTTTTTCCGAAGGCCATGAAGTCAGTGCGACTGGCCTCGTTGGAGAGGTACTCATTCCTTCCCCCTTGATGGGAAGGCAAAGTAAGAAAATTTCGTTTTCAACATTGTCTAAATTACAAAAATTTTCAGTAAGAATTACTCCAGAAGCGTGAACCCTTTGTCTAAATTCTGTATTTGGGTTGAAGATGCCATGAGTTGAGTCTGCTCTTCGGCTTTCTAAGCTGTCGCAGGATAAATCAACACAAATATGGAAAACACCCCTCTCTGCAGCTATTTCGGCAATCGCTGGAGAAATTTGGGGAGAAAGTGTCCAATATTCTCGACGCCGAATAGGTATCTCACTCGCATGGCCTGTTTTGAGAACAATAATTCTTGAAAGAGATCCTAACCCAATCTTATCGGTAAAATCACCCGCTGTGACGAAGCCTTTTTTCGCGCATTGGGTTAAGTCAATAACCTGAGCAACACCAGCAAAGTGATCAATGTCGAAGTCATCTAACACTGGTTTGTCTGGAAAATGCCAACCAGGTGAACTCGAATAAGTGAAGCCTTTACCACTCCATCTTAATCCAAACTCTTGAAACTCATCTCCGTCTTCGTAGGATTGCGATACGAATGGGAAGGTTTCCCAAAACCAATGAGATTCTATGGTTTGGGAGAGGTTAATATAATTCATATTAAATCCTTAGAATTGATGGCCGCATTAAGCAGCCATCAATAGCATACCGTTCACGTTATGCGTTTTTAAATTTTTCCCAAGATGCCATCCACTCATCACGATTATCTGGACTTTTTCTTGGCGATAAGTTTGCCATAAAAATCTCGTCAAATTTTTCAATATTTGAGAGATTCAAAAGCTCTCGTTTATCTTCCGGCAACATGACCGCCGCCTTTTTGTTTGGAACCATGCTATAATATGTTTTGGCAATAGCTAGTTTAGATTGGAAAGTTGGCCCAGTGACATACTGGACGAATTTTATTGCATTTTCCTTATTAGGTGTCTTTGCTGACACACATACTGCCTGATCCCAAGTTACTCCACCCTGCTCTGGTACCAGAGCTTTGAATGGCAAACCATCGTCATACATTCCTGCCTGTACCCACTCACCGGCAATCGCGAGATCGTAAGAACCGCCTGCCATTGCCTGTGTTACCTGACTGGTGTTACCAACCAAACCTACCTGCGGGCGAAGTTTCATCAAGGTCTCACCTAAAGCAGAAAATTCTGACGCTGTTAAGTCATATGGTTTTTTGTTGCCGTTATACTTGGATAAACATCCCATGTTTGGCAAAAACCAATCGAAAAGAGCCACACGCCCCTTTACTGAAGGGTCGAATAAAATATCGTACGACGACACATCAGACTCAGAAAACTTTTCGTAATTGTAGGTGATTCCGTAGTATCCAAATCGATTAACAACCGCATAAAGCTTCCCTGATTTCCAAACGGGAGGCCAATTCGCAATAAGATTGAAATAATCGTCAAGAGGAAAATCAGAAGGATCCAATTCTGCGATTATACCATCCTCAACCGCTTTTGGGATATACGCGCTTGTTGGTGTGATTACGTCAAATGTCCCCGGCGCTGATGTTTGCATCAACGCAATCATTTCCTCATCAGAGCCATCGTGGATTTTTAAATTAACTTTAATGCCAGTTTTTTCCTCAAACGCTGTAAGCATACCTGGCTCTTCGTAGCCGCCAAACGCAAGGACGTTAACAGTCGAAGACGCCTGCGCAATTTTAGAAATAAAGGGAATCGACAGGCTTGACGCGCCCACCGCAACACTACGTGAGATGAATTTCCGTCTAGATGTTGATCCAAACTTAGAACTAGCACCAAACAATTCATCGGTGATTAAATCATCGTGTTTCATTATGACCTCCATGAAATCTTATTAACGCCGCATTATAGGCCTTACGCCTTAAGTCTAAGTTACAATAAAAATGCCTACTTAATGATGTTTTTTTCGCACAATACTGAGAATATTAACGCATCATCAACGTCATAAACATGACCCATCAGGTAGAATTTACTACAAATCACTTTACAACATAAGTCTCATGCATCTGTTGACAGCCATTGGGCCCTGATAGGGCGGCTTCTCATTTTTCAGCAGTCGTTTTCTTATATACTATACGTGACATGAAAACGAAGCTGCACCATCTCGTGT
This sequence comes from uncultured SAR116 cluster alpha proteobacterium, assembly GCA_902596655.1. Lineage (GTDB taxonomy): Bacteria > Pseudomonadota > Alphaproteobacteria > Puniceispirillales > Puniceispirillaceae > MED-G116. The sequence goes on along the minus strand of CACJUX010000015.1, from coordinate 19,891 downwards.
GCTTCATCAATTGAAATGCCCAGTGACTGACTAATACTAGCGGTGTTCCAGCTACCAGTAGCGTCCACAATATAAATGGGGCTTTATACTGCTTGTAATCTGTCACAAAGACTATATCGGAACCTGTGAATTACGCAGCTTTAAGGTGTGTATTAATGCCGCCACTTATTCAGGCCATTGCTAGCTGAATTGGCGTTGTGGCCTCTTTCATTGCAGCAACTTGGAAACGCCATAACAATGTCTCCACTAGTATCCGTTGGGCGTTCAGCTGCCCAAAGCAAACCGCCCACGAGTGAAATTAATCTCTGGCTTCCTCTTTTCTTCAAAGACCGCCTTGGGTGTGATTGCAAGTCAATATGCACAATTGCTGCATCCAATTTGATGTGTGTTAGGCGAAGTCCTGCCGCTTTTCCAAACCTCATGCCAGTATCACTGATGAGTGCTATCAGCCATCTCATGTCGTTATCGAATGACCTGCAAAGACTTTGGATACCTCTGATGCTCTGGATGGGTATAGGCTGGCGTTGTTCTTCCACACAATTCTCTGGGAAATAGGTCTTGGTAAAGGCTTTGCTGCGGTCCAAACCCTCCTCAGATATGTAGAGTTTTACGATGGCCCTAACGGTTGCAAAGACGCGTTTTCTTGTCTCCATTCTCATGCCTTGTTCCATTAACCAGTCATCGAACTTGGCAGCTTCAGCTGCTGTGTAAGAGGAAATTGGATGGTCACCAAGTACCCTGCTTGCATATTCAATGTTCTGGCTTGCGGTACGCCAAAACACCTTGACCTACCTGACTCTTTCAAACGCAGATAAAGGTCGCACGCCTCTGATAGAAGGGGGCTTTCATAAACAAACTCATTATCCTGCAATAATACATACATAGCTGGAATTTCCATCTTTAGCAGCCGCAGTCCTACCCAATAGTCTTCAAGGGTCTAGTTTACTGACTTTGCTGTACGGTTTGCAGATTGGAGTGATTTGGTACGCAAGGCGAAACACAGCCTGACAACACAGTAATGCTGGGTTAGGTCTTGGAGGATATGCTGGAGATAGTATTGAAAACCATGGCAATGCAAAACGTGTTGTTTCGCATATTTCTTTCCCACTTTCTTTTACACAGCCTGTCTGGTGCACAGAATATGCCGACAGTTAGGTAGCAAGAAAGTCCGATGGTGCTGCCAGCGTGATTCGAACACGCGACCTCACCCTTACCAAGGGTGCGCTCTACCGCTGGAGCTATGGCAGCATTTCCATCGACGCGCATGGATTACACGAAAGACGCAGCGAAGTGAAGTTTTTTAAGGCGTGACGATGCATTTTGCAAAAAACCTGCTAGCCCTACCAACGGAGTAGAAATTGCACGATGCGACGGGTTGGCTGGCTGAATAGCTTTTCTGTGAAAAATTGGCTTGCCGCCTTTTTGCTGGCATCGCCATAGGTAGGATAGGGCGCAATGATCGAGGCCATTTGTTTGATTTTCTGTCGGCTGCTGATCGCTAGAACCCAAGCAAGAATCATCTCGCCTGCATTGGGCGCCAGAATGCTGGCACCCAGAATACGTCCATTTCTGTGGACGATAATTTTTAACATGCCTTCGCGCCGCCTCTCAGCAATCGCGCGGTCAACGCCGGCAAGGGGCACCTGCATGATGCGTATATTGGCCTTGCCCCACTTATCGGTGGCGGCGTTTTCAGTCAACCCAACCTGCGCCAGTTCGGGATCACTGTAAGTAACCCAGGGGACGATGCTGTCATTCAATTTGGCAGGCATTTTGAAAAGCATGTTGCGGATGACGACGCCAGCATGATACCCGGCCATATGGGTAAATTGTTCCCGCCCAGTGACATCACCAATAGCGAATACGCGTTTGTTGCTGGTGCGTAGCCTTTTATCGGTTGTAATGCCAGCAGATGTGACGGCAATGCCCGCCGCCTCAAGATCCAGCCCTTCCGTGGCTGGCCGCCGGCCAACGGCAACAAGTAGCTGACTTGCTTCAATCACAGCCCCGTTAGCAAGGGTAGCAGTGACCCCGACTTTGCTTTTGGCAACTTCGGTGACGCCAACCCCCTCGATAAGCGTGATACCCTCACCAATCAGGCGTGTTTTCAGGATTTGGACAAGTTCGGCATCATCGCGGCCCATGATGGTGGCGGCTTCAATTACGGTCACTCGGCAGCCGAGGCGGGCGTGTGCCTGTGCCATTTCGATGCCAATTGGACCGCCACCAATGATCAGCAGATGATCCGGTTTTTCCGGATCAGTGAAAATTGCCTCGTAAGTGTGGAATGGAGTCTTGTCCAGCCCCACAATCGCCGGCACCAGCGGTGATGAGCCAGTGGCAATGACGATATAGCGGGCGGTTACCTGATGGGTTGCGGATCGGACTTTGTTGCGGCCAGCAAAACTGGCGCGTTCACGAATGACAGTGACGCCAAGCCCTTCAAAGCGGTCAACAGAGTCATGTGGGGCAATTGAAGCAATCACATCGGCGACATGCGCCTTGGTCGCGGCGAAATCCACTTTTGCGGTGTTGCCTGTGATGCCCATTTCAGCATTACCAGTCACGTGATGCGCAGCTTTGCCCGCGGCAAGCAGCGCCTTTGAGGGAATGCAGCCTGTGTTCAGACAATCGCCACCCATCTCCGCATCTTCAAACAGGACGACATTGACACCCATCTGCGCGGCACAAGCAGCGACGCTCAATCCACCCGAACCTCCGCCGATAATGATGACATCTGTTTCGATGTTCCTCATTGGCTTAAACCTCTTTGACCATTGGTCAAGCGCCGAAAAACAACCGGCAGCAAAGCAAGCAACCCAAGGCCAACAAGCGGTGTGATGATTGGCGCAGAGGTAAGCACAGTAAGGTCGGGGGTTTGGCCTGCTGCCAGAATATGGTTAAAGCCACGCCCAACAGAAATGAAGACAGCTGTTCCAGGGGTTATGCCGATAAAAGTGGCAAGTAGAAACGTTGCAAGCCGCATGCTGGTTAGCGCCGGCACAACATTGACTACCCAGAAGGGTGCTACTGGAATTAAACGTAAAGCAAGCAGATAGAAAAAGGAGTTCCGGCTGAAGCCGGCTTCCAGCTTAGTCATAAATGGTCCGGCGCGGATTCGCAGCAGATCAGCAAAAAATGATCTGGCGGCGATGAAAACAACACCAGCTCCAGCCGTGGCACTGCAGATGACTAGAATAATCGCGGGCCAGCCGAGCAATGCACCGCCAGTTAGCGTCAGCGGCAACGCAATAGGTAGCGAGAAAGCGACAATCACCGCATAACCCAGCATGAAAATCAGATAGCTCAGCCAGAGGCGCTCCTCCACAATGCAACTCAACTTTGCGTAATGTGCGCCGATGGCTTGCCACTCCACGAGCTCATGTGCACCACTGAGAAAGAAAATACCAAGGCCAAGGATCAGAATTACTGCTAGAACGTATCTGGTCGGTTTTCTTTGTTGGTTGGTCTGATTTAAGTCTGTGCTCATGTTTGGGCGCCTGTCGTTCCAACTTAGTTTAGGTCTATTTATCTGAAAGGCTAAAGGTTTTCCCGGCGATCATTTTTGCCCGTCCGCCACGGTGGGCATTCGATCTGGACTTTACCGAAGAGCCGGATTGAAGCATGTTACATGGACCAACAGGCTGCCACAATATGCCCACATTGCGTTGCTATATCTTTTGTGGTTTCAACAAACCTTGTAAAAGGGTAGTGCGATGGTATCGCATCAGAGGGAAATCATGACCGAGCGGCGGCCACCGCAAAAAAAGCCAATTTCACGAATGAAAGATGAGGATCGATTGGCGAATGCTCTGCGGAAAAATCTGCATCGCCGCAAGGCACAAGCGCGCTCGCGTGCTGTCTCAGCTGTCAGAGATGATCTGGACGCATCCGGTGACACCGCCGTGGGGAAAAGATCACTAGAGGACAGCGGCAATGGATAGGCTCAGGATTAATGGTGGCGTTCCATTAAAGGGTGAGATTACTATCAGTGGTGCTAAAAACGCTGCTTTGCCACTTCTTGCCCTTGGGTTGATGTCGGATGATGCGGTGGTGCTGAAAAATGTTCCTCGCCTTGCTGATACTCTGTCGATGGAGGGTTTGATCCGTCATCACGGAGTTGAGGTGATGCGTGGGGATAATACCGTCACACTTTTCGGTGCCGCGTCCTCTTTTGATGCTCCCTATGATCTTGTGCGTAAAATGCGTGCGTCCATCCTTGTGCTAGGACCGTTACTCGCCCGATATGGAAAGGCGCGTGTCTCTCTACCAGGGGGCTGTGCCATTGGTACGCGCCCGGTCGATTTGCATATTAGAGCCATGCAGGCACTTGGTGCGATCGTTGAACTCGCTGACGGATATATTCAGGCTCGAGCACCGCAAGGTCTGACTGGTGGACGTGTGGTGTTTCCGATGGTTTCAGTTGGCGCGACGGAGAACGCTATAATGGCGGCAGTCCTTGCCAAGGGTAGTTCAGAGCTGGTCAATGTGGCCCGCGAGCCGGAAATTTCTGATCTGGCTGACTGTTTGAATGCAATGGGTGCAAAGATTAGCGGTCAGGGTACAGATATCATCTTGATAGAGGGTGTTACTAGCCTTGGTGGGACTACGCACCGGGTTGTTGCCGATCGCATTGAAGCGGGCACGTTTGCCATTGCTGCCGCTATCACCGGTGGTAGTCTTACCCTTAAACAGGCGAGGCCTCGTCATCTGGATGCCCTGATTGACGTGCTACGGCTAACTGGCGTCGACGTTAATGAATTGGGCGATGATTTGGCTGTCACAGCCAATGGCCGGACGTTGGCAACCGATATACGTACTGATCCGTTTCCCGGATTCCCCACTGATTTGCAAGCGCAGTTCATGGCGATGATGTGTGTTGCAGATGGCTCATCCCGTATTTCGGAAACAATTTTTGAAAACCGGTTTATGCATGTGCCTGAATTGGTCCGAATGGGTGCTGACATTAACGTTGATGGTGGGGTTGCGTTTGTCAGGGGGCGTCGCCATCTGACGCCAGCGCCGGTTATGGCAACCGACCTACGCGCGTCGGTCTCTTTGGTACTGGCGGCGCTCGCCACCGAGGGTCAGAGTGAGGTTAGCCGCATTTACCACCTTGACCGGGGGTACAGCAATCTAGAGGATAAGCTCGGCCAGTGCGGCGCGCGCCTTGAACGCATAAATTATGGCTTAGATGATGACGAATTTAGATGACCACAGCAGTGGTGACGCTTCATTGCGTCTGCGCGCGCGCGATGGTGCGGATATCGAAGTGTTATCAACACTGTTGCAGGATGCTATTGTTCTCGGCGCCGATATGCAGTTTGACTACGAAAAGAAACGCTTCATTTTCATTGCTAATCGGTTCTGCTGGGAGCGGCCGGCTATTGCGAATGTGACTGGCGAACAGGGTGAACCTGTGCGTGAGCGAAGCCTTTGTGCGGTGCGGATTGAAAGTGTGCAAAGGGTGTTGCAGATCAACATGCCAGCAAGACGCGATACAGCGCTGTTCAATCTGCTTGCCGTGACTTTTGGTGCTGGGACTGACCATGAAACCTATGTTGATTTGATGTTTTCAGCTGGTGCGACGTTGCGCCTGCTTGTGGAAAACATTGAAGTCGTAGCTGAAGATGTCGAGGCAAGCCGACCAACTACCACTCAGCCCAAGCACGACAAGAGTTAGAACAATTTAGTATCCCTTCATTCTCTTGCCTGCATGGCAGATTAGCATTGCTCTGGAAAATTGCTGAGTTTACTGATAACACATCACGCAAACGTAACACGACCATTAGACAAGGATAGGGGTGATGGCCCGACGACTGGATTACGTGCAGCCTGATTTCGCTGATCGGTTTGCCGATCTGTTAACAAGCAAGCGTGAATCTGATCTGGATGTGTTCACGGTGGTAGCTGATATTCTAGCTGAAGTTCGCCAGCATGGTGATGAGGCGCTTCTGCAGCTGACTGCAAAATTTGACCGTTTGCAGTGTGACAAAGTTGCCGATCTGGCCATTGGGCAGGAGGAGATGAAAGCTGCACTTTCTGGTTTGGACCCGGTCCTGCGCGAGGCCTTGCAGGTGGCGGCGCAGCGGATCAGGACTTTTCACGAAAAACAATTGCCCAAGGGATTTTCCTACAGTGACAATGACGGAGTTTTGCTTGGTATGCGCTACACGCCAATTGATGCCGCAGGGCTATATGTGCCGGGTGGCAAGGCTGTTTACCCCTCATCAGTGTTGATGAATGCCATTCCAGCTAGCGTTGCTGGTGTTGCCCGCCGTGTGGTGGTGGTGCCAGCTCCTGATGGTTTTGTCAGCCCGATGGTGCTCGCGGCTGCGGCGCTTGGTGGAGTCACTGAAATGTGGCGGATTGGCGGTGCGCAAGCGGTGGCGGCGCTGGCATACGGCACCCAGACAATTGGTGCGGTGGACAAGATTGTTGGGCCCGGTAATGCGTATGTGGCGACGGCCAAAAGACAGGTGTTTGGGTCTGTTGGTATCGACGCGATTGCAGGTCCATCTGAGATCTTGGTGGTTGCTGATAATGGTAATGATCCTGCATGGATTGCTGCTGACTTGCTCTCGCAGGCTGAACATGACGAGGCGGCGCAATCGATCCTGATCACAGATGACAGGGATTTTGCCGATGCAGTGTTGGTGGCGGTTGATACCATCCTGCCTCAGCTGAAGCGAAGTGTTGTTGCTTCTGCGTCCTGGCGGGACAACGGTGCCATCATTACAGTGCCATCGCTTGACGTAATGCCGGCTCTGGCCGATCAGATTGCCGCTGAGCATCTTGAGCTTGCTGTCGAAGATCCACGATATTGGGCGGCAAGAATAAGACACGCCGGTGCAATCTTTCTTGGCCGGTACACACCTGAGGCGATTGGTGATTATGTGGCGGGCCCAAATCATGTTCTGCCGACCGCACGGACCGCGAAATTTGCCTCTGGCCTTGGTGTTGTTGACTTCATGAAGCGTACAACTACCGTTGAATGTGATGTAGACAGTTTCGGTCGGATTGTGCCTGCTGGTATTGAAATTGCGAACAGTGAGGGGCTTGGTGCGCATGCACTGTCAATGAGCATAAGGACGAATCGGTGAGGCATGTATGGCCAAGGTGCAGACAGGCAACATTAATGGGACAGCCACCCGGCGTAACCGTCTCGTCAAGATCGAGCTTGACGAAGTTGTGATACCGCGGCGCTCTGCTGAGGCTGAGCATGAGCGCGCTATAGCCATTTATGATATTTTGGAGGAGAACCAGTTTGACCTCATTGGCCAGACTGGTCCGTTCCATTTATACCTGCGAGCAGAGGGGCGACATATCCGCTTCGATATCTGCAATGAGAATGACTTTAGCCTCGGTCAGTTTTTCATGGCAATGGGACCGTTGCGGCGGGTGATGCGTGATTACTTTCAGGTCTGCGATACCTATTTCGATGCAATCCGAACCAAATCACCCTCGCAGATTCAAGCCATTGATATGGGCCGCCGAGCTCTGCACAACGAGGGCTCTGAGCTGCTGCAGGCACGACTTAATGGTAAGGTTGAAACTGATTTTGACACGGCACGCCGTCTTTTCACGCTGATTTGTGTGTTGCAGTCAAAATGAAAATATTGTGGGAGTGAAAAGAGAGGCCTAATGGCTAAAACCATTAACATTGCCCCAGCCGGTGACATCAGCTCCATACTGTTTGCTTGCAACGTGAATGCAGTCCGTTCGGCCATGGCTGAGGCCATGGTCAAAATAGCTTTTCCGGGCAGGATTTTTACCGACTCCTGTGGGGTTGCGCCCGGTCAAGCCGATGGTTTTGCCATCGCCGTAATGGAGGAAGCCGGTTATGACATCGGCAGCCACCAACCCAAATCATTTGCCGATCTTGACTGTGAATTTTATGATGTGATCATATCCTTCTCTCCGGAGGCGCATGAGCGCGCCCTCGAACTGACCCGCAATATCGATTGCCAGGCGCTATATTGGCCGGTGGACAATCTGGCCGACCTGCAGGGTTCGCGCGAGGAGCGACTGCGTGCCTATCGCGCCGTGCGTGATGATATTGCCACCAAGCTGGGCGTCTATTTGGAAACGGAAATTGCAGTAAAGGCTTGACCTTTGGGTGGATATTGGCCATCTCTATGGCTGTTTTTCCGCTGCAAGTTATTGGAAAGGGTCACATGGCCAAGGAAGGCGTAATCGAATTTTCTGGCACGGTTGCTGAACTGTTGCCGAATGCGATGTTTCGGGTGAAACTCGATAATGATCATGAAGTGCTGGCCCACACCAGCGGCAAAATGCGCAAGAACCGTATCCGCGTTCTGGCAGGGGACAGGGTAAATGTGGAAATGACACCCTATGACCTCAGCAAGGGGCGGATCACATTCCGCTTCAAATAGAGGCTAGTCCTGAATTCTACCCCGCCCGGTTCAGCCATGCAATTGGCGGGGTAGCTTGAGGGGTTTTTACCAATGACGATCCTGCCCATCGCCCTTGCTTCTGCCTCATCGCGCCGCCGTGACCTGCTCGGCCAGATTGGCATTGAACCAGTTGCTATCATCCCAACGAATATTGACGAGACACCCCATCGGCAAGAGCTGCCGACGCACTATGCGTTGCGCATGGCTCATGAAAAGGCGCTTGCCGCTGCGCTGCCGGATAACATCAAACACAGGGCTGTGGTGCTTGCTGGTGATACCGTTGTCGCTGTAGGCAGTCGAATTCTGCCGAAGGCGGAAACCGAAGATCAGGCTCGCGCCTGTCTGACACTTCTGTCCGGGCGCCGCCACCGTGTCCATGGTGGCATCGCCCTCAGGTTTCCCGATGGTACGCTCCGGTCGAGGATGGTGACAAGCAGCGTCATATTCAAGCGGCTGCATCGCGATGAAATTGATGCCTATATCGGCACTGGTGATTGGCAGGGCAAGGCTGGTGGCTACGCCATTCAGGGGTCAGCCGCCGCCTACATCCGGCATATTGACGGCTCTTATTCCAACATCGTCGGCTTTAGCCTCTATGACGTTTCGGCGCTGCTGGCGACCCATAGGTAGCGTAATGATCACCGGCCGTGTTGATGAGATCTGGATTGCTATTGAGCCTAAGATGTCGCGTGTGATGTTTCTGACGGCTGGCACTGTAGTTGAGATTTGGCATGAATTCGCTGCGGCGCCAAAATGTATTGGTGAGGTGCATCAGCTGAAAATCGACCAGGTTTTTGTTAGCCAGAACCGCGCCACAGCCCACCTGGATGATGGCACACCTGTTTCGTTGCGGGTCACGTCACGTGACAAGGTGCGGGCAGGCCAAAGCATGACCGCAACAATCATCGCGGCCCCGCGTCAGGGCAAACCATGGCAGGCGGCTATTGGCGCGCGGCTTGTCGGCACCTATGTGATCCTGCTACCGGGTGATGCGGGCTTTTATGCCTCTCGTGCGTTGCCGGATGATCAGGTTGAACCGTTACGCGACAGCCTGGCCGAAAAATTGCCCCGTGGATTTGGTGCGATATTGCGCCGGGCGGTGGCAGGGCAGGAGGCGTCATTGGTGGAGGATGAACTGACGATGCTTGTCCATCTCTGGCAGGATCGTGTGCGGGCGACCGGTTGCATCCATGACGGCGGCACCTTGTCGCAAAAGGCGGCGCTGCATGCGCCGGGAGTCGCCATCCGCATGACGGGCGACACGTTGCCAGCAGACGGGTTCGAGGCAGCCTATGATGCGGCACTTGACGCCGCATCAGGCGCAAGTGTTGATCTTGCATCTGGTGGCAGGCTCTGGTTCGAGCCGACGCAGGCTCTTGTTGCCATTGATCTTGATAGCGGTGGTGGAGGGTTTGAGGCCCTGCTGCGCGAGGCACCCTCGATGATCGCGTATCAGCTGCGCCTTCGAGCGCTTTCAGGACTGATTGCGATCGATGTTCCAAGGCTATCCTCCGGTGCAGCAAAAACATTTACCACTGCATTGGCGGCTGCCCTTTCGACCGATCCTCGCCAGCCGGAAATCCTCGGACGCACGCGTGGCGGCTTACTGGAATGCCGGATAGCGCATGGCCGGCCTTCGCTTGACAGCCAGAGGTATTTTGCCGACTGTGCCAATGTATAGGGCAGTGTGCCGGAGACAGAAGCAATGACGCCACCGATAAAAAAAACAGCGCCAAAGCCGGGGGCAACAGGCCTTGAATGTCCTACCTGCGGCGAGGCTGCCGCCCCGCCGGCCAGCGCTGGCGGCAGAAGCCCGCGGCCCTTTTGTTCAACGCGGTGCGCTGAGGTGGATCTTGGCAGATGGTTTCAGGGGCAATATGCCATTCCCACGGTCGACGCGGCTGATGACACGATTGTCGATGCCCTGATTGCCGAAGCCGAGGCTGCAGCAGGCCAGCGGGAGGAATAGATTTACCCCGCAGACAATCGGCTTTTTTGCTGGCTGGTGAGGCGTTTAACGTCTGGACAGGGCGGGGTTAAAAGGCTATATCCCTTGTCGTTCTGAGCGCCCCCGTCCACAGACAGGATTGCCACCAGATCGCCCAGGTAGCTCAGTTGGTAGAGCAGCGGACTGAAAATCCGCGTGTCGGTGGTTCGAATCCGCCCCTGGGCACCACTATTTCAATCACTTAGCCAAATTAGCGTCGCGGTAGCTAGAAAATAGATACCATATAGATACCACTATGCAGTGATTTCGACCCCCCATAATGACCCCCTCAAGGCCCCCAAAATGCGCTTGCGAAGGCGTTATTTAGACGTGCATCTCAGGTTGCACTGAGGTGTGCAACCTCGCAGGTTGCGCGCAACCAGATGCAACCAGTAGTGATGTGTGCTCTCTTTAGCACTCAGCAACGATTCTCAGGTTGCGCTGCTGCACGAATGGATGAGAGCTTTGGTTATCTGTTTGTGGGGTCGAAACCCTTGAAAAGCGTACTTCTCTATCATCTCAGTCCTCCCGATTGGAGGTATTATTTTACCGACGGAGAGCAGGCTCAGTTATTTGATTATTTGCAAACACTGCATAAAGGTGAGGATATCGGGGCGTTTGTTGCGCGTTGGAAAAATCAACATGCGTAAGTTCATTGGCACAATTCTGCTATTTTGCGCAATCAGCACTTACTTCATTTACGCCATATACCAAAATCTACAAACCCAGCGTAATGACGTTTCAATATCCATGAACGACCCTGACGTCGTGCCAACCTCCCTAACTATCGCTGTTATTGGTGACACCTATTTGCCTGAAACCCTGATGCTGATCCGGTGAGACATGGTCAATCCCCCTCAGTGCTGATATCGGTTTCGAAATTGAGTTCGGGCAGTGCAGCCAAACTAGTTTTAAGCGATTCAGCCCATTTTCCCGAAATCATCCGATAATAGGCATTGTTGGTATCGACCACGCCCTTTCTGGCGGGGTTCAGGCTGTCCTTTTCATAAACGTGGATATCCAGCGGCAGGCCCACCGACAAATTCGCCTTGATGGTTGAATCAAACGATACCATCAACAATTTTGTCGCTGCCTCAACGCTCATTTCAGGGTCGAAGGCACGCACCAAAATAGGCCGCCCGTATTTGGTCTCGCCGATCTGGAAAAAGGGGTTTTCTTCGGAAACCTCAATGAAATTGCCCTCGGGATAAATCAGGTAAAGCCGCATATCACCGCCCTTGACCTGACCGCCAAGAATGAACGTCGCCGAAAAGGTGCTTGCCGAGGCCTGCTCATCGGGTGAGGTGATGCCGATCACCTCAGCCAGGGTCTGGCTGACAATACGCGCCACCTGAAACATGGATGGTGCGTCCAAGATGGATGGTTTGCGGTCATTGGCGGCCTTGTTCCGTTCAGACAGGGTGCTGATAACCGCTTGACTGGTAGCCAGATTACCCGCTGTCGCCAGAAAGATTTGCCGCTCACCCGGGCATCCCCAGGTAAAGGTTTTGGGGTAGTGGGAGATATTATCAAGGCCGCCATTGGTCAGCGTATCCGACATGAAAATCAGGCCACTGTTCAGTTTTAAAGCCACGCAATAAGACATTTCAGCTCAATCACATCTATTGTTGTTCAAGGATAATACGGGTCGACATGCTCTCATTACCATCACCGACACGGACACCCGACACCGGGATTACATCGGCATAATCAAAGCCGGTTGCAAGCCTAATATAACGATCATCGGGTGAAATCGAATTGGAAATATCAAACCCGACCCAGCCCAGCGCATCGACATGGACCTCGGCCCAGGCATGGCTGGCATCCTGAATAGTGGTATCATCCATCATCAGATAACCGCTGACATACCGCGCCTTGAACCCCAGCAGGCGGGCCACCGCGCAGAACACATGGACATGATCCTGACAGACACCGGCACCGGCCTCCAGTGCCTGTTCGGCGGTGGTGGTAACGTCGGTCTTGCCCTTCTCATAGGTGATATGATCCAGAACGGAACGGGAAAGCCGGTGCAATACCATAAGGTCAGCTTCATCCTCTGCCTCACGCCCTGCAATGACCTTATCTGCGAGCTTGCGGGTTCGCGGGCCAAAGCCCGAAAACCGTGACGGGTTTTCAAACAGCACCAGCTGCAGGGCATTATCATGAGCACCGACAATGCCGTTGGCATCCGTGACATCAACAATTCCCTGACAATGGATCGACACGCTGTGGGAGGTCATATCATGACGGCACAGATGCACGATATTGCCGTGATGATCGGTTGTCTCAAGCTCAATCTTGCTCCCCGTCAGCTCAATGGCCCACTCGATCACCTTCTGATGCGCATGATCTGGCGGCATCAGGTGCAGGCGCTGAATGGCAGCACTGGGGACGCGATCAAAGTCGAAAGTCGTTGTGTGGTTGATTGAATAGCGCATCGTTTAGTTCAGGTTGAAATCTTTCGCAATGGTGAGGCTGAGCTGGTTGTTGGTCGAAATGAATGAGGTAATGAAATCATGTAGATTGCTCAGGTGAATGTTGTTCTGCTCGCCGTCCTTGATGGTCTGCGCCAGGGCGCGGGCGATATCCCCGGCATTGTATTGGCGGCCGTACGCCATCTCAAGGTCATGCAGGTTTGATGAAATTTCCTTGTAGCAAAAGGACAGTGACCGGGGCATCCGTTTATCAAAGATCAGGAAGATCGCCACTCCGACAGGGTCAAGCCTGCCCTTGTTGAGCCAGTTGAATGAACGCCATGCCGCAACCGAGCGCAGCATCACTTCCCACTGGCTCTGGTCCGGGCCACCCACCAGTGCGGATGCTGTCGGCAGCAGGCGATGGTATTTGGCATCGATGATCCGTGCTGTGTTGTCAGCCCGCTCAATAAAGGTTCCCAGCCTCACAAAATTGAAAATATCATTATGCAGCATGGTGCCATAGAGCGCGCCCCGGAATAATGAGCTGCCCTTGACGATGCTTTCCAGAATGGCGGGCAGATCACGAATATTGATCGGCCGCTTGAGGGCGTTCTCATAGCTGATCCAGCTTTCATTGAGCGATTGCCACACCTCCTGTGTCAGGGCGGTGCGGACGATACGGGCGTTCTGCCTGGCCTTGCCCAATAGCGACATGACGCTGTTGGTGTTGGCCTGATCACGCAGCACGAAATTGATCACGTTGGCCATGGAATGGCCGCTGAATTTCTCATTGAAAAGCGCCGCATTGCCGTTGCTGACAATAACCGATGACCATTCCGCCGCGCCATCATTTGTCTGGGTCAGTGCATGGTGCAGCGTGGCGTCGATACGGCGTGCCATATTCTCGCTTCGTTCAAGATAGCGGGCCATCCAGTAGAGGTTATCGGCGTATCGACCCAGCATCTAGTGCTCCAGCACCCAGGTGTCCTTGGTCCCGCCACCCTGGCTGGAATTGACAACCAGCGATCCTTTTTTGAGCGCAACGCGGGTCAGCCCGCCGGGGGTGACGCTGATTTCATTGGGCGATACCAGAACAAACGGCCGCAAATCGACATGACGCGGGGCCAACCCGGCTTTGGTCAGAATGGGAACCGTTGACAAGGACAGGGTCGGCTGGGCGACATAATTATCAGGCTTGGCGATCAGTTTCTGCCGGAACCGGGCCAGTTCACGGTGGCTCGATGCCGGCCCCACCAACATGCCATAGCCGCCGGAACCATGAACCTCCTTCACCACCAGCTCGGCCAGATTATCCAGCACATAGCCCAGATCATCAGGATTTCCGCAACGCCAGGTGGGAATATTGTTGAGCAGCGGTTTCGCGCCCATGTAAAATTCGATGATCGCCGGCATGTATGAATAAATCGCCTTGTCATCAGCAATGCCTGAACCCGGGGCATTGGCCAGCATGACATTGCCGCTGCGATAGGCATCAAACAGCCCGGGGGTTCCAAGCACGCTTTGAGGGTCAAACGACAGCGGGTCAATGAACTCATCATCAATGCGCCGGTAAATGACATCAACAGGCTCGATCCCGGCGGTGGTGCGGATCATGACCTTGCCGTCCCGTACCTCAAGGTCGGAACCCTGGAGCAGATCAACCCCCATCTCATCAGCCAGAAAGGAATGTTCGTAATAGGCCGAATTGAAAATACCCGGGGTCAGGACGGCGATATTGGGGTTGTCGGCTATATCCCTTGCCCCCGCCGCCAGCGACCGGAACAGCTGTTTGGGGTAATTGCTGACCTGTTTGATATGGTTGCTGGTGAAAAGCTCGGGGAACATCTGCAACATTGTTGCCCGGTTTTCAATCATATAGGACACACCGGAAGGAACCCTTGCGTTATCCTCCAGCACGAAAAATTCGTTCACATCGGTGCGCACGATATCAACCCCCACGACATGCGTGTAGATACCGCCGGGTGGTTTTAACCCGCACATCTGGGGCAGAAACGCCTTGTTCCGGTTGATCAGCTCAGACGGGATAATCCCGGCCTTGATAATCTCCTGGGCATTGTAGACATCATCGAGAAAGGCGTTGATGGCGGCCACGCGCTGAACGATCCCGGCCTCCAGCACACGCCATTCTTGCGCTGACAGTATCCGCGGGATGATATCAAACGGGATCAGGCGTTCCTGCTCATCTTTCTGGCCATAGACATTAAAGGTAATGCCAATCCGCCGGAAAAGCTCTTCTGCCTGTTTTGACTGGTTGCAGAGCTTTCTGAAATTTTGCTCATTCAACCATTCAAAAAGCGATGCATACGGCTGACGCGCACCATCACTGTCGGGATCAATCATTTCATCGAACATTGCGATATTGGCTTTACACATGTTTTAAAGCAACAAATCATACCATTTGTTGCGTTGTCATTAAAAAGGGTTTTATTTTTGCTGCTGTGGTGCAATTTATGCACCCCGCTATTCTGGCGGTATAGTAAAGGCCAATCCCGATTGCCGCGATCAGGCCATCTCCTCACAGTCCAGGCCTCAGCCCCGCCATGACGGGTTTCTGCTATCCTGCTTCGGGATGGATTACCCCCGCCCCCAACAGGCTTGAGCCTGTTATTTTAATATCGTCATCATCAGGAGAGGTTCGCTTGTTTCACTGTAACCTATCGTCACGGATGCTTCGCCCCATGAAATTGCCGCAATCCATGAAAACCATCCCGGGAAGCTGAAGAATTTGAACGCACTCTGCCCGTCAGGACGAAGCAAATATGAGGGCTATCTACCGCTTATCTATCTGGGCATGAAAGACGCTGAAAATGCGAAACGGTGGATAACGCTCTTCCGGGATAAAACTGGCCATAGTCGGTGGGATGGTTGGCTGGCAGCTGTTGAGGCGCACCGTGGCAACATGGAAGACGCAGAAAAATCCCTTGCCGTGTTTCTTGAAAAGCGGACGAAGATCAAGACCTTGCGCGATTATGAAAAGGTCGTTCCGACATTCGCCAAAGACTATGCCATGAAGCGCGGCGAGGTCGTCTATGAAAGTCGCACGGTTACTATCCACAAGGAACATTTACGTCAGTCTGTTGGGGTTTAATTAAAGTAAAAAAGCCTTAGTCTAAATAAATGGAGGGCTGGATTTGTAGCCTAAGCAATAGCTTTGGTGGCGGGTGTAAGTATTAACTTACTACTTCCAGTTTATAAGCCTAACTTTTGTAAATGCCATGCTTACCTAATATTTTGGCCACAAAGTCGTTGTATAGAGTGAACATATTTTTCATGTTTTCTCCCTTAAACTCGGGCCGGCTTTTGCCGGTCCTTTTTTTTGGTATTTCTCTCAGTATGTCATCTGATGTCAGAAAAATTTTGTGTTTTGTGGTTGCTCTTTCCACCTTAGTTATTGGCTTTTCTGGTTGCCAGTCTCGTAAGGAGCAGAGGCTTGCGAGTTATAAGGCTCTTTGTGAGTCACGAGGACATAAGGTTAATTCTGCTGAATATTGGGATTGTATTGATACTCAGGAGCTCAAAAGAGCGTCTCGCATTGGCATTTATGGTGTTGTGACAAAGTAGGGTTTTTGCACTTTTGCTAAGTTAATTTCATTGCTTTGATGCTTCTTTCAACGAATTAAATCCTGCTTTTTCAAGCATTTTTCGGACATTCGGCTTCCAATAGTAATAGTTCTTTTGAACGGCAGACGGCAACTTCTGGAACTCATCTGGTGTTTGTGGCAAGCCGACAATTCGCTCCTTCTTGTTTGATCCATGATCTAAGGTGTTCTTAAGGGTTGTTAAGGGATAGTGTCTCACTGTGCGACATGGTGAGCCCCCTTTTTGATACATGGTTTGCTCGCTTTTGAGACCCACTTCTTCAACCATGTGTCTCTCTGAGACATGGTTTATTCGATAGACATTGTGGGGGTATTGGCCAGAAAAGCGCTCTTTCCAGATCGTAATATGTCCCTTGTCCTTGAGCTCCTTCAATGCCCTGTTAAGGGTGGCTCTGGATAGACCCGTTAACATGCAAAGGCTATCCTGCGAGGGCCAAGCCTTGCCAGACTCCTCATTATAAAAATCAGCCAGAACAATTAGCACTAGTTTCTGATTGGGTGGCAGAGATACATTATGAATCACATGCCCCAAAATCTCAAAGGACATAGTCTTAGCCAGTGCCTTGGTGTTTGGCTTGAGTTGCGCTACTAAAGGATGGTCTTTCAGCAAGCCATTGTTCAAGGTCCTGCCAACGGTAATAGACCCGCGTTCCAAGCTTGATAAATTTAGGAGCATGGCTGGTGCCGGCAAAACGCCAGTACTGGAGTGTCTTTGTAGGCACGCCGGTTACGATTGAAACTTCACGTTCGTCGAGTAGTGTCTTGTTCATTATTGTCTCCGATGATTGAATACTTGGAGACATTTTGGGATGCTGAAAAATAAAAGCGTGGCTCACAAAAAAATCAACCTATTGCTTGATTTGGTAAAAAACACTCTACTCTCTCCTATTATGAGAGCTATATGTGTTTTTTTGCTGAGTGCATTTTGGGTATTTTGTCATATTGCCGGGGGGATTACTGGGACTACATTTAAAGATGGTATCATTTCCTCAGACACCATAATTGAGTCCTTATCTGGCTCCAAGAATGCCGCAGAAAATTTGGAGAGGGTGAGTGGAATTGCTATTCCAAAATATTTCTTTGCAAACGAACTTACAAAAGAAACTTGTTCACTAAAAGGCGTGCATGGTTATGCCAGTTGGGGGAAGCCTCATTGGGAAATGGACCTTGCTATTACACACGAGAGCAGAGCAAAAAATCCTGAGCTTCAAGGAAATAACTATGATCATCTAATGGAACTTACTGAGTACGATTGGAATAAAGATCATGAAGCTAGGTCGAATAGTATATATGTTAATCATGAAGAACATACTAATAGATTAGCTCTGTTGCACGGAGCCATTGTTTATGCAATTGCGAACAGCACAATGGATGAACATGGTCCAATTATTGCCGAGGTTTTGGTAGCCTGGGCAGAAGCAGGTGTAATGGCAAATACATTGACTTCTAAAGAAATTAGTAAACTAAAAGATCAAGGCAAGGTTGATCGTCTATGTTACGGAAACAGTAAAGGTGACGGCACTAAACCTTGCATTTCGCATAGACCACACGAAGCTCAAATATTTGGAGCGACATATATGCAGCAAGCATATTTGATGAAAAATCAATTTACGAAAGAACAGTCTGAGGTTGTTGGCAGATATATTGAAACACTTTGGAAAAAGTATGTTGAACCATGGGCTACAAAATCATTAGCTATAAACAAACACACCAGAGGCTTCATACAAATGGCTGACGGTACCATCTCGGCGCTGGCATATTTAGCTTGGAAAAATCAACCTGAGGAAGCAGCCAAGTGGATCAATAAAGGAATTAAAAAGGCTGACAAGGTCCTCTATGCAGACGGCTATATCCACAACAATAGCTTTAGAGGCGTGAGAGATGTCTGGTATCATTCTCAGGGCGTAAATAATCTGCTAGGTCTCTACGCTATCTCGAAAATATGGGGCTACAAAGATTTCCCAACGGCATTAAAACGAAAAATAGACAAAAGCGTGGATATACTAAACTTGGGTCTTACAGATATTAAAACTTACAGAAAACGTAAAGATCCATCAGGGATGAAGAATCATACAAAAGATAAAGCTCATTCAGCATATCACGTACATCAAATGGCGATATCACTAGACTGGTTAATTGAGAATTACACAGACAGAGATTATACTAAAGTTGCAAATGACTTGATGTGGAAATCAAAGAAATCAGCTTATTTTGTCGACAGAAACTTTGGTTTTGAACCAAAGTGCATGAACTAAAGAACATAAATAACTAGGCTATTCTTAGATTCATTCATTCCTTTCACGTTGACCCAAGTCTCTTGCCAACTATCAAGGCAAATCCTAGGAAGAGGATATGAAACGGGTGGTTGATTAACCGCCTTATTTATTTGTACTTGATTTTCATCTTCTCAACAAAGAGCTCGGCGTATGGCCATTGCTAGTCCATCACTGGGGCCACCGTTAAACTCCCGGCGCAATTCTTTTGGCAGAGCATCATTAGCCCTCAGGCAAAACTCCAAAAATGAGCTCTTTGCTGAGCCTCTTGGATTTTCCCGACTGGGATTTTTTCTCCCAAGGGTCACCTTGCCTCCAACCCCTTCATAAATCTCAGCTAGTCGCTGGATGTACTGATTAAAAAAGTCATTTGACCTGCCACTGCCTCCAACACCAGGTGCATCTCTTTCTGCCTCAGCCAAAGATGCATAAGTTTCTATTTCAGCCTTAAGGTCTAATTTCTGCTCGGCGGACAATGTGACGTTTCCAGCCTCAGCAATCTCATCGAGGTCTGCATCAGTCAGGTTGACATGGGTGTTCCACATTACGTGATTGTCGTAGTCGTGAGCAAAGGAGCCTTTCTGCCTTTTGCCCTTGCTATCCATTGGCTTGCAATGCTTCTGCAATGATGGTTGCCGTGGTCTCGGTTGCCTGCTTCACAGGGTCTCTTGAGAGGTTTGCATAGCGTTGTGTGGTTGCGATGCTGCGATGGCCAAGCTGTCCTCCTATGAGGGTAAGAGAGGCGCCGCTGCTGACTGCGAATGACGCAAACGAATGCCTGAGATCATGCAGGCGAACATGCTCAATGCCTGCGCGCTTGACGATGCGCATCCATGGCTTGCGTAGATTGACCATATGCTGGCCGCTCTTCTTGCCGACAATGATGTATGGGTTTCTCTCGAGACGAGGAAGGAATGAGAGAACATCCAGAACAGGCGAGGGGAGAATGATGTCTTTGGCGTCTGTTTTGCTGTCAGGCAGTTTTAGGATGTCTCCATCTATCCATTCCCACTTGGCCGAGAGGATTTCCCCAAGCCGCGCTCCTGTCATGATTAATATCTTTATGGCAGCCACTGCGAATGGGTTTAATTGCTCTTCTTCCCTAAAAGCCTCGGCAAGGAGTTTGATCTCCGGGGCTGTCAGGTAGCGGTTACGCTTTACTTCATCACAGCGCTGT
>CACJUX010000014.1 GCA_902596655.1 uncultured SAR116 cluster alpha proteobacterium | reverse complement strand
CACGATCCGGGTCTGTCGCCAAAATCAGTGTGTCTGCCTTTTTGAGCGCAGATTTGATTTCCTTGAGATGTTTTTCAGAACCGCTTGAGACCTGCCATTTCATTGCAAAATCATCGTCTGGCGCCACCGAACCATCTTTGCTTGGCAGGTCACAGACATGGCCGTATGACGCCATTACTTTGTAGTCGTCACCAAGGTAACGATTGATGGTCTTGGCTTTGGCGGGGGACTCAACGATGACGAGTTTCATGCGCTTCCTCAGGGATTGATGAAGGCCATCCGATAGTACGTTAAGCAGAATTTGTCAAAACTCTCGTGAAAAAAAATTACAGTGTGACAAGTTTTGACACGCGGTTTCCATGATGTCTGGTGATCATTTCAGCAAGTTCAAGCTCGAGCAGCGCGGCCTGCACGCAGGCGGTTGGCGCGGCGCACCATCGCACCAAATCATCAATGTCTGTCGGCTCTGTGCCAAGCCCCTCGAGTATGATTTTACGACAATCAGCGATCTCAGCCTCTGATCCGGGAGGTGGGGCAGGCGCGTCCCAATCAGCCGATTCTGGCAGGCTCACCTTAAAGGGACGAGACGAGCATTCAACAATGTAAGCACTATACTACACGAGTGTTGTCCTGTCACGGATCAGGGTGATGCACCCATCAGATCTTAGATCGAGCGGCGAGCCTGGAATGGCCATGACCTCGCCACCGCTTTCGAAGCTTTACTCGCGTTGATCAGTAATCCATAGCGTGAGGCTACCTAGACCACCACAACCTCCGGTGTAAGGCTGGTGATTATCCGTTTGCGAAAAGGGAAGTTCTGTGCCGTCAGCTGCATGCCGGGGCCATTTCCGCAAGCAGCAGCCCTGTTTCTTCGATCATCTGCTGTATTTCTGTATTTTCCGCTGGGTAGTAAATGTCGATAGTGCTGGCAATCACCGTGATGGTAACTCCTGCAAGCGCACCATTACTTGCGGCTGCGTTAGAGCCACGTGCCATACTGGAGGTGATGATATTGCCCTCTTCGGTGAGTTCATCAGCCAGTATTTCCGCGTGTCGAAGCGCATTGAGAGAGGCGTTTATCGCTTCATTCATAGCAATATTAGGGAGGGACAGCATATCTTGATTGCCTTTGACCGAGAGTATCGCAGGCGCATCATCAAATTGGTCAAGGCTCTCAGGATAGCCATTGCCGCCACGTAACAGCAGGGTGGCATTCGTTGCCTGATTTGCTGCCATTTCAGCCTCGGCCATGCTGAGGCCAGCTTGTTCAAGTCTTCGGCCACCGCGATGCGCGAGTTCTGGCATCGCCCGTAGTGTCTCCCGCGCTGAACTATAGCACTTTATCAACAGGTGATAGGTCATAGGACTTATATTTCGGGTTCGGATTAACCTTATACAGTCCAGTTTTTTATCTCCATCGGATCTGTATAGTTTATGGAAATGAACAAAAGGTTAATCCAAAAGGATTATATACAACTATTGCTCACCGATCTTTGGCTCAGTGCCGGCAAGGAGACGACCAATATTCTTGTGGTGGCGTGTCCAGATCAGTCCGGTCAGCACCAGCATTGCAATGGCAATCGGTGCTGGCAGATGCAGCACAAAGCCTGCAATGCCACAGGTCATTGCGGAAACAAGCGCCGCCAATGATGAAAAGCGTAGAACAAGGGCCGTGCCCAGCCAGACAACGCAGAACAGCACACCAAGACGCCAGTCAAAGGCAGCAAACACTGCGAGACTTGTGGCGACGCCCTTACCACCCTGAAAACGCAGCCATACTGGGAAGCAATGGCCGAAAGTGACGGCAAGTCCAGCCAGTGCCACCACCACGTGATTGCCGGAGATAGCGACCAACAGGGTGATGGCTGCACCCTTGCCAGCATCAAGACACAGGGTCAGGACCGCCAGTTTTTTGCTACCAGTGCGCAAAACATTTGTTGCACCGATGTTGCCGCTGCCGATGGCCCGGATGTCACCCCTGCCAGCCATTTTTGTTAGGATCAGGCCAAAAGGGATGGATCCGACCAGATAGGCAATGGTGGCCACCAATGGGTAGGAGTCTGTGATCATTTCCATGAGCTCGTTGCCCTATCATCAAAAGCGCGCATCAAAGCGTCCATACTTCGCCGATCAGAGAGTACTCGTACTGCGGTGTTGCCTATGTATGGCGGTTAAAGACGCAAACACCGTTAACATAGGTTGCATCGACAAGGCCCTGCACGGGCTGCCCCTCAAACGGAGTTATTTTTGAAAGCGACGCAAAATTTGCCCCACGCACCAGCCAACCGGTATCAAGGCGTATAACTATCATATCTGCCGCGGCGCCGGGCATCAAGGTACCGCCGGCAACATCAAGGATGGTCGCAGGTGCAAGGCTTAACGCCTCAAACGCCCGCAGTAGAGAAATCTGGTCCTGTTGGACGAGGTTCATGGTCAGGGCCAGCAGTGTATCCAACCCGGATGCACCGGGCTGGGCAAGGCCGAATGGCTGAGCTTTTGCATCACCGTCAACCGGCACATGGTCCGAGGCAATGGCGTCGATGGTGCCATCAGCAATCGCCTCGATCACCGCCTGCCTGTCATCTTCCGACCGCAGGGGTGGTGACAGTTTGAATGCGGTGTCATAGGTGCTAACTGAAATTTCATTGAGCAGAAAATAGGGAGGTGCGGTGTCTGCCGTGATAGGCAGCCCCTCGGCCTTTGCCCGGCGCACAGCGTCAATACCTGCCCGCGTCGACAGATGCGCAACATGATAACGCGCACCGGTCAGACGCATCAGCTGGATGTCCCGCTCGACGATCACAGCTTCAGCAATCGCTGGAATGCCGATAAGGCCAAGACGGGTCGAGGTCTCGCTCTCATTCATTTCACCACCAGCTGCCAGGCTGGCATCCTCACAATGCTGGATCACTGGCTTGTCGAGCATATTGGAGTAGGCAAGCAGCCGGCGCATCACCAGCGAATCGCCGATGCTTTCTGTAGCATTGGTGAAGGCCACCGCACCAGCTTCTGCCATCAATCCGAGTTCGGCCATTTCGGTACCGGTAAGCCCCTTGGTTGCGGCGCCATATATATGCAGGCGCGGTCCTGCTGCGCGAGATGCCCGCAGGCCAAGCGAATCGATCATCGCCGCATTATCGATCACTGGCTGCGTGTTTGGAAGGCATCCAAGGCCAGTGATGCCCCCCGCCGCAGCTGCGGCCAGCAGGGTGGCAAGGTCCTCCAGATGCTCCGATCCGGGATCGGCAGTCTGCACCCGCATATCAATAAGTCCGGGTGCAATGCAGGCGCCCCTGCAATCAATGATCTTGTCGGCCTTGGCTGAATTGCTGTCAGCTGGTCCTGCATCAACAGCGCTGATCACACCATTGGTGATCGCAAGCTGGCCGCTGGCATCCAAATTCTGCGAGGGGTCGATCAGGCGGGCATTTGTGAACAGGATATCGGTCATGACCCATCTCCATATTTTTTGGCCTCGCTGGCCAGCCTGACAGCCATCGCCTCGAGGCAGGCCATGCGGGCGGCAACGCCTATTTCCACCTGGGTGCGGATCAGGCTTTTCTGCGCGTCATCGGCCATCGCCGAGTCAATTTCGACTCCGCGGTTCATCGGACCGGGGTGCATGATCAGGGCATTGGGTGCTGCCCGCATCAATTTTGAGCGGTCAAGGCCAAAGAGGTTGTAATATTCGCGCTGAGATGGTGTCTCAGTGCCGGCCATACGTTCTGTCTGCAATCGGAGCATCATCACGATATCTGCATCGCGGATGCCTTCCTCAAGGTTCGTGGCAATGCTCACTCCCATCTGTCCGATCCCGGTGGGAAGAAGGGTTGCCGGGCTGACGAGGCGTACCTCAGCCCCCAACGTGCCGAGCAGGTGGATGTTGGAGCGTGCAACGCGGCTATTGGCGACATCTCCGCAGATGGCAATCTTTAGCCCTTCGATATGGCCGACCCTGCGCCGGATTGTTAGAGCGTCAAGCAATGCCTGGGTGGGGTGCTCATGCCGCCCATCCCCTGCGTTGATCACTGCGGCATCGACATGATGGCTCAGCAGTTGCGTCGCACCTGAGCAATTGTGACGAACGACAAGAATATGCGGGTGCATCGCATTGAGTGTCGTCGCCGTATCCAAAAGCGTCTCGCCCTTTTTCACCGATGATCCGGCAACGGAGATATTCAGTACCGCCCCACCAAGCCGTTTTGCCGCAAGCTCGAAGGAAACGCGCGTTCGAGTTGAATTCTCATAGAACAAATTGATGATTGTCTTGCCCTGCAGAACATCACTTAGTGGACTGAGATCATCGCCGGATTGCTGTATTGCATCGGCAAACTGGTCGCCGCGGTCGAGTAAGGAGCGGATTTCAAGGGGGTTCATTCCCTCAATGCCGAGCAGATGTGGTGTAGGCAGCATCGCAGCGTTGCCCGCCTGCAGCAACGATACAGCGCTCGCAGGGGTGGTATCGGTCGACATGTTCATGAAAATCAGCTTATAGGCCAAACCCCCATAGCTGGTCCAGCCCTATTCCATATGGTGTTACAGATATCCGCATCGACATTACGGGCTAGGGGAGGCGGGGGTAATCCGGTCATCATGCAGTCGGTCAAGTGCCGATTGTAGAATCCAGACCGCGGCTAACGCGTCGCGGCGCTGGGCACGTTTTGCCCGGGTCATATCGGCCTCGACCATGGCGCTCTCGACCGCCTTTGTCGAAAGCCTTTCATCCTGAAAAACTACGGGAATGTCACGTATCCGCATCATTGCATGAGCGAAGTCACGCACCGAGTCGCAGCGTGGACCCGCACTTCCATCCAAGTTTGTCGGCCAGCCAAGAACCATTGCGCCAACCTCTTCGGTACCGGCGAACTCAAAAATTGAGTTCACATCTGGGGTAAATTTGCTGCGCCACAGGATTTTCACTGGCGAGGCAATGGCGAGACTTTTGTCGGAAAGCGCCAGACCGATGGTTTTCTTGCCAATATCCAACCCCATGAGGCGTTGGCCGTCAGAAATCACGTCTTTTATATGGTTAAGCTTGCAGATCGGCATACTGAATGATAATTGCTGTCGTTAAATTTATGATAACAGCAAAAAGCACAGTGATATGTCTGTTGACAAGACCACAGTTGCCAAAATCGCGCGTCTGGCACGCATTCATGTGCCGGATGAGCGCCAGCAGGCAATTGCCACCGAATTGAATGGAATCCTCTCCTGGGTCGATGAACTCAATGAGGTTAACACCGACAATGTTGAGCCACTAGCAAATGTTACTGGCCATTCGCTGCCAATGCGTGATGATTTCGTGACTGACGGTGACCGGATTGATGATGTGTTGGCCAATGTTCCAGAATCAGCGGGTGGCTTTTTTGTCGTGCCAAAGGTGGTCGAATAATGGTGGACATTCTTGATCTTGGAGCTGTTGAGGCGCGTGTTGCGCTGGATGCCGGCGAGATTTCAGCCGTCGAGCTTGCCTCGGCCTATATTGCGGCAGCAGAGGAGACATCCGGGCTGAATAATTATGTGGCGCTAACCGCCGAACACGCACTTGAAATGGCCGCCGCTTCGGATGCAAGAATCGCCAAAGGTGAGGCTGGTCTACTTGAGGGTGTGCCAATTGGTGTCAAGGATCTGTTCTGCACCGCCGGCTATAGCAGTACCGCCTGTTCCAATATTCTGGCAGGATTTACCCCAACCTATGAAAGTACCGTCACGGCCAATCTTTGGCGTGAGGGTGGGGTCATGCTTGGAAAGCTGAATTGTGATGAATTCGCTATGGGATCGGCAAATGAGACAAGCGCCTACGGGCCTGCAATTAATCCGTGGCAGGCTGCTGACGGCGCTGATCTTGTGCCCGGTGGGTCATCGGGTGGCTCGGCCTCTGCTGTCGCGGCGCGCTCGGCGCTGCTGGCAACAGGTACTGACACAGGTGGCTCGATCCGTCAGCCAGCCGCGTTTTGCGGTGTCGTTGGTCTGAAGCCGACATATGGCCGCTGCTCGAGATGGGGAATTGTCGCTTTTGCCAGCTCGCTCGATCAGGCTGGTCCATTCAGCCGGAAAGTCGCCGACAATGCGCTGATGATGCAGGCGATGGCGGGGTTTGATCCGAAGGACTCAACCTCGGCTGACGTGCCATTGCAGGAGCTGTCTGCCGCGGTGACGTTGGGCGTCAGGGGCATGAAGATAGGCATTCCTTCCGAATATGTACTGGATGGCATGGACCCCGAAGTTGTTACCATCTGGCAGCAGGGACAGGATTGGCTGCGCGCTGCCGGAGCTGAGCTCGTCGATATTTCGCTGCCTCACACCAAATACGCGCTGCCAACCTATTACATCATTGCGCCCGCTGAGGCGTCGTCAAATTTGGCGCGTTATGATGGTGTGCGCTACGGCAAGCGTGTTGAAGCGGAGTCACTTGACGAGATGTATGCGCTGACACGGGCCGAAGGTTTTGGCGAGGAGGTGCAGCGCCGCATCATGATTGGCACCTATGTTTTGTCTGCTGGATACTATGATGCCTACTATCTAAAGGCGCAGCGTGTTCGTAGGCTGATTCGCAATGATTTTGACACGGCTTTTGAGACAGTCGATGCCATTCTGACGCCGGCAACGCCAAGCGCCGCTTTTCCGGTTGGTCGCAAGGTGGATGATCCAGTCACCAATTTCCTCAATGATGTCTTTACCGTTCCGGCCAATCTGGCCGGATTGCCCGGAATGGCGGTGCCGGCCGGGATGAATGGTGATGGCCTTCCACTCGGGTTGCAGCTTCTGGCCCGGCCCTTTGATGAGGCGACCCTTTATGCCGCCGGGCAAGTGCTTGAGGATGCCGCCGGCTTTGTCGCAAATCCGACCCGGCGCGCAGGAGGTGTATCATGACCAGCAATCTTGTCAGAGGTGCGACTGGTGACTGGGAGGTTGTCATTGGCCTGGAGGTGCATGCCCAGGTTTCCTCCAATGCCAAGCTGTTCTCCGGGGCGTCAGCCACGTTTGGTGCCGATCCCAATCAGAATGTATCGCTTGTTGATGCGGCGATGCCGGGAATGTTGCCGGTGATCAACCATGAATGTGTGCGCCAGGCGGTGCGTACAGGCCTTGGCCTGAGAGCCGATATCAATCTTGTCAGTGTTTTTGACCGGAAAAACTATTTTTACGCCGATCTGCCGCAGGGCTATCAGATCAGCCAGTTCAAACAGCCGATTGTTGGTGAGGGCAAACTTCGCATTGATCTGCCTGACGGTAGCAGCCGTAATATCGGGATTGAACGGCTGCATCTCGAACAGGACGCCGGAAAATCCATGCATGACCAGCATCCTAGTAAAAGCTATATCGATCTGAACCGAACCGGTGTGGCCCTGATGGAGATTGTCTCGCGACCGGACATGCGCTCCTCGATCGAGGCGGCTTCCTATGTGCGCAAGTTGCGCTCCATTATGCGCTATCTTGGAACCTGTGACGGCAATATGGAAGAGGGATCGTTGCGGGCGGATGTTAATGTCTCGGTACGGCGTCCGGGAGAAGCGCTCGGCACAAGGACTGAAACCAAGAATCTGAATTCGTTGCGGTTCATTCAGCAGGCGATTGATTTTGAGGTGGTGCGCCAGATTGAGATTCTCGAGGATAGCGGTGAGATTGACCAGGAAACGCGGCTTTTTGATACAACCACAGGCACCACCCGGACGATGCGTTCGAAAGAAGATGCGCATGATTACCGGTATTTTCCCGACCCTGATCTGCTGCCTCTTGTGATCTCGCAGGATGAGGTCGACGAACTGGCAGCGGCCCTTCCGGAACTGCCGGACCAGATCAAGGACCGGCTAACCGGGGACTATGGTCTGTCTGCCTATGATGCGGCGGTAATCACCGAGGAACGCGAAACCGCACTGTTTTATGAGGCGGCAAGCCAACAACATGATCGCAAGCTCGTTGCTAACTGGATGACGGTGGAACTGTTTGGCGCGCTGAACAAATCTGGTCAGACTTTGGCTGAGTGCAAAGTTACTCCAAAGAGGCTTGGTGGCTTGGTTGGGCTGATCAGCGATGGGACGATTTCTGGTAAAATCGCAAAGGATGTCTTTGCCGTCATGTTCGAAACTGGGGGGGACGCAGCCAACATTGTCGAGGAAAAGGGTCTCAAGCAGGTCTCTGACAGCGGGGCTATCGAGGCGTTGATCGACGCGGTGATTGCGGCGAATGAGGACAAGGTTGCTGAATATCGCGCTGGCAAAGATAAGCTGTTCGGCTTTTTTGTCGGGCAGGTTATGAAAAAGTCCGGCGGTCAGGCCAATCCGGGGATTGTGAACCAGATTCTGCGCACCAGGCTTGATGGGGGAGGGTGATCTGGGCCGGCTGAAAAATGCCGCCTCGACATAGCATGACCGGCCACCGATGAACGCTGTGGCAAAACCGCTACGTAGGTTGATTTCAGGTTTGACAGTATCCGTTTTCAAAGCTAGGAATGTGCCTGCATACGCCGTGTATTGTTCGATGCGGGCAAATGGAGCCTTGTTGCTCTGCTGTGCGCAATCCCCGGCGGAGGGGTGGCCGAGTGGCTGAAGGCGGCGGTTTGCTAAATCGTTAAAGGAAGAAATTCCTTTCGGGGGTTCGAATCCCTTCCCCTCCGCCACTTCTCTGTCAATGACTAACTCATATTAACTAGTGAATGACCATTTAACGTCT
The DNA here is from genome assembly GCA_902596655.1 of uncultured SAR116 cluster alpha proteobacterium. Lineage (GTDB taxonomy): Bacteria > Pseudomonadota > Alphaproteobacteria > Puniceispirillales > Puniceispirillaceae > MED-G116. The sequence continues at coordinate 43,329 of CACJUX010000014.1, read as the reverse complement.
GTTTATATGGGATTTTATGGGACTTTATTTTATTTTTTGTCTGCTGACATCCAATCCAATCCAGCCTAATATGTGGGATGGAATGTGGGATGGAAATGGATGGCGTCAAATTCAAATAAGCTGACAGCCTTGAAAGTCAAAAAGGTAAATGCGGTTGGGCGATACGCTGACGGTAACTGCTTGTATCTCTATGTCGATAAACTTGGATCAAAAAGGTGGGTTCTCAGACTCGTGGTTAAGGGTAGGCGTCGGGACATGGGCCTCGGGAGTGTAAACCTTGTTAGTCTTGAAGAGGCGCGTGATTTGGCGCGGAGCTATCGGCGTGTCGCGAGGGAAGGGGGCGATCCCGTTCAGGAACGGAGTAATAGCAAAGGCTCCTTTGTGACTTTTAAGGAAGCAGCGCTTGAAGTGCACAAGCTCAATGCTCCAACATGGAAAAACAAAAAGCACTCAGATCAATGGATTTCCTCTCTAGAACGCCATGTGTTTCCTTTGATTGGCGATACGGCCATATCTGAAGTGACCTCATCAGACATTCTAAGGGTGCTTAGCCCGATTTGGGTTGAGAAGAGTGATACTGCCAAGAAAATACGCCAAAGGCTGCGTATGGTCATTAAATGGGCGAAAGCGCAGGGATATTACGAGGGTGAGGACCCTGTTGAATTGGCTGAACAAGCACTCCCCCGTATAAAACCCTCTGGGAAGCATTTTAAGTCCGCATCCTATCAGGATTTGCCTGAGATAGTTGGCCAGCTTCAATCCAGTCAAATAAGCCTGCCAACGCGCCTTGCGCTGGAGTTTCTAATATTGAGTGCTTGTCGAACTACAGAGGTGCTAGAAGCGCATTGGAGCGAGATCGACCTCGATAAACGGCTATGGGTAATTCCTGCTGAGCGGATGAAGGCAAACAAGCTGCATCAGGTACCACTCACGGACCGGATGATTGAGATCTTGGAGGTGGCTGGCAGCATCAAGCTTGATAATGGATTGATCTTCCCGTCGCAAATCAATGGCAAGGCATTGTCGAACAACACTCTTCGCTTAGCACTGCAAAAGCGGCTCGCCGTTGATGCGACGATCCACGGTTTGCGCGCTAGCTTTAAGGACTGGGCCGCTGAGACAACGGGCTATGCCAATGAGGTATCAGAGATGGCTCTTGGTCATGCCATTTCCAGCAAGGTTGAGGCAGCCTATCGGCGGGGCAATCTTTTAACCAAACGCAAACAGATGATGGCTGATTGGGCAGACTATGTTGCTGGCAAACAGAACAAAGTCATCTCTTTGCATCCAGATAAGGAACGAGTATGAATGAGACGGATATCCCCCGCCTGTTGAGGCTAAAGCAGATCATAGGTGATCCCAGATCCAACCCACCTATTAAGCCCATTATACCGATATCAAAATCAGCTTGGTGGGAGGGTGTGAAATCTGGCCGCTATCCAAAAGCCATTAAACTGGGTGCGAATACAACGGTATGGCTAGAGGATGACGTCAGGGACTTGGTCGAACGGATAAGCCAGTCAGATTTGTAAAACTGCGAATAGTGTATATAGAGCCAAAATATATTTTTCAAAAAAATATTGCAGCACCCCCATTAGGAGATTTCCCTGTTTAAGGGTTACATTTTCTGTTTTAAATGTGTAACACAATATGTAACAATACCGGTGATCTTTTTTCTTTGTTAAATAGACACTTAAACACGGTGTTACATATGTTACACCTGTTACGGCTATATTTTTCAAAAAAATATTTTTTTAATTTCTGGCCTATATACTGTAAACCGTAACTAAAAGAGCGCGACCCGTGGACCGCGCTCCGTGTTCTTTGATCCGTGCCCCCTAATTTATCCATATTTTTCAGATTGTTGACAAAATCAACAATCCGATAGTTTGCCGTGACCATAATTTGTTTTGAAGTCTTTATTTGGCATGAAAGTAACACTTAGAAGCTTGTTCAAACGAACGATTGCCCGTTTTGAAAAGGTTTGTTCAGCCCGTTGTTCACGGCCCGTGGACCAAATGAACAGGCCAAGGTTTCAGCGGGTTTGCGGGCTGTTCAGAATGAACAACTAAATGAACGCCATTGTTCAGTGCACCCCCCTTTAAGGGGGTGAACACTGAACGAGCTGAACGGACAGGGGATAATACTGGTAGAATAAGGGGCCGCGGGTTACGAGCCGTGGTCTTTGGTTTTTGACTAAATACGCAGAATACGCGGCCTTCCGCAAAAAAGATCATTTCCTCCTTTTTACGCAATTTGAAAGGACTACAATAGAGAGATAAGCGTGAATGTTTTTGGGGGAATAAAAAATGAATTTGTGTGCTGAAAAGCTCTCCGAATTAGAGAAGATTTATGCCGAAACACGAGAAGTATTTATCAGACACTCAAGTCATTCTTTAACAAAACCGGAGTCACTAGGCGGAAAGACAGGGTTCTGTATCCTCTACACACCGCCATTATTAAACCCTGACATGATGGTCATCGGACAGAATCCATCCGTTTTTACGAGAGGTGATGGTCGTTCAGATGCGGATCATTTAATGACGTCTGGGAAAATCCCAAACACAAATTCCTACACTGAACATAACCATGATTTTGCAATAAAACTTCGGGAGATTTTTGGTTATGAGGCGGAGAAACCAAATATTTTAGACAGATGTGTGGGAATGAACATGTGGTTTTTTCAGGGTACTGATGTAAATGACCAGACAGATTTTCAAGCAAAGGCGCTAAGAGAATTTTGTGAAAAACAAACCCTAAGAATTCTGGAACTTTTGAGGCCAAGAACGGTATTTGCAAGTGGTTTTAAAGCATTTGACTTGTGTAATAACATGAAAAAGGGAAAAAGTAGGACGACTAGCAGAGGCCAACGATATTATGCTGAAGGTTCTTATGGCGGCGAAATTCCAATCTACGGATGCCCTCATATAACGGGCGCACGGCGCTATTACAGTCAGGGAGATTTCCAGAAGGGAATCGCGCTCTGTAAAGAGCGCATTTTCTCTCATCTTCAAAGTTAAATATCAAAAAACCGGATATATAAATGACCGTTATAACTGAATTTGAGACCATTATTGTTTGCCGCCAAATCATTGACCTGCGGTTTAAAGGTGGATGGGCAGCTTGGCTAAAAAAGTTCTCGATGGGGGATGATGGTGAGTTGTCACGTATATCTGCAATGAGTGGGCATGACATAGCCAGAACAGAACGAAAAATCCAAAAGTTGGGATTACGACCACCGGTAGTTAATGAGGGTAACTACCAATACACTGACTACTACATCTACGGATTAGAGTATCAACCTCACAAACTACAGGGGATGAATCACGGCTCTGAACCCGACTGGCTGATATGGAATGACCCACTGGTGTCCACGATGTCATTATTTGAGATTGAAAAACTCCCCCTTGAGAGTCTTAAAGGGAATCCATCTAGGCCAACATTTGACTTTAATTCGGAGGCAGTAATCACATGACATACAAATTTGACTGGACAGATGTTGTTCACGGGCAGGTGGAAATAGAAGCTAAAAGTGGCGTTGAAGCTGAAAGACTTTTCCGTGACATGAGTTTACAACGACGTTTGAAAGCATCTTCCATAGACGCTGACAAAGATACGCTGGAGATAAAATTTGTTGATGCTGGGTTAGGTGATGTCCATACATTGGAAGAATGGAACAATGATATTAAGCATATTACTTAAACCACTGCCATACGAATTAATTTAGCCTTACCTCTAATTAACTGAAAAAATATCTCTTCCATAGGCTCGGGCGTCATCATGCGTGGTCCGTGTTGCGCGGCCTGTGGAACTATGTTGGAGTCAAAACGTCATGCTAGTTCAAATAGCACTCCAATATGCGTAAGTTCCTCGTCACCATTCTACTGCTTGGTGCAATGGGCGCGTACTTAATCTATGCCATATCTCAGAATCTTCAAACCGAGCGTAATGACGTCTCAATATCCATCAACGACCCTGACGTTATGCCGACCTCCCTATCTATAGCTGTTATTGGTGACACCCATCTGCCTGAGGGCCCTGAGCCGTTGGCCGCGTTCCGCGAGCTGCTTGTCGAGGTAAAAGCCTCTGAACCTGACTTAGTGTTGCTTGTTGGGGACTATATACGGGATCCAGACGGAGAGCAGCTTGCTATTCACCGCGAAAACATCATTAAAGCGATGAAGCTGGTCGACCCAATTCCGCGAGCCATTGTTCTTGGTAATTACGAGAGCTGGTCGAATGCTGATAACTGGCTGGCAGAGTTTGAGCGGCTTGGTGTGAATGTAATGGAGAACGAAGTCACGTTATTGGAGACTGCTGAGGGTCCTGTTTGCGTCCGTGGGCTGGGTGATAAATTTACCAGTCGGTTTGGCTATGTTGATTATCCTGATGAGTGCAATAGCATTCCGAAGCTAACAATTACACATGATCCCGCGGGCGCATTTGATCGGCGGATGAAGGGGTTGGTTATAGCTGGTCACACGCATTGTGGGCAGGTCAGCTTGCCATTTATAGGTCCCTTATGGGTTCCCACGGATGCGCCATCATTCGCACATTGCGGGCTATATGAAGCCGGAGATATGACGGTGTTTGTAACAAGCGGCGTCGGGGCGGCTATTCTTCCGGTGAGATATGGCGCACAGTCTCAGTGGGATTTCGTAACTTTGGAGTTTAACTGATGAGACAATTGCTTTTTCTAATTCTTTTATTCGTCCCCTTTAAGGTACAAGCCGTTGATTACATAATGATTGGACGCGGAGGCGCATCTTGTGGGCAATTCAATCAAGACATTAGGGAAAGCAAACAATGGGAATACATTTATTACTCATGGGCTGAAGGTTATATGTCTGCCATCAATGCTCGCAATGAGGAGCGCTTTGGAAAATCTATTAATTTGTCGCCAACTTCCTTTGAAGGCCCAGAACAACTAAAATTCTTGAAGACCTATTGTAATTTTAACCCAGATAAAAGTTTTCTCTTTGGTGTCATGACTTTGTTTGAAGCAATTGGGAAAGAGTAGGGACAGTTATCAATGCTAGTCGACATGATCATAATTTATGTCTGCATCCAGTGCTGGCAGAGATGACGAAGGTTGCGTGGAACTAAAGGTCTGCAATTGAGCTGATTTTCAACCATATGTTGAAATCTGGGACATTCAGCAGATTACCTAGGACACCGAGTTCTTATGTAGACTGCGAGTTTAGGAAGGAAATGATAATGCTCCACAACCTTAAAGTAGTGATCACTTGTTTGGCGTTGTTTTTCTTTTCTTTTAACGCTAATGCAACTGACCTATCTAAAGGTATTAAGGCTGTTGAAGAAGATCGGATTACTGATGCGTTTAAAATACTGAAACCATTAGCAGATAGAGGAAATATTGATGCCGCTTTCCATTTAGCCCAAGCCATCGATAAGGCAATTGTGCTCCGGTCGATGGGTGACGGTTTAGAAGCTTATTCTTATTTTTTAAAAAAGTTGAATTTGCTCGAAATGGCCGCATTTGGTAGGCATGAGCAGGCGGCTCTCCAGCTCGCCCTGATACATCTTAGTCAATCTTCGGTGAAAAACAAACTAGTACCTCGCGATGTAACACGTGCAAAGTTCTGGTTGGAGAAGGCTTCCGAATTTGGAAACCAACAAGCAAAAAACTGGCTTGACTCTGTTAGCGAGGCGTCAGCCCTTGCTGGCGATTATTCTTGCACTAGCTCCCAACACACTGAGCTCAAGCCAGACGGCAGTATCCAGAAATTTTACCCTGTGAAGTTCAAATTCAGCTGGGTTCTGCCGAAAAATATGGATCGAGAAGTTATTTGGATTCATGAAAATGAGCAACTGATGATGGGAGGCACGCTTCATGAAATTGAGTATTTGCCTGCGGACAAATATAATTTAGACGCTATAAGTTTCAAATTATATAGACCCACCGATGAAGACCGGCGAAATAATAATCCAGAAATAAACGCCGGGGGTGTTTTTAAAAAGGGGTTGTTATACCTAAACTACACGTCGTCATTTGAATTTATAAAATCTACAACCGTTGTAATTGCTGATTGTTATAAATTATAATGCTTTTTGTCAAAATCTCTTTGTGCAAACAAGAAGCGCCTCCTAAAGAGTCTGAAGTTTACTATCATTTGGTGGGCTGGCATGGCCACTTGGGCGTGAGCCAGTCAATAAGATTATTGGTGACTGAGTACTCTAAATCTTCTGGTTTAGCTTCATTGCCCCAATTTACGAAGGCCCTAATAATGTCTTTTACGTCGGAATTATATGCAGAACTGGCAATTTGGTTCCGGACCACATTCCATGTGACGCCATCGTTTTCACTTGCGTATTTCTCACCAACATTTAAGGCGTTGCAAGCTAAATTCGCACTATCTACCACACCATAAAAATAACCCATACATATATATATGTCGGGGTCTGTTCCAATAAAATTCTGAGCGATAGTGTTGTTGCACATTTTTAGCAATACTTTATTCGGAGAAGCCAGTGTTGGTGAGGCTTGTAAAATAGCAAACAAAAGAAAAATGTATCGATACGCCATTTGGTTTCCCCCTCTTGATTCTATTGTTAAAGTATTAACCTCCGTTCTAAAAATCGCAATCGTCTCCAAATCTGCTTTCTTTTTTCAACATAAGCCTTAGACCGTCGTCCATGTTTCCAGTGCGCTGCAACGCAAGCAGCTTTGCCCTCGGGGGTTCGAGGCCCCGTGCTTCGGCCGCCGTGCAGCCTGCACCGCGTTCTGCCAGCGATAGGGTGCTTTTGGCAGGGCGCGCCTGATCTGGTTCGAGCAAGGCAGAGTTTGATATCGTTTTGTTCGGTATCGTTTGTTTTGATCATGGCCCTTGCAGCCACTCCTGAAATGCCTGTTTATTGTTCGAAGTTTGTAAAAAATATTTTGGGAATAATCTGCCCTTTAACTGGCACGGGCCCCTGAAAGATTTAGCCAACGATATGGGACTTTGCATACTGGGCTTCATCTAATTCAAGGTCTTTGCCGTTCCAGACTGCTACGCCATCGTCAGCTGAAATAGGTTTGTGCCAGAAGCCCTGTACAAAAATATCCTCGATAATGTCCTCGATATAAAGTCGCTCGCCTACAACTGGAAGTAGGGGAAGCACATAAGCTGCCCATGCTTTGTCGGCTCTTCGATAGCGGTGGTAATGGTCATATCTGTGCATGCATTTCCATTCTGACTCAGGAAACTCCTGTTTGCCCGCATGTCTAGTGTAGAATGATCTTGACGGCACTTCTTCATATCGGCCACTTCGATAATTACGCAGTAACAAGCATCGAGAATAGAGTTTGGGGTTGCGTTCAATTTTACGAAATAGCGTGACGTGCCCGTTTTCTATGGCCTTGTTCAAATCAGCCTCGCTATCCACAGTTTCTACGACGCGCAGGTTTTCCCTGTTCGTGTGATGGCGTTTTGGTATACGGCTCATGGTTCAAACCTGAACAAAGGATCAAAGCGACTTACCTTCAGGCAGGTTTCCGGTTTGTCCGTTATCAACTCAACGATGCTATCCTCGGTTAGGAAATCTGTTGCAACAATCTGTTTTTCACACTTATCGCAGTGAAACTCGTGGTCAGATGTTTGCGTTAAATCCGAGCCGCTGACCCCTCGCGGACAATCGATCACCCTCAAAAAGGTGCCATCGTCAGAAAATATCTTCTTATCTTTAATTATCAGCATTTCAATCTATCGCCCACAGAATGAAAATATGTCCCAGAAAAAGGATCATGCAAACAACAGTTTTTGTAAACTTAATGTGGGACGGAATGTGGGACGAGAAATGAATAGTGGAATTTAATGACTCACTTTCAACCACTTACTAGTGGCAGCGGAAGACTTCCCCTCCGCCATCTAATCTAATAAGCACGTATCATAGTGACACACTAAAGTTCATTATTTCAGCTGGTTAACCGAATACTTTGTTCAATCCTTCTCATGTTGTCTCATTGCAGCGCACCCATTAAGGTATGGAGGGTGATGCAGACTCCAATCGTGATGACCAGATTACCGCGGGTGAACTCCATGCTTACGTCCAGCAGAATGTCATTCAGCAGTCCAGCGGCTCGCGAGCTACACGGTGATGCTGACAGGGTTCTAATGCAGTTCCAGTAGGGTTAAAATGCTACCCTTGTTTTTTAAAAAGCAAAAGTATGTCTGACAGAAATGGCAGTTGTAAAAAATTGAAAATGAGAAATCTATCAATCATCTCACATGAAATCTGTTTGCACCAGGATACACCAAAAGGTCATCCAGAGTGTGCGGAACGTTATGAAGCCATAAAGAATAGGATAGACGGTAATTACAAAAACTGGAGCCGTATTCAAGCTCCCCTCGCAACGCGTGAGCAATTGTTAGGGGCACACACAAAAACCTTCCTTGACTATATCGATGAGACAGCCTCTGCAGCGTTAAATCCTGTTGGATTGGACCCAGATACTTGGGCTGGTAAGTCGGGTATTGAGGCTGCTTCAAGAGCAGCCGGAGGGGCCTGTCTTGCAGTTGACAAGGTAATGCAAAAAGAAGAAGGGGCTTCATTTAACGCTATGCGGCCACCCGGTCATCATGCCGAACCAGAAAAGGCAATGGGATTTTGTGTTTATTCAAGTGCCGCTGTGGCAGCTAAGCATGCTCAAGAACAATGGGGCTTGGAACGAGTTGCCGTTTTGGACTTTGATGTACATCATGGTAACGGCACACAAGCATGTTTTTGGAATGACCCTTCTCTATTTTATGCTTCCTCTCATCAAATGCCCCTTTTCCCAGGCACAGGTGAAAAAAGTGAAACTGGGGCCGATAATAACATCGTTAATTTGCCATTTTCGCAAGGGGCGCTTGGTTTTGACGTACTTGAGGGGTGGAAAAATTATCTTTTACCTTCCGTCTTGGATTTCAAACCCAACCTCATAATTATTTCAGCAGGTTTTGATGCCCACAAAGCAGACCCCTTGGGCGGATTAATGATGGCCACTGAGGATTTTGGTACCCTGACAGGGTTAATTCTGGAAATGGCACTTAGGAATGCTGATATCACGGGGTCTCTCCGTATCGTGAGCATTCTGGAAGGCGGATATAACCTCAGTGCATTGGCCGACAGCGTAGCCAGCCATTTGGATACTATAGGTTCTTTTGACGCTTAATCTTGCTGGCTCGTGGTCACCATCGTGAATACCTTGAAACCATGTAACCGCCTCGGATAGTTCAAAGGACTCGCTTTCCAATGCTCACAACCATAACTAACTTCTATAGACTTCTAATCTTGCAATCATACCAACGTTTGGGTTGGTTTGGGTTGGTTTGGGTTGGTGTTGTTTATTAGCAGCATTGCTGCTGGACACACTTTTAAGGATGACGGAAGCATATTTCAAAAGTCAGGTGAGGTAGTGTAGTTATTCTTTGCGGAGAGAATTGCGAGACAATTCACTACTTCTAGCAATAGCTGTTTAGTTGCTTGGGTGAATGGAATGTTTTTGTTATTCAACAATTGCTGCTGGAATTTTTAGCATATCGCTCTTTATTGTCGATGGGACGATGATAGGATTTATTTTGTAAGCAGAAACTCGAATGCTGTGGTCACTTTTTCTGAGCTTTTTGGCTAAGCGGGGAACTGCAAGCGAGCCAAAAAGGAGCTAGCGCTTCATGTCAAATGTCTTCCCGCGGAATATGAACACTAGTTATCCTGTCGCAGTTACTGGCGACGGGTGCTATATCATTGACTCGGATGGCAAACGCTATTTTGACGGATCAGGTGGCGCCGCTGTGTCAAGTCTTGGTCACAGCCATCCAAGTGTGATTAATGCGATAAAATCTCAAGTTGATCAGTTGGCCTTTGCGCACACTGGTTTTTTTACGTCGGCGCCGGCAGAGAAGCTTGCATCACTTCTGGTTGATCATGCTCCAGAACGGATCGAACATGTCTATTTTGTCTCAGGTGGATCAGAAGCTGTTGAGGCGGCTTTGAAGCTTGCAAGGCAGTACTTTGTAGAAATTGGTCAGTCGGCTCGACGCAATGTGATAACTCGCCGTCAGAGTTATCATGGCAACACTTTAGGCGCATTGGCAGCGGGTGGCAATCAATTGAGACGCCAGATTTACAACCCACTTCTCATTGAAACCAGCCATGTTGCGCCCTGCTACGCTTATCGTGAGATGCTTGACCGCGAGGACGAGATAGCTTTTGCTCGGCGAGTTGCTAACGAGCTTGAAGTTGAAATCCTACGGCTTGGGCCAGAAAGTGTAATGGCTTTCATAGCGGAACCAGTTGTTGGGGCTACACTTGGCGCAGTGCCGGCTGTGGATGGGTATTTTGCACACATTCGTGAAATTTGTGACCGTTATGATGTGTTATTAATTCTTGATGAAGTGATGTGTGGCATGGGCCGAACCGGGTATATGTATGCTTGCGAGATGGATGGTGTACAACCCGATATTATTACAATTGCCAAAGGTTTAGGTGCAGGTTACCAACCGCTTGGTGCAATGCTTTGCAGTTCAACCATATATCAAGTGATCAAAATGGGAAGTGGCTTTTTCCAGCATGGCCACACCTACCTTGGACACCCTACTGCATGTGCAGGCGCGCATGCTGTGGTAAATACTATTTTGGATGAAAATTTGATAGGCCACGTCAAAGACAAAGGGCACAAATTAATGGAAGAGCTGACTGAAAGGTTTAGTAATCATCCGAATATAGGTGACATTCGGGGAAGGGGACTTTTCATCGGCATGGAGTTCGTCGCCCATCGTGAAAGTAAGGCACCGTTTGACCCGGAGGAAGCACGATACAAAGTTTTCAAGGCTGCAGCTTTCGATGCCGGCCTAATTTGCTATCCAATGGGTGGAACCATTGACGGGTCTCGTGGCGATCATGTCCTTATTGCGCCGCCATTTATAATCTCAGATGACCAAATTGGTGAACTTTGTGATAAACTTGAAGTTGCGGCTGCTAAGACTTTTTGTTGACTTGTTAAAAACGGCCTAACTTTAAAAAAGAGCGTACATTGCAAGCGCGCCAATGTAACGATAGTCTTTCGCCGTTTTCCAAAACAAATCGGTTTGGTAGCAAAATAGTGACATTAAGCACAGAGGCTCTGCATTTGTGTTTGTCTAATTTTTCCACTTATCTAATGCAGCTGCACGACGAATCTGCAACTTGTCCCGCAATCGATACCATTGCACGATTGATGGCAAAAACCAAGGCTTGCCAAAATACAGTGGTCGGGTTGGAAATGGTAAATTGTCGAATGCGGTTGCACTATCTGGATTGCCAACAAGCTGTTGCCCAAGACAAAACCCCAGATAGCTTGCCATGCCAACGCCGGACCCGCAGTATCCCATTGCATAATAAATACCGGCATGTTGCCCGATGTGGGCATGTGTGTCGAAAGTAAAGGCTACAGTACCTGTCCAAGAGTGTGTGTAACCATAATTCACAAGTTCAGGGAAAATCCGACACATATCACGATGCAGCCTTGGGCCTGTAATTGCAGGGTTTGTCTCATCTGCTGAAACGCGACCACCAAAAATAATACGGCTACGGTCTGGTGAGGGTCGGTAATAATAAATTACCTTGCATGTGTCACTCACTACGCGATTTGTGGGAAACAATCTTTCCATAAGTGTTTGTGGCAGTGGATCAGTCGCAATCATGTATGTGCCGATAGGGATGACCCGTCTTTGCAGCCACGGCACAAGACTAGTCGTGTAACCATTTGTTGCAATGATTATATTTTCGGCCCTGATTTCGCCTTTAGATGTGGTTACAACAAAAGCTCTGCCTTCTTGCTTTATTTCAATGGCAGGGCAAACATCTGTGATTTCAACTCCAACTCTTTTTGAAAGCTCAAGCAGACCGCTGTAGTATTTGGCTGGGTCCAGCGAAGCGTGCTGTTTAAGCACGACACCGCCAAAGTATGCGTCTGTGCCGAGTTCTGAATGCTGTTCGTCTCGGGATATAACCTCAAATTTTACGCCTTCCTCACTGCTGAGCTTCTGGGTTTCACTGACAAGGTTGTCAAAATGGGCTGGCGTGTGGGCTGCGTGGAACCTGCCACATCGCTGATATTCGCAAGATATACCCTCGGTTTTAATAAAGGAACCAATCCAATCAAGCGAACGATACCCCTCGTTACGGATTGCTGCTGCGCGCTTTGTACCATGCCGTTGAGCAAGAGTTGAAAACGATGGCTTAATGCTTGGGCTGATTTGTCCACCATTCCGCGTACTGCATCCCCAGCCTAATTCGTGCATGTCAACAACTTGGGTTAAACGTCCTGCTCGTGCCGTAGCGATAGCCGCTTGAAGCCCGGTATATCCAGCGCCGATCACAGCTACATCTACTTTGCCTGAGGGGACTTGCGTTGTTGGCAAGAGGGGATCGATTCCGTCATGCCAATAGACATTACCCGCGACATACTTTTGTTGTGTTTCGGCAATTTGAATTTTTTGTGACATAAACCTATGAACCAAATTTTAACATTTACCAGCTAGATTAAAAACCCAATGTGGTAGTTACAGTCAAATGAAACCTTTACCAGCGGAATAAACTCCGTTTACGATATTTTAAAGAAGATTTATTGGGAGGAACAAATGAAGTCTTTTATAACACTCAAAAAAGTTGGGGTTGCAGCCGTATCGCTCGGTTTCGCGAGTTTTTCTACAGCGAGTTTTGCTGATGACACACTTCGGATAGTGTCTTGGGGCGGCGCTTACCAAAAAGGCCAATCGGTTGGTATTTTTCAACCTGCCGCCGAGGCCATGGGTATCACGGTAAAGGAAGATACCTATGGAGGTATTTCAGACGTCAAATTGATGGTTAAATCTGGTGCAGACAAATTCGACATTTTTTCCAGCGGGGCTGGCGGATGTGCTTCAGGTGGAGCTGAAGGCATTCTTGAGAAACTTGATTATTCGGTTATTGACGTGAGTAATCATTTGCCAGGCATGTATAGCGACTATTGTGCGGGTGCAGATATTTTCTCAGTTGTTGCCGCATGGAACACCGAAACGTATGGTGACAATGGACCGCGTTCATGGGCTGACTTTTTTGATGTTGAGAAATTTCCAGGCACCCGCGCAATGCGCGCAAAAGTAGACTCACAACTTGAAGCAGCGTTGCTTGCTGACGGTGTCGCAAAAGAGGACATCTATAAAGTCTTGGATAGCGAGGAAGGTATTGATCGTGCGCTTGATAAAATCAGATCTATTAAACCGCACATTGCTGTATGGTGGACGTCTGGCGCGCAGCATGCTCAGTTGATGAAGGACGGTGAGGTTGATATGACTACCGGATGGAACGGTCGTTTTGACGTCGCCAAGCTTGATGGTGCAAAAGTTGCCTATGATTGGAAAACAGGCATCATGGACTGGGAAGGCTACGGCATTCCAAAGGGCGTTAAGAACAAAGATTTAGCGATGAAATATATCGCCGAGATGATGAAGCCAGAATATATGGCTGAATTCGCTAAATACATCACTTACGGACCAACAAATAAATTGGTTTATGAGCTTAATTTGATGGAGGAGGCTAGAGCGCGTCAAATGCCCTCACACCCAGAGAATGCCAAGCACCAAATGACACTCAGGACGGATTGGTACGCCAAGTGGCGAACAATTGCGGCAGAGAAATATACTGAAATGATGACTGAGTAGATTATTTAGGGATTGGAGGGTAAAAACGCCCTCCAATTCATTTTTGTTAAGCATTTGTACAGCGGTTAACTGATGACTGTAAACTTTCGGTGGCGGCACAACCTATGACCGACAGCTCACTTAATATTTCTATCAAAGATGTGACAAAAACCTATGGGGATTTTTATGCACTTAAGGACGTTAGTCTTGAGGTTACGTCTGGAGAGTTTCTTACTTTACTGGGGCCATCAGGATCTGGCAAAACGACATTGCTGATGGTGCTCGCCGGCTTTACAAACCCTGATTATGGTAGCGTTAAATTTGGCGGTGAGGAGGTCGTTCTAAAACCGCCTCATCTTCGCGGTATCGGCATGGTTTTTCAGAATTACGCTCTGTTTCCCCACATGAGCGTTGCAGAGAACGTAGCCTACCCTCAAAAATTGCGTGGTGTTAGCAAAGAAGAGACGCGAAAAAGTGTTGAGAAAGCACTTGCCACCGTAAAGCTTCAAGGGCTTGGTCATCGCCGCGTTGATGAATTGTCTGGCGGCCAGAAACAGCGTGTTGCATTGGCGCGCGCAATCGTTTTCCAGCCGAAAATTTTGCTCATGGACGAGCCACTTTCCGCTCTCGACAAGAAATTGCGCGAAGAAATGCAAATCGAACTTCGCCAGCTTCACGACAGCCTCAATATGACAACGGTGTATGTGACCCACGATCAAAAAGAAGCGTTGACAATGTCAGACAGAATTGCCGTTATCAATGACGGGCAATTAATGCAGTTAGGCTCACCAAACGAGATTTACCAGCGGCCCAAGAACGCTTTCATAGCCGATTTTATTGGCGAGTCAAGCCTCTTGCCAGCAAAAGTAAAAGGTGGATTTGCCACTATTGGCTCTAAAAAACTTAAGATTGCCCAAGAACTGAAAAAGGACGGTGATTTCATGCTGGTTGTTCGTCCTGAAAAACTATTTATTGCCAACAAGAAATCCCGTGATGCCAATTATTTTGAGGGTCTAGTTGAGGACTCAATCTTTCAAGGTGAGAGCCAACTAATGGTTGTCAAGCTGAATCTAGAAAATTATGGTGAGGTTTCTCTCCGCCTTCGACTACCAAATGGAAGCACAAACGTGGGTGAGTTACCTCGCGTTAATGAAAAAATTATTCTTGGGCTAAAAATTGCTGACAGTTATTTCTTGGAAGCGGCTAATGGTAGGGATTGAGCAGAACTTTAATCAAGCTGAGCTTGCACAACTAGCGCGGCGTGAACATTACACTTTTTTTGGTCTTACATTGCCCTATTTGGTTTTGGTTGGAGCGATGATCATTGTTCCAATTGGCTGGCTATTTCTCTTGTCTTTTATTGGCAGAGATGGGTCATTTTCGTTTGAAAATTATGAAAGGATGATCAATTCGAAAGCATATATCCGCATTTTTCTGACAACCTTCAAGATTAGTATCCTAACCACGTTATTTTGCGCTTTGCTTGGTTATCCGCTGGCTTATTTCATGTCGCAGATTCCCCGGAAATGGGCCAACATATGCATGATTGGGGTTTTAATCCCATTTTGGACTAGCCTCCTCGTACGAACCTATGCTTGGCTTGTACTTCTCCAAAAAAAGGGGCTGGTGAATACTGTTGCAGTCGACCTTGGCCTGCTCAGTGAGCCAATTAAATTCGTTCACAACACTTCAGGCACTCTAATCGGCATGGTCCACATCATGCTGCCTTTTTTGATTTTGCCACTCTACGCCAATATGCGCGCAATCGACCCGCACTGCGTGAAGGCCGCATCAAGCCTTGGTGCAACGCCAGTTAGAGCATTTTGGACAGTGTTTTTCCCGCTAAGTATGCCCGGCCTTATTGCGGGTCTTCTCATTGTCTTTGTGTTATGTCTTGGTTTCTATGTTACGCCTGCAGTATTGGGCGGTGGCAAAGTGATCATGGCTGCGATGAAAATATCAAGCAATATAGAACTTTACTTCAGCTGGGGTGCGGCGAGCGCACTCGGTGTTGTGTTGTTGGTTGTCACCATGCTTATACTATTTATCGCATCGAAACTGGTCTCACTTGATCAGTTTGGTCAGCGAAGTTAGACATGGGATTTTTAGACCAAAATGTCTCGGAAACCCAGATCAAGCTGCGAGGCCGTCTTTGGCTTTACATACTCTCAGCAATAATTCTATTCCTATTGATTGTACCGTCACTAGTCGTGATACCAATGTCTTTCTCGAGTAGTCAGTATCTTGAATTTCCGCCCAAAGACTGGTCATTTCGCTGGTATGAAAATTATTTCTTTTCTTGGAAAGTGGAAAACGGCTTCAATGATTGGATGGCAGCAACACGCACATCTTTGCTCGTTGCTGTTCTTACCATTTTTGTTGCAACACCGATTGGTACTGTAGCCGCCTATGGGTTAATCAACAGCACATCCCGTCTACGTGCTATTTTATTTCCGATCATGATTTCGCCAATGATGGTGCCTATCATACTCATCGCGATTGGGCTTTTTTATTTCTACGTTCAGTTTAAAATGGTAAACAGCATCGTCGGCCTTGTGTTGGGACATTCACTCGTTGCGATGCCGCTTGTTTTGATCATCGTCATGTCAGCATTGAAAAATTATGACATGAATCAAGAAAAGGTTGCCCGTTCACTTGGCGCCAGCCGGCCTAGAGCCTTCATTGAAATTACCCTGCCACAAATCAAGTTTTCTCTGATTTCCGCGTCGCTGATTTCGTTTTTAACTTCGTTTGACGAGATTATCATTTCCCTTTTCGTGGCGGGTGGTGATAATTCAACCATTACCCGAAGTATGTTTCTAGCCTTGCGTGATCAGATTGATCCCACTATCGCGGCAATATCCACAGTCCTTATCATCATATCATCTGGCTTGCTGATTATGACGCAATTGCTTGGCAGGAAGGCCCAGTAGTAAACGCTTTAATATGATTGAAGCGACAAAATGATTAGGCGTCTGTCGCCGGGTGGTAAAGGGCAGACTGGTTCCAAAGTCATGCAATTTTGAATGTTTTTGGGCTAATCGAGTTTACTTGATACCACAAGACAATCCACTGCATATGATCCATCTGCACCACATATCATTGGATTGATATCAATTTCAGATATCACACCATCAAGCAAAGTTACCATTTGTGAAAAACGCACAATTTGAGTGATAATGGCGTCCTCATTGGCTGGTGGCTGCCCGCGGTATCCCGCAAACAGTCTTGAAATGCGCAATTCACGAATTAAGGCCTTCGCTAAAACGTCATTAATTGGTGCAAGTGCCGCGACTTTGTCCGCCAAAAATTCGATCATGACCCCTCCAGCAGATAAAATAATTATCGGACCAAAACCCTGATCACAGACACAGCCAACTGATAGCTCTACTCCAGATGGGGCCATCTCCATGATAAGCGCTTTTGGCCCAATCCTGGCGCTAATCTCTCGATATGCGGCGTACGCCTCACTTGGGTCAGCTATATTTAGCTTGACGCCGCCAACATCACTTTTGTGATGATGATTCTCAGCAGTTTTTAATACTATAGGAAAATCAAGGATTGATAACGCTGCCTCAAGCTCATCTAAAGAGGTGACGCTCGCTATCTTTGGAGTGATGATTCCGAATTCAGATAGCATGGTGAGGCCATCAAATTCTGAGATAAATTGGTTTTTAGTAAGACAAGATCGCCAACGCTTCACAATGGTTTGGTCGACAAATGCTTTCGCTTGGTTGTTAATTATGCTCTCTGAGTTAAAGTCTCGATAATGGCGGTCATTAATAACATGTCTTACTGCAAGCAAAGCATTGCGCGTTCCACGCAGCATCGGGACCCCCGCTTTTCGCAGTCTGATAGCAAGTTTCCTGTCGTCAGCCATTGAATAATTGGACACTATTGCCAGAGGCTTTTGGGTCATTTTTGCCGCTTTCATGACGGCTCTGCAGTAGCTTTCTGCATACTCATAGCCATCACGTGGGTTTGACATAAACAAGCCAATCGCAACATTGGGATCGTTGACCAAAATTTCAATCAGTGTTGCAAACCGATTCTCAAGGTCATTATGTGTGCCAAAGGCATCAAGAGGATTTTCGGCGATCAGGCCAGCCTCAAGATTGGCGGCAAGCTTGCTGCAAGTGGCTGATTGTAGTTTGGCAAATTCAATGCCGTAATCTTCGGCAATATCGACGATCAGCTCGCGTTCACCGCCCGAGTCGTGTATAGTTCCCAATTGCCCAAGGGCTGGTTTGCGTGGTGTGTCAAAGAGTGCCAGTGTTGCGGCCATCTCATCCATATCCCTAACGCGATGCACGCCGTACGCACGAAATACTGCTTCATATACTGCGTCATTGCCTGCTAAAGCACCAGTATGTGATACCGCCATCTGGGCACTTTTGCTTGTCCGGCCGACCTTTAACACTACAACTGGAATGGCTAGCTGACGTGCCATTTCAAGCACACGCAAGAAACCCGTAGGATCACGTATCGTTTCAATAAAAAGCCCAATAACCCGAGTCTCTGGGTGTCGTAATGCCCAATCAATGTACTCTACAACTGTTGTTACAAGTTCCATTCCGGTGGACACAGCTAGAGTAAACCCCAGTCGTCTGTCATTATTTGGTAGAGCACTGAAGGCAGAGCCTGATTGGGCAATCCATGCAATGCCACCCTTTTGCAACCCTTTTGGTGAAACGGCGCTAGCAATTCGCAAGCCTATGGTGGGTGAGTAAAATCCCATACAATTTGCACCGCAAATTGACATTCCTGCCGCCGCAGCTTTTTTTGTGATGCGGGTTGGCAAGTTTGGATTTTCATCATCATCCAGATGGCAAGAAGCAAAAATTGTTGCTGCCTTGACGCCAAGCTCAATGGCCTGATCGAGAATGGTTTCAACAAAACGACTTGCGACCCCTATCACCACATGGTCTGGCACCTCAGGTAAAGCTGCAAGGTTAGGATAGCATGGCTTATCAAAAAGCTGTGTCAGGCGCGGGTTCACAGGGTAGATATTTCCACTGAAACCATCAATTTGGCTCATCTCTAACATCGCCTTTCCAGTGCTATTTGCTCTATCAGACGCTCCAACGAAGGCAATTGACTGTGGGGATAGAAGGGAACCCATAGGATGCTGTTTCATTTCATAACCACACCAAAAAATGTCATATTATATGAACCCTAAAAAAGTAGGATTCGTCTAGAGATCAATCGGAATTACAACCCAAGATTTGAAAATTTTTGCATATCCTTGTTTATGGAGTCCTGCTAGCCTCTGCGAGCACCAACTCCAGAGGATAGTCATATGCTTGACCAAAGTCCTGTAAACACGCGAATTGAGGGACGTGTTGGCATTCTCACATTTAATCGGCCCCAGGTTATGAATGCATTTAACAGCGCACTAATCGATGCGTCAAACACGGCTATGAGCAAGTTTAATAAGGATGACGAAGTGTTAGCTATAATTGTGCACGGAAGTGGCAGATGTTTTTCTGCTGGATTTGATATGAAAGAGAGCGCTGCTCGTGGGATTATTGGTGAAGAACAATGGCGAGATGTTCTCACCAAAGATTTTGATTTCATTATGCAGTTTTGGAACTCACCAAAACCGACCATTGCGGCAGCCCACGGGTATTGCATAGGAGGCGCCATGGAATTGTTGATGGCTTGTGATCTTGCAGTTGCAAGTGAGAATGCATTTTTCGGTGAACCAGAAGTGCGCTTTGGATCTGGGATTGTCGCAATGCTTGCGCCCTATTTGGTCGGTCCTAAACATACAAAAGAATTGCTATTGACCGGCAATGATAGGATTACTGCGCAGCGCTGTTATGAGATGGGAATTTTGAACCGCATCGTAGCAGATGGATATGAAATGAATGCTGCGATGGAATTTGCGAATCAAATTGCCAGCGCTGCGCCACACTCAGTACGAATGACTAAAGCAGCAATTCATCGTAGCTATGAACTCGCAAAGATGCGTGAGGCGATGCAGGAGGCACTCGAAACAGACATTCAAATTGAGGCCGATGAGTCGCCCGAAAGGTCAGAATTCAATCGCATTCGGAGAGAGCAAGGTTTAAAAGCAGCCTTAGCTTGGCGTGATAAACGCAAGTGAGATTGTCTATCCTAACTTGTCTCACTCCTTCTTTTAAACGAAATGTCTTAACCACTAAACTGTATGAGTAACCCTCGGCTGTAGGGTGGTAGCAGGTGTGGGGTTGGGTTTTGATGGTGTCACACTAGTGTTGCTGAGAAGATAGTTGTTATTAAGTATGGACCTTTCCTCCTAGCCAAAAATTATAATGTAATGCAACGGATTGGGAGAAATTTGGCATTTTTTTGCCACGATTATCATTTTTCATAGAAATTGGTGATTTTTTACACTCTTATGCTGGTGCCTACCATAGTGCCAAGCTCCTCATTTTACTATCTAGGTATCCTATGCAAAGTATATAAAAAATTTATCACTTTTGGTAATTTGCATTAGAGAAGTGTAATGCAACCCTTTCGACTGGTAATGCTCACAGGCTTGGCTAATTAGTATGTATTATTTTAATAAGTGCTGTGACTTGCTTCGATATGAAGAAGGCAGGAATTCCATGGCTCGCTATGCAAGTAAAATACTGATATTTTTGATATTTTTTTTTCTGCCACCACAATTAGCGATTTCTAAGAATTTGCTCTGGACAATAGTCCGTATCCATCCATTTCATAGTGCAGATCAAAATGCGCACCAGATCTTGCAGGTATCAAAGTATTTTGGCTCTAAGCAGGAATGTGAAAAAAATTTGATTAAAAATTTTCTAGTTGCTGGCACTTCAAAAACTTTCCATCCAAGTACTGGGTTAGTCCATGTGGTTCAATACCGCGAGGTCAACCATAAAAGTTTTTTATACCTTGAGTGGCAATGTATCATGCTATCAAAATGAAGTTTGATTTTTTGCTCGATCTGAAAGTTAAGAAGCTGATTTTTTTAGCTTTAACCATTTTGACAGCTGTGTCACTTCACGCGTGCCAAAGAGCAAAATTACAAACGTTTGACAATAAAGCGCTCTGTCTCTACGTGAACGTGCATTCGCCTTCCGCCGCCCTTATGGAACAAGTTGTCGCAGAGCTAAAAAGACGGAGGTTAAACTGTCAAAAAATCATTGCAGACATAAATAACGAGTATGAATTTTTAAAACGAACTCAGAAATCACATATCCGTGCTGATACTTATGGCGCCCCCATGAACAGCAAGATAACTCCCACTGGAAGCGCTATATTATTATCAGAAGAAATCCGAAAAAAATGTTTGGAGATGGGTGGTGTCATGATAGCGGGTGAATGCAATTTTAAATAAATGTCGCGCACAATGCCCCTCAATAAGGGTTAAATTTTTCTATCTCCTATTTTATATCTCCGTTTTGTATTGGCATGAACACAATAACCTATTGTTTTTATTTTGATGGCATCTCTTCGGCCATCCTTCCATATTCCTAAATTTAAAATAGGTTGCGTTATCCAATATTTACCTTCAATTACATGGCATGTTCCTTTTAGAAAAGTAATCTGATGTTCAATCCCATCCAGTACTCTCAAACTATTTCGTGGGGATAAATGTGGGTTCGTATGTGTCTTTAGTAGGTTTGAAGAGACCAACAACACTACAAGTCAAAAAACTGATGTGCGAAGACGGTATCCAGATGGAAAAAGTTTATATTTTGTTGGTGAGAGTGCAGCAAGACATTTGCTGCTCAGAATTGGTGTGTTTGGTAGACGCCTAAAACAGGGCTTGGTAACGCCAGTTTGGTCGATCTTTAAGAAGCAAGAGACTTTGTCCGAAGGAACAAAAAAATTGGCATAGAAGGCTGTTAACCCTATTTTTGAGCGTCAGAAGGCTTGTCGATTAATTCTATCGATCAAGGATGCAGCACTAGAGGTAACAGCACTGAACACTCCCTCTCAGGATAATCGAAAAGACAGTCAATATTTGGTGAGGCCTTTCTAACAATTGTGCTTGTAAATTTTATTACTTTACCCGCTAGACAATATAGACTTTGTGAACCAGCCAAATTTTATTTGTTTATGCGACATCAATCATTGTAAGTGCGTGTGTGAATGAGGCTATTCCTGAAGATTTCATTGGGATAAACTTGCGTTGGAGTAACTTGCATTGTTTTTTTGCCTCCAACGCGCTGTGGTGGCTTACATTATCCATAGGCACAAAAACAGCATCCGCGTTAGCAACAAGATTAGCGAGTGAGGACATTTCAGATTTCCCGCTTCCACCATTGTGATACGAAAGTCTTCCGCCCATTTTCGCGATCATTTTTTGAATGTTGCCTGCTGTATTGGGCATCCCGCCCACGTAAAGAAAGCTTTTCCCAGAGACAACTCGGATAATTTTTGAGTCAGAATTATCACTCATACTAACAATTAATTGTTCAACTGAAGATAATGATTTTTCGAGATATTCTATATGCCTCTCATTTTCCCTAAGTCGTCGGTTCCGGATCTCTAATTTTGCTATTGTACTTTCAATCGACTCTTCAAGGTGCGCGCATCTCTGCCGAATGATACGCAGCTTGGTCTTTTCACAATCGGCATTCTTTCTTGCTGATTTATTGTTGCTCTTATTTTTTGTAAGTTGTCTCTGAAGCAAACTGACTGAACGCTCAGATCTCTGAAGCTTGTCTTCCAATTGACCAACTGTAGCTTCGAGTTTTTGTCTTTGCCATCCATGCTTATTTTCCAGCGCTTTTATGTGAGACTCAACTTCAACTAACCTTTGGATGAGCGATTGATTCGATGAACCTATTAAATGTGATAACATATGAACATCTGAATAAATTTTGTTTGAATCCTCTTTTGATAGTTCTCTCATGGTTGCCGTTGCCCAATAAGCGCTAGGTATTAATCCACGATCAAAAAAAACCCGCCAAAGTTTTAGTATATCTAAAGAGGTTTTGTTTTTTTGGAACGTTCTTATTGTTCCTTTAAATTTTTTTTCTAGAATTTTGTTTACGTGAATTGAAATTTGATTTTTTTCAGCGCAATCACGTACCAGCATTGAGTGAATCACCGCGTCTATTTGGGTTGGATCCGAACATTTTGCTCCAAATTTTCGACCTATTTTCCTAGCTTCATGCATCGATAGACATGTCCCTATAATTGAACAGAGCCATGTTTTCTCCAATTCCCAAAATTTTTTTCCGAGGGAGTGTCTTAGTTGGATAGATTTTAATTTTTTCATCGGCCATTTTTAACTCAAACAATATTGATAATGCGAGTCATTATCAATATCATAAAGATATACAGGTTAGTCAAGCGCTTTGGATGTTGAAACATGAAAAGTTCGATCCAATCTCGTCGATCTATACTAAATAAATTGATGACTTAGGTGTTTTAAACCCTATTTAAATTTTTGAGGCGAGGAATGCCATAAAGCCAACAATTTTTAGATTGTGTGTTTTACAAGCTGGAAGAGGGGATATACAAAGTTTGGGAATTGTAGATAGGCAGGTGGAAAATAAATAGAGTAAAGGTGGTGAATTCATAGAACTCAAATCTAGTTTTCATGGTGCTCTGGCTAACGCAGCAAAAAACAATTATTTACTTTCAATGTCACAATGCCTTCATTTTTTTTAAGCAATCAAGATTCTTCGTGCGAAAAAGGAAAGCTTATTCTCAATAGATACGAAATAACTAAGCATGCAAAAGCTTACAAAGACATTTTTGCAGCTATCGAGTCAACGGATGCGGAGCTCGCACCAAATGAAATGAAAAGGCATGTAAATAAAGCTCGACAGATGTTTCTTAACGTCATTGAAAGATAAATTGAGCGAATCCTCATGAACCAAAAACAAAGCCATTTCTTGGCCAGTTGTATTTGCTATCAGTTTTCCATTAAGTGGCGGTATAGATTAATATTGTGAATTCAGCCATTGCTTTGCGCTTTTACAGCTCTATTGTGTATGTATAGCGACGTTCGGAGCTCTTAATGGGTAACTCACGGCTCATATTGGCGGTCAACGGCATCCTGATGATACTGCTTGGGATAGCATTCTGGGTTGATCCTGAGTTTTTTACTCTAGCAATGTTCCCAGATATCGAGGGCAATGAAATCGCGTTAAAGGCTGCTGTGGCGCTGCGAAAAAACATGGGGGCAGGGTGTGTGTTTATCGGCGTCACCATTTTTATGTGCCAAAGCAGCCCAAGATTGACAGCTCAAAAACTATTATTTTCATGTGCTTTCGGTTTTTTACTTATGGTTGCTGCATTGATAGAAGTCCGGATATCTAATGGTGCGCTGGTTCCACTACCGATCATTGCTTTTTTTGCTGTCCTCGGTCTTGCATCCCTTTTTGTGGCATCCAGACGTTTTCAAGCATGATCTCGAAAAATACTTTTTGCGTTTTTACATCGAATAGAATGAATAGACGTGGATGCCCCCCAAAAAGCCAATACGAATAATTTCGCGATAGGGTGCAATGTCTTTATTGAAATTTAATTTATGTTAGGAAAAGCCATTCGAGGTGTGACCGAGCATTATTTAATTGAGAAAATTATCCCAGCTTTCTGGATATTTGATAGGTGACCACCTACTTCCCATATAACTCGTCCTCACTGGATCAGTGGAGTGTTAATATGTTGATTGTCGTTTCACCAGCAAAAAAACTGAATATGGAACCGGCTAAAGATGTTCTGCCGACAGAACCGCTTTTTGCTGAGCAGGCGCGTGAGTTGGCGGCGGCTGCTGACAAACTCAGCCTTGACGATTTGCAAAAACTCATGGGTTTGAGTAAGTCTCTGGCAAATTTGAACGCACAGCGTTTTAGCGTTTTTGGCAAACAGCAGAAAAAGCCGGCTGCTCTGGCTTTCGCTGGCGACACCTATCGGGGGCTCGATGCCGCCTCGTTTGATCCGCACGAAATGGCATGGGCGCAGAATCACTTGCGAATTCTATCGGGGCTATACGGCGTCTTGCGACCGCTCGACGCAATTGAACCTTACCGTCTGGAAATGGGGAGCCGGCTTCATACCGAAAAAGGTAACACGCTCTATGCATATTGGGGCAGTGAACTGGCGGATGCTCTCAATAAACAGGCGGCTGCGACTGGTTCTTCTGCGCTTTTCAATTGTGCTTCTCAGGAGTATTTCGGCGCTGTCGATAGGGGAGCGCTTGAGATACCTGTGATATTGCCAGTATTTAAGGAGCGCAAGAATGGCAAAGAAAAGATTGTAAGCTTCTTTGCGAAAAGGGCGCGCGGCGCGATGGCAAGATTTGCCATCCAGCATCGGATAACCACTCCCTCAGGGTTGATGGATTTTAAAGGCGGCGGCTACGAATTTAAGCCTGGTCAATCAGATGCACAGACAATGGTTTTTGTTCGCGACCACCCTGTTACAGCATAAAGGCCTTGGACGCTGCCCTAATTTATTTAATTTATATAATAAAAACAGATATTTGAAATATGTTAAAGTCGATCATTTAGATGAAAAAATCAGGTGCCAACGTTTTTTATGTCCCGGCGAACACTAATCCATCACGGATGAATTGTGTTGCTAATAGCTCCCTAATGTTCTGCTTTTAAGCTAGTATGAAATCGGCGCTTATTTAAAAATCGCGTTTGAACTGCGTTGACAAGCATTAGGACCATTGGCGATGCTTGGCTAGTTAGCGACGGTGGCGCGTTCATAGCCTTGTTTGGCAATACTGAGAAATCTCTCAGCAGCAACATCTGTTTTATGCTGCTTACCGAAAATATCGTCGATTACGCTACGGGCAGCGTCATAGCTACAGCAAGCATTTAAAAGGCGAACTGTGGCGAATTACGCGGTAGCAAACAACCTTAGATCAAATACCACGGGACCATAGATATGCCAGCATGCGACACCCAGTGAGGTCAGAAAATCTTCCTTGTTGAATAACTTTGGATATTTGGTGCTGGCCCGCGCTTTTACGTAGGTGTAGAGTTACATGTGTCAGACGTAGCTTGCCCGATTGTCAATGTATTTTAAAAGCAGGCCCCTGTTTTCTACCCGGGAAAGGCTGATGCAATAAAACTATGTAGCAGGGATTTAAGTCTTGTCCGCTGGGGTCGAAAATCGCAATCGTGATCTATGATTTAGGGCAGATTTTCAACTAGCCGCCATGCCGTAATGGGCATCGCCCTCATTCACGGCTGATCAAAAAACTGAAATCACCGTCAATATCCTTGGTGGGCACCGCAATCGTCGGGCCAAAATTCTGGCCCGCCATGTTTATGAAATGCAGCCTGTTGGTGTAAAAGATATTCTTGTTGATTTTTGCCTCCGATGCACACAGGAAGTTGAGCACCATGCCCCGGCGTGAAAGTGGCCAGCAATTCTGCAGCCCCTGCAAAATATAGCCAAGCCATTGCTCGCAATTATCCACTGGTGTCAAATTGAATGTGCCAGAAAAGACGCTGAAATCAACCTCATGCTGCGGCCGGTCAGCAACCTTGAAATGGTTGACCTCATTTGGGAAATTCTGTCGACAGGCAGCAATCATAGCTGGATTTATATCAACACCGTGATAACGCCATCGGTCGAGCGAATTTCTTTGCTGCAGATAGCTATAGAGCGCTCCGTAGCCACACCCAATCTCAGCGATCGAAATAGGGCGTCCGGCATTGCTGGTGCTTGGCTCGGTTCCGGTTGCCGTATTGATTAGGGCAAGCAGCGTCACAAAGCGATTGATCTGATTGGCTTCTGAATTCCAGAAAACGCCTTCAGGTTGACTGCCCTTTGCTACTAGCCTCTTGGTATAGGTCTGATTGATCCTGCGCTCAATGGCCAAATGCCGCATTCGCTGTAAAAATTTCATTGCAAACTGCAAACCCGCTGGTCGTGATCGGCTCCCTGATCAATCTGCCACAAATTTTGTCTCCGGAAAATATGAATGCGCCGGTAAGACTGTTTAATTTGATGGGGTTTGGCGTTACTTTGAAAGCAAGTTTGATCGTGCAAGTTCCATCACGGAGACAGTTCATGACTATGGAGGCAACTTACCGGGCAAGCACTGAGAGATATGGCAGCATGGTCTACCGTCGCTGTGGGCGCAGTGGGTTGAAGCTGCCGGTGATTTCACTGGGCTTGTGGCACAATTTTGGGGAGACCACCCCGCACAAAACCAAGCGTGACATGTGCCTGACCGCCTTTGATGCCGGCATCACACATTTTGATCTGGCGAATAATTATGGTCCGCCTTATGGCAGTGCCGAGACGGCATTTGGACAGATACTGGCAAAGGACCTGGCGCCCTATCGCGACGAGATGATTATTTCCACAAAAGCTGGCTATGATATGTGGCCTGGCCCCTATGGCGAGTGGGGTAGCCGCAAGTATCTGCTGGCCAGCCTTGATCAGTCGCTGGCCCGGATGGGGCTGGATTATGTTGATATATTCTATTCGCACCGCTTTGACCCGGAAACGCCGCTCGAGGAGACAATGGGCGCGTTGGCGCAGGCGGTGCACGCGGGCAAGGCATTATATGTTGGGATTTCTTCCTACAACAGCCAGCGCACGCGTGAGGCTACGGCAATTCTTCGAGATTTGGGGGTGAAGCTGCTGATCCATCAGCCAAGCTATTCGATGATCAACAGGTGGCTTGAGGCTGATGGCCTGCTGCAAACATTGGGCGATGTCGGTGCTGGTTCAATCGCATTTTCGCCGCTGGCGCAAGGGATGCTGACGTCAAAATATCTAGTCGATATCCCAGCAATAAGCCGTGTCAGCGACAACAGTTCGCTTTCCAGCAACTATATCAAGCCGGAGACGATGGAGCGAATTCGCGGCCTTAACGCAATTGCTGCTGAACGCAGCCAGACACTGGCGCAGATGGCGCTAGCCTGGGTGCTGCGCGCGCAGCCTGCGGGGCAGATAACGACAGCATTGATTGGAGCGCGGACCAGCGATCAAATTCGTGATTGCGTCGCCAGCATCGAAAATCTTGATTTCAGCGCTGATGAGCTTGCGCGTATTGATTCACTGGCTGTTGACGCTGGAATCAATCTGTGGGCGTCATCAAGTGAATTTGCAGGTCAGGATGACGGCTGATCAGGCTGTTGCGCTTCCTAATCTGATTTGCCTTCCAAACCGGCTGCTGCGGCACCGGATGCTCCTGGAATCCTCATTTCGAACACATCTGTCACCGCGGTGTAATCATAATAGCCAAGTCGTGCCAATGGTTTGATGCGGGGGATGTCCAACTTGCCGTCTGGTGTTATAACATCATCGTTGACATGAATCCGGACAACTTCGCCATAGACCACCTCAACCCAGCCATGCGAAGAATTGCCACGCAGCCTGTGGGTTGAAAGGTAGCGACATTCAAAATGTGCTGGGCTTTCCTTGACGCGTGGGCATGGGGCATCAATGCTGCTGATTGGCGTTACGCCGGCGCGCCCAAATTCGTTGATCTCGGCTGGCAGTTCCATCGCTGAGATATTAACCGCCTCCCGCAAATCATAGGTCGCCATGTTCCAGACAAACCAGCCTGTCTCTTCGGCGTTGACAACTGTGTCTTTGCGTTCACCACTGCTCAACTGGTTAGCGGCAAACATCACCATTGGTGGATCGAAAGTTAGATTCTGCCATTGGCTGTAGGGTGCCAGATTGACTACCCCGTTGGATGAGATAGTCGACAGCCATCCAATCGGCCGTGGTACGGTGCAGGATTTGAAGGGTGAGTAAGGCAGTGGACATTTGTCGTTTCGTGGATCAAAGTGCATTCTATAATCCTTTTTTTACAACAATTTATTAGGGAAAATTAAATTACTTAATTACCATTTTACAACCGTAGGTTTTCAATTGCCCGCTCGGCAATGGCCTGCAGGGGCTGACGGGTCCTATCTAGAATGGCAATCCGGTCAAACAGCGAAGATTCCGTTGCCAGCACGGTGCGGAGTGTATCTCCAAAACACTGACGAAATTCGGTGCCTATATTGAGTTTGCAAACGCCAGTCTGTGTTGCAAGATGCCGGCGCATCTTCGCCGGCACCCCTGATGCGCCATGTATCACCAATGGGCAGGCAGCGGCCGCCTCTATTTCTGCCAGACGCTGTAAATTGATATTGGCTTTCTTTTTCTGTTGCAAATGTACATTGCCAACCGAAACGGCAAGCGCGTCAAGTTCTGCCTCGGATGCCAGCCGCGCTGCATCGCCGGGGATTGTCATTTCTGATTCTTCACCGGAGTCATAGCCGACAAAGCCGATTTCACCCTCGACCGACGCGCCATGACGGCGCGCATATTCAACAACTGTTGCAGTTCTGGCGATATTCTCATCCACACTGAGGCGTGAGCCATCATACATTACCGAGGAAAATCCATGATCAATGCCTGCTACGCACTCCTCAAGGCTTGTTGCATGATCGATATGGCAGACAATCGGCACTGATGCTGTTTCCGCCAGATGCCTGAACATGGGCCCCGATACCTCCACCGGCATATGTCGCCGGAAGCCCGGTCCTGCCTGTAAAATAATAGGACTTTTCAGGGCTTCGGCTGCCGCAACATAGGCCAGGGCATCTTCCCACCCCAGGACGACAAAGCCAACAATGCCATACCCCCCGGATTTTGCCGGCCCCAAAACGTCGCGCAGTGAGGCAATGCTCATTTCAAGCTCATTTGCACAATTCTATGCACGTATTTCATCGGCAAATGGCTGCAACGCATCCATCGCCGCCTCTACCCGGTCAAACATGTCATGAAGCTCGCCCTCGCTGATGATTAGGGGAGGGCAAAAACCGATAATATCGCCTGGTAGCGCCCGCAGAATGACACCATATGCCTGAATTTTGCTAACAGCTTTGGCAGCAATTTTATGGGCTGGGTCGAATTTCTTTTTGCTGCTGCTGTCGGCACAGAATTCGATCGCACCGATCAGTCCAATAGCACGGACATTGCCAATAAAATTGAACCTGTTAAACTTTTCAACTCGAGCGGCGAAAACTGGTGCGATGCGGCGAACATGGCCGATAATGTCTCGTTCGGCGATGAGTTGTTGTGCACGCAGGGCCACGGCTGCACAGACTGGATGAGCTGAATAGGTGTAGCCATGTCCAAAAATTCCGAGCTGTTCGGCCTGTTTGGCAAGCGGACCGTAGACATGGTCGGACAGCATTACTGCAGAGATCGGCAGATAGGCTGATGACAGCGCCTTGGCACACGTCAGAATGTCTGGTTGCACATCCATAGTCTCTGACCCCCACATATTGCCGGTTCGCCCAAAGCCACAGATCACCTCATCTGCGACCAACAGGACATCATATTTGTTTAGTACCTCCCGGATGGCGGCAAAATAACCGGCTGGCGGGATGATTACGCCGCCAGCACCCATCACTGGCTCAGCAAACAGGGCGCCGACTTTGTCCGCCCCTTCTGAGAGGATCAAGGTTTCCAATTCGGTTGCACAGCGCGCCACAAAATCGGCCTCAGTTTCACCATCGTACGCACCGTTATAGTAATCGGGGGTCGTCGTGTGCTTAACAAAATCCAGTGGCAAACCAAAGCCATCTTGGGCGTAGGGCAATGCGGTCATGCTGGCAGCGGCGATTGTGACGCCGTGATAGCTGCGTTGGCGGCTGATAATCTTTCGTTTTTCGGGGTTGCCAACGGCGGCGTGGTAATACCAGACCATTTTCATGGCAGTGTCATTGGCCTCAGAGCCAGACGCAGCAAAATAGACCTTGCTCATCTTGCTTTCCCGCCCTGCTGGCGGCGCGGATTTGATCAGCTTTTCAGCAAGCTCAATTGCCGGGTTGACGGTTTTTCCAGCAAAGCTGTGGTAAAAAGGAAGGGTTCTCATTTGTTTAATTGCGGCATCGACAAGTTCTGGTTCGGAGAAGCCGAGCGATGTGCACCACAGTCCACTCATCCCTTCGTAGAATTTTTTGCCATTGACGTCATGCACGAAAACGCCGTCACCATGGGCTATAATATGTGGACCTGTCTCACGAAGCATTGATGGATTCGTGTAGGGATGCAGGTGAAAGGCAATGTCGCGGCTGGCCGGCGAATTGCCAAATGAGGTGAAATCAAAGGTCACGGGTCAAGCCCCCCTTGTGGTGCCGGTCAGACGTGCTGGCCGCCATTAATATGGATTTCTGAACCGTTGAGATATTGTGCGGCGTCGCTGCATAGGAAGAAGATCGTGTCTGCAACCTCATCAGGTGTACCAAAACGTCCTAGCGGTATCTGTGGCAGAATGGCTTCCTCGCTACCCGGACTCAGAATATCTGTCATGATTTCACCTGGAGCGATCGCATTTACACGTATCCCCAGTTTGCCAAAATCAGACGCCATCTCGCGGGTAAGGGCACCAAGGGCCGCCTTTGACGTTGCATAGGCGGAGCCAGCAAAATCATGCACCCTGCTGCCGGCGATTGAGGTGACATTAACAACCGCTCCCTTGCCACGCTGCAATGGTTCGGCAAAGGCCTTTGTCATCATGATTGGGGCAAAGACATTAACCTGAAATACCTGCTGCCAAGCGTTCATAGGCGTGGTCAAACTGTCAAGGCGTGAACCGTCTTTAGATTTTGGTGAAATGCCGGCATTATTGACAAGCGCATGTAGGGGCCTGCCATCCAATCGCTCAACCAGTTCACTTGCCCCACGAATTACATCTTCCTGAGATGCGAGATCAATCTGCAGGTGGTCCTCTGGTCCCGCTTCCCAAGGGCAGTTTTCAGGAAACCCATGCCGTGAGCAGGTGATTACACGCCAGCCCTCCATTGAAAATCGCTTTACTGTAGCATGCCCAATACCCCGGCTTGCGCCTGTCAGAACTATGATTTTACGATCGCCATCCATCCTCAGCTTTTCCTCGCATTGTCGAAATTTGGCAGTTACCCATGGTCCTTGATCAGCTTGAAAATTTTTTAGCTTTGGCTATACACGCTATCCGATTTTTAGACGCGTGACCAGACAACCGAATTGACATAACTGCTTTGCCGATCATCGGATGTTTTGTTCCTTTACTAGGTGGCTGGCAGTCCCACTCTAACCCTCAAAACTGCCGAGCGTCATAAGCGTTTTGCCAGTCACCGACATGGTCTTTGGTGAGAGTGTCTGGGTAAATTTCTGAATGTTCTCAACGATTAACTTCTCGATCATACGCTGGGTTTCTTCATCAGGGAATTCCCAGATCACCGTGCTGACATGCGGTGTCTGGTCATTTTTGATGGCTCGAAACCGAACATTTGGAATATTTTCCAACAGGCTTGGCCAGCGCGTTTGCAGAATGGATTCAAACAATTCACACTCTTCGGCTGATGGAAAGGTTCTGATAAAAATTTTGATGATCATAAGGCCACCCTACAAACAAGCATGAAACTGAAACAGCTACTTCTGATATGGCAATATGACCTGATCACAAAGGGGCTACAAGTAGCTTGTCACAGATGATTTAGAAAATTATCGGCGATAGGATCCTTGGGTTTGTGAAAAAAGTCATCTGCTGAGCGACTCTCCAGCAATTGTCCTGCGTGAATGAACAACACATGCTGGGCGAGACGTTTAGCCTGCGCTCGGTTGTGGCTTGTCATTATAATCGTGGTGCCACCCGCATGAGCGTCTTGAATCATTTGTTCGATGGCCGTTGTCGATTCATAATCCAAATGCGATGTGGGTTCATCGAGAAACAACAGGCTTGGCTGGCTGGCCAATGCGCCGATCAGAGCAAGTTTCTGCTGTTCACCACCAGAGAGCTGATGCGCATGTGTGTCCATCTGCGCTGCTAGATTGGCATGCGCAAACCAGGCTTCAGTGTTTTTGTCGGAACAGCTGGGACATACAAAACGGAAATGTTTGCGCGCGCTTCGGCGTAACAATATTGGCTTTTGGAAAACGAGTTTCTGCCGCTTTGCGGGTGGTCCGTTAATATCGCCATCTGTCTTTGCCAGCAGACCATGTAATGTCCTCAACAAGACGGATTTACCGGAGCCATTATGCCCAAGGAGCATAGTCAGGCTGCCTCGCTCAATCCTTAGATTGATCCGGTCTAGCAAAATCTTGCCATTTCGGCTAACAATTAAGTTATCAGTTTGCAAGATACAATTATTGGTATTGTTATCAGTCATTAACGATGTTTCTTTCAAACTTTGATCGAATCACTTGACTAGTAATATTTACACTGAGTGCAATACCTAGCAACACAACTCCCAGCGCTAATGCTTTCGCCAGTTCACCTCTTGAAGTTTCAAGCCCGATTGCTGTTGTCATCACACGCGTTGAGTGACGGATATTTCCACCAACAATCATCACCGCACCAACTTCAGAAATGGCCCTTCCAAAACAGGCAAGGGCAATGGTTATAAGCGCTATCCGTGCCTCGCTGATCAACACAAGAATGCGGTTGACTTTGCTTGTCCTCAAGGACAGGAAGAGCGGTGTATATTCACTGTTCAATGTTTCGAACGCCTGCCTTGACAGGGCGATTGATATTGGCAGCACAAGGACAAATTGTGCTAGCATCATAGCGTAGCTTGTGTATAAAATCCCCAGCCAGCCAAATGGTCCAGCGCGTGAAATCAAGACGTAGATGAACAGCCCGACAACAACCGGTGGCATGCCGAGAAAGGTGTTGCTGAGGGTGATAATGACCCACCGGCCGGGAAAGCGGTAGCTGCTCAATAGTGCACCAATCGGCAGGCCAATCAGCAACGCCGCACCAACAGCGGTGAAACTGACCATCAGGGAAAGTGAAATGATGCTAATAAGTTCAGGATCAAGCTCCAGCAGCATTGCAAAGGCCAATTTCAGGGGGTCGATGAGTTCCATTGCCGCAGTGTGACCTGTCCAACGATAAAACTCACGCCTTTTTTGCGCGTAGCGGTGAGAAATCAGCCCTTCGCTGAAGCCTTATGAGCGTCAGGATATGTTTTTTTTTCAATCCAGTTTATCCGGCCTGCAGTCGCGCATCCCGCGCATTGTCCAGCATGGTTGATAGTTCGGCGGCAAGTCTTGGGGTTTCTGCAGGGTGAAGAAACCCGCCTATTTCCGTGCGTCTGCCATGGGAAGTGACATAAATGCGCTGGCGATAGCGTGCTGACATTTCCGGTGGGGTTTTCGGGGTGACCTCAACACGAAGCCAGTCGGCAGACATGCGGACAATGTCAGTTTCGCCGGTCGGCGCCACATTTTCAACAACCAGTTCACGCTCGGTTGCCGTCAGTTTCTGACGCTGCCTCGCGGCCCGGTAATTCAGCTTAAACGCACCCCAGACAACCAGGATTTCCAATCCCAAAAAACCAATGACTGGCCATGCCCCAAGTAAGAAAAAGCCCAGACCGATACAGAAGGCCGCGCTGGCAAGCACCGCCATGACAATTGCAAAGCCACGCTTTGACAACGACCGGTAAGGCCAAATTGTCAGCGTTTGTTTGAATTTCGGCTTTTGAGGTGAAGCGAAAGCCATAAAGGACTCTGTTGTTATCTGTTACTATTTATTAAAAGCCATAAAAATTGCAGGTTGGTCAAGCCTTGTACCGCCTCTTGCGACATTCAGGCGCAAAGGTCGTCGCCCGCAAATGCAACGCTGGAGATTGCCAATGACCATGATCTACAAAATCTGTCCGGCCACAATATGGCAACAGGCTGAAGCAGCCGGTTTTTTTGCCGGAGCCGGAATTGATCTTGTTGACGGCTACATCCATTTCTCAAGCGCCGGTCAGGTTGCGGAAACGGCGCGTCTACATTTTGCCAGTCAGCCTGATCTCGTTCTTGTTGAGGTCGACTCAACTGCGATCGAGATTGTCTGGGAAGAATCGCGCGGGGGCCAGCTGTTTCCGCATCTCTATAACCGCTTACCACTGTCGGCGGTTATTTCAACTTGGCCACTTGCGGTTGCTGCAGATGGAACGCATGAGCTACCACCACATCTTCCGGCGTCCTAGGCAAGCGCCGCGAGAAACTTTTCGAAAACGGCGAGCCGGCTAGCCCTTTTTGCGGGCGACAGCGTGGAGGGCGCGCCATGACCCCAGACGAGAGAGGGCCAGGCCTTATCGTCGGCATGTCCGGCGAACACGTTCAGAGGAAACTTCGAAACAACATTTCCGGTTATGGCAATGTTGATCTTTTTGGCCCCGATTGCCTGCTGTAAGGTGGCGCCAAGCGCCGCTGCAAGCTACATCAGCTAGGAATTCATTTCTGGATCTTAGGTCATGTAGTTCAGTTACGCTCTCTTGTTCCGGGATCAGCAGCATTCGAAAAAACTGTTCATTGGCGACAAGCCGCAACTGAAAAGCGGCATGGCGCACTACCAGCAGGCTGGCTGCCTCAATGCGCAGATTGATAGCAAAAGCTATCAAAATGGCATCGGGTGCGCCTTATGTGCGGCGTCAATTTCTTCCATAACCGTGTCGGACAGGGTGACTTCGACAGAGTCAAGCAGGCAGTCAAGCTGGGATAACGAGGTTGCGCCGATAATAAGTGACATCATCGCTGGCCTTGTCAGCGCCCAAGCAAGCGCCATCTGGCTTGGATCAAGCCCATGCCGCTTGGCAATATCAAGGTAGGCGTCTATCGCCGGCCAAACCCTTGGATTGATCCGGCCGCCCATTTCCGGGC
Source organism: uncultured SAR116 cluster alpha proteobacterium (assembly GCA_902596655.1). Taxonomy (GTDB): domain Bacteria; phylum Pseudomonadota; class Alphaproteobacteria; order Puniceispirillales; family Puniceispirillaceae; genus MED-G116. Next base: position 8,110 of record CACJUX010000014.1, on the reverse strand, counting down.
CGATGGAACGGCGTGACCCGTCGGGGATCATTCCATTCTGGTATTTGCCGCTCAACATACCGCAGGCGATGGGAGAGTAGGCAAAAAGCCCAACCTTTTCATTATGGCACAATTCTGCAAGATCGGTGTCATACAGCCGGCACAACAGACTGTATTCATTCTGCAACGACATTACTCGCGGCAGATTGCGGTCCTCGGAAATACGCAGCCATTGCGCTGTTCCCCATGCGCTCTCATTCGACAGTCCGAAATGTCGGACCTTTCCCTGCTTTTGCAAATTATCCATCGCGTCGAGCACTTCAGCAATGTGATCAAGCGTTTCCTGCTTTCTCTGTTGCGTTGGATCATATTGCCAGTTCTGACGGAACATGTAAGAACCGCGGTTTGGCCAGTGGAGTTGATACAGATCAATGTAATCAGTCTGCAAAGAGGTTAGTGAACTCTCAACAGCAAGTGATATGATTTTGGGGGTGATCGGACCACCACCACGGAGATTCCGGAATCCATTGCCCGCAACTTTGGTTGCGATAAGTACGTTATCGCGGCGACCTGATTTAGCAACCCATTCGCCGATTACCCGCTCTGTGTCACCTTGTGTTTCGACTGACATCGGCGTGGTCGGGTAGATCTCCGCGGTGTCAATGATGTTGACACCGCGTTCAAGCGCCATGTCAATCTGCGCGTGGCCTTCCTCGGCGGTGTTCTGTGATCCCCAGGTCATTGAACCAAGGCATATGGAGCTCACGTCAATATCGGTCGAACCCAGCTTGTTGTAGATCATGATAGGCTCTCGTTTGCAATTTATCGGATGGTTGATAGGACACTTTAGAATTCTAAAGGGATAGTCTAACCGCCATGAAATGCAAAGGTTGTTTGTTGACGGTAGAAAGACCCGGGCTGCAGCAATGCCGAAGGAAAGTGTGGGTTGTTTGGCGCATCTGGCCAGATTTGTGGTTCGAGACAGAGGCCGGAAAATGGGCCGTATAGTTTTTTGATAAGTCCGAGTACTGGTGGACCTAGCTTGTGACCAGAATAGAATTGTAGCCCCGGTTCAGTGGTTGCCACCTGCATGCCAACGCCAGATTTCGGGCTACGAACGCTAGCCACATGGCGTAATGGGCCTCGCGCCGCGCCAAGACAGAAATTATGGTCAAATCCGGTATCGCCGATCAAACCCGGTATGCGCAAATCAAAGCGTGTGCCGTTCACTGTGGCGATCTCGCCTGTCGGGATGGCCTCATCATCGACCGGCAGATAATGGTCGGCTGCGATGCTGATTTCATGGTCGCGGACATGATTGCTGTCATCAAGGCAGAAATAGCTGTGATGAGCTGGATTGAACAGGGTGGTGGTGTCGCAACTGGCGGTGATGGATATCGCCAGAGTGGCCCCGTCACTGATTTCATAGCGCACACACAACTCGATCTTGCCAGGGAAGCCCATCATGCCGTCAGGGTCGGACAGGCGCAATTCGACAAAATCATTTGCGTGATCGCTCAGCACCCAATCACGGACACTATAGCCTGTCTTGCCGCCATGAAGGCAATGTTTACCCAGAAAATTGGTGTCGAACTGGTGTGTGCTGCCAGCGATTGTTGCCTGCCCGTCATTGATCCGATTGGCGTAGCGTCCGACAATTGCGCCAAAATAGGGCGAGTAACGTGGGTAATGTTTGAACTTTCTGAATCCCAGAACAAGCGGTGGCTCATGCCCAGCGAGGCGAAGATCCTGGACCACCGCGCCCCAGGTCAGGATGGTGGCTGACAGAGCGCCGTTCCATATGTCAATGGCGAACACATCCTGATTGTCACGTGAAGTCCCGAAGCTGCGGATCATTTTATCATCCTCGTCTATTTTTTATTAATAACATTTGATTACCTCTGTTGATTGCGACAATCTGTCACTATATATCTTGTGGGGTAAAACAATGACTGTTTCCGTTCGGGTGCCACCGGGTTTGCAGTTATGCAATAGCTAAGGACGTAAAATGCGCATTGCGATTATCGGGTCGGGCATAGCCGGCCTTGGGGCATCCTATCTCCTCAAAAACAATGTTGATGTCCATCTGTTTGAAAATGACAACAGATTTGGCGGTCATAGCAACACGGTTGAGGTTGATTTTGGCGGCGTAAAGGTGGCAGTGGATACAGGTTTCATCGTATACAACCCATTGAATTATCCAAATCTTGTTAGCCTGTTCGCACATCTTGGTGTGGCTACTCAGGAAACAGATATGAGCTTTGCCGTCTCGCTTAATGGTGGTCAGCGAGAATATGAGGGGTCTATCAAAGGATTGCTAGCGCAACCAGCCAACCTGACCCAACCGCGTTATTGGTCGATGCTTGCCGAATTAGTGCGCTTTTACCGCTCTGCGCCGCGCACCGCCTATGATGGCCCAATCAATGAGAGCCTCGGCGCTTTTGTCGTAAGGCAGGGATACAGCGATGCCTTTGTCGCAGACCATCTGTTGCCGATGGGGGCTGCCATTTGGTCTTGTACCTCGGGGATGATGTTGGATTTTCCTGTGCGTTCCTATATGCGGTTTCTGGAAAATCACAAGCTGCTCAATTTTGTTGACCGCCCACAATGGCGGACGTTGACAGGCGGATCGCGCGAGTATGTCAGGCGGATTCTCGCCGCTCTAGGACCGAACATCCATAAATCGACGCATATTTCCGGTTTGCGCCGGGCACAGGGCGGCGTCGTTCTCAGCATAGCTGGCCAAGGAGATGTCTGGTTTGACAAAGTGATACTTGCGGCCCACGCCGACCAGTCACTGGCGCTGATCACCGACGCAAGTGGGCTTGAGCGTGAGATACTGTCCAGCTTCAGGTTTCAGGAAAACCGGGCTGTCCTGCACTCTGATCCTGTCTTGATGCCAAAACGGCAGGCCGCATGGGGGTCATGGAATTATGTCACCGGGTCGGACCATGATGGTGGATTGTGCCTGACCTATTGGATGAACCGTCTGCAGTCTATCGATCAGGCCTATCCACTCTATGAGACCTTAAACCCGCATATTGAACCTGATTCGGACCTTATTCATGCTGAATTCAGCTATGATCATCCAGTTTTCGACGAGAGGGCCATTCTTGCGCAGGCACGTCTGCCCGAGATACAGGGGCATGACAATTTGTTTTTTGCTGGAGCGTGGACAGGATATGGGTTTCACGAGGATGGGTTGAAATCAGCCATCGCCATTGCCCGCTCGCTCAATATTGAAATTCCGTGGCAAAGTGATGTTGCCGCCTATCCGTCGCAGGATGAAGAGGAAAGAGAGATCGCCTGATGTCCGCCTGCATTCTCGTGCCATCGCAGATTCATCACACCCGGCATGGAATGCCGTCACATTTCCTGCGGCGTAAGGGGCTGTCGATCTGGATTGATCTCGATGACCTCGATACCGCCAACGGGCAGTCAACGCTGTTTTCGGTTGACCGTTTCAACCTGCTGTCATTCGCACAGCGTGATTATGGGCCAAATTACCGGCACAGCAAACCTGTTGAGTCACTTGCTGGCTATGCCCGCCGGCTGGCTGGCGAGCTTTGCCCAGATGTTCTGATTGCCTCAGTTCATCTGTTGACATTTCCCCGCGTTCTAGGTTTCGCGTTCAATCCGGTTTCGGTCTACGTGCTGCGCGATTGTGATGGTCGGGACGCGCTGTTGATCTATGAAGTCCATAATACCTTCGGCGATCTTCATTCCTATGCCGGGGTACCGAACCATGATGGTGCGGTCCTGCATGCCACAAAGCTCTTTCATGTCTCACCATTCTTTCCTATGGATGGGGAATACCGACTGATGATCAAGGGTGGCGGTGCAGATGGGCCGGTGCGCCTTCTGATGCGCTATCTGAGCAATGGCAGAGCGCGGCTTACCGCAACACTCCGCGGGTCGCCAGAGCGAATGACAACATGGGGTATAGTCAAAACCCTCTGCAAAACTGGTCAGTGGCCTTTACGCCCGCTGATGTCTATTCATTTTGAGGCTGTGAAACTATGGATAAAGAGGGTACCTTTCTATCGACGGCCAGAGCCTCCAGCGGCATGGTCCGAAGCAAGGTCTGGCAAGTAGAGGGTTGTTACTGGCGTGGGTGTGGCTGGCTTCTTTGATAACAGAAAACAGGATGTTCTGGCGGCGATTGTTGCTCGGACACAGTTTGGTGAAATTTGCATCACCTGGCCTGATGGCAGGGTACAGACCTCTGTAGGCGGCGCGCCCGGTCCATCTTGTGATGTAAAATTTCACTCCATGAATGCTGTGAGCAGGGTGCTGCGTGACGGCAAGATGGGGTTTTGTGAGGCCATAATCGATGGCGAGGTTACCAGCACGGATCTGCCCAAATTGGTCGAGTTCGCAGTCCTGCATGACAGCTATCTGGAGGTGGCGCTCAAGGCCAATCCGATGCGTCGCCTGGGATTGAAGCTATTTCATCTCCTGCGGCGTAACAACAAGGCCGGGTCGGTTCGCAATATTTCCTATCATTACGACCTTGGCAATGACTTCTATGGTGCCTGGCTTGACCGCACCATGACCTATTCATCCGCAGTCTTCAAAAATGATGATGATGATCTCGCGAAGGCCCAGATTAACAAATATCAATGCCTTGCCGAGCTTGCCGATATCAAACCCGATGATCATGTCTTGGAGATCGGCTGTGGATGGGGCGGCTTTGCCAAATATGTGACCTCGACCATTGGCGCAAAAGTCACCGGAATCACCATCTCGAAGGAGCAGCATGTCTTTGCCCAGAGAAGCATTCATGAGGCAGGGCTTGCCGACCGTGCAGATGTCAGGCTGGTCGACTACCGTGAACTGGACGGCAAATTTGACAAGATCGTTTCAATCGAGATGTTTGAGGCGGTTGGACAGGCCTATTGGGAGACCTATTTTAGTGCTGTTTCCAGCCTTCTGAAGCGGGGTGGGCGGGCTGCTATTCAGTCGATCACGATTGACGACGCCGCTTTCGACGCCTACCGCCGGGATCCAGATTTCATCCAGCGCCATATTTTCCCTGGAGGCATGCTGCCATCACTGCCCGTTCTGCAATCTCCGCTGCAATCAGCTGGACTGGAATTGGTTGAGGAGCATGGTTATGGCTTGCATTATGCGAGAACATTGGCGCAATGGCGTAAAAGGTTCAACGAGGCTTGGCCAGAACTGGCCACCGGCAAGTTTGATGCCCGTTTCAAACGCATGTGGGAGCTTTATCTTGCTTATTGCGAGGGGGGATTTCGCGGCGGAATCATTGATGTTAAACAGATGCTACTGATGCACAAATAGACCTGCCATGGCCGAAAAACTGACTATTCCTGCCTTTGATCCTGCCACCTATTTCACCGGAACGCTCAGTGCGTATGGCGTCTTTGTTGATCGGTTTGGCAGCGTGCGCCGACAGTTTCATGTCACTGTTGAAGGAAGGCGAACGGATCAGGGATTTCAGCTTGATGAGGCCTTTGCCTATGATGATGGTGAAACGGAAATGCGTCGGTGGAATGTCACTAAAGTAGGTGACGGGCGCTACACCGGCATTTGCGCCGATGTTGTTGGGCATGCAAGTGGCCATCTTGAGGGCAATATGCTCAGCTGGCGTTACAAATTCCGGCTCCCGCTCTTTGGCCGCAAAATCGCGGTAACTTTCAATGACATCATGGTGCTGCAGGAAGCAGGGATATTGATCAACCGCGCGATCGTGTCGAAGTGGGGAATAACGCTGGGTGAAGTGCTAATCAGCTTTCGCCCGGCAGCCTAGTTTGTTTTCACCACGAATATTCGCATGATTTGGCGCACCAGCGCTCCAATGAATGGTAGTTTTGATAGCAACTGGCTAGCACTGTCCCAATGGTCGATATGATGTGAGACAAGCCCGGTCTCGGTGATATGCACCTCGCTCATACCCTCAAGTTCCAATGGTACTGATGGCCACCCCCTGGTGCGGGCCGTCATCCGCCACCGCAGATAGGCGACATCTCGATCTGCCCATGTGGAATGGGCGACGTCGGAAACGGTGAATTGCGGTTCTATAGTGGTCTCGAACATATGTTCGAAAACAGCGCCAAAAGCCGCCTTGCCCCGCAGATTATTGAAAGGGTCGACGAAAACCACATCGATTTCAACAAGCGCCAGCAGCGCCTCAATGTTTCCGGGACGAAGCGATGTGAAGGCGGTGACATAGGAATTGATCAGTTTTTGATGCGATTTTGCCATTAGACATATCCTGTTCGTCTACCGACAATCCTGAAAAACCATTTATCAGGCAGAAAGCGCAACCATGCCATAGTGCGGGTAAAGGATTTTGGAAAATGCACCAGAAAATCATTTTTTGCCATGGCGTTTATGATGGCCTGTGCCGCTGCATCTGCTGTCATCAGGCCCGGCATCTCGAAATCATTCACCGCTGTCGCCTCACTCTCTACAAACCCCGGACAGATTACCTGCAGCCTCACTCCTTTGGGCTGCAGGTCAAAATGGAGCGATTCGGCAAGTGAGATCAGCGCTGCCTTTGTAGGGCCATAGGCAGCCGATTTTGGCAGGCCACGCCATCCGGCGACTGACGAGATAATAACAATTAGTCCCCCGCCACGCGCTATCATACGAGGCACGATTGCCGCCAATGCGTTGACTACGCCCATATAATTGACGTCCATATGGCTGGCATAAATAGCCGGATCAATCACGCTACCATCCTGAGGCTGGTAGATGCCAGCATTCAAAATCGCAACATCAATACCGTCATATGCATGTTCGGCGGCGGCGACGCTCTCGGCAAGTTGGTTGGCCATTGTTACATCACAGCCTTCAAACCAAAAGCCTGGCAGTTTGGTTGCCATGGTGGCCAATCGATCATCGCGGCGAGCCACAGCACTCACCCTGTGGCCGTTTTCGCACAGGCGTGTGGCCAATGCCGCTCCTATTCCTGCGCTTGCACCTGTTAGAAAATAATGCGTCATGGTTCTGCCTGTCCTATACCTGTGGTAAGTGGGTATCACTGGCCCGAATGTGAAGGGTGGTGGCAACAGCGTTGGCCCAGCCAAATCTGTGTGACAGGGGTTAAATGGCATGTTTAGCAAGACAGAACGCGACCATTGGCAGGGTTTGTTGGCAACCGATTACAGCATTATCGCCGATCTATACCGCCTTGATGGCGAGTTTGACCTGAATATCGCCGTTGAGGTTAAGGGGGAGGTGCGCTGGGTGCTCAAAATCATGCGCCCTGACTGTGGAGCGGAACTCGTCGAGATGCAGATTGCGGCGTTGGACCATGTGCGTGATGCTGACCCTGACTTGCCAGTTCCGCGGATTGAAAAATCTGCTCTTGGTGCAGACTCCGTTATCTGGCTAGATTGTGAAGGCAAGCGGCGAATCGTTTGGCTGATCACTGCTCTGCCGGGTATGCCCTATGGAGTGCTGCAGCCCCATAACAGTGAGCTGATGGAACAGACTGGCGGTGTTCTGGCGCGCCTAACCAAAGCTCTTGTGAAGTTTGAGCATACCGCCCTGGAGCGAAATTTTAAATGGCACCCGCTGCGTCCCCAGTGGGCAAAGGCGCACATTGACTTGGTTCAAGATAAGCCAAACAGAACATTTATAGAATATTTATTTCAGTATTTTGAAAGTAAATGTGAAGGTATTTTATTAAGTTTGGATCAAACCCCCATTCATTGTGACGGGAATGATTACAATTTGCTTGCCTTGCCATCATTGACAGGTCCTGTATGCAGCGGTGTGATTGATTTTGGTGATATGACGCGGGCGCCGGCCATTTGCGACCTTGCCACGGCGGCGGCATATCTGGTTCTTGGGCAATGCCGGCCATTGGACATTTTGTGCGCGTTGGTTCGCGGCTATCATAGCGTGCATCCTTTCAGCAAAGCTGAATTGGCGCTGCTCTATCCGTTGCTGCTGATGAGGCTTGCTGTTAGTCTGGTCAATGCTGCGATGATGAAGCAGAAGTCACCGGATGATCCCTATGTAACGATTTCTGAGGCACCTGCGCTGGCTTTTCTGAACGAGGCTCGCGATTGGTCCTTTGCGATGGTGACCAGACGTTTGCATCTCGCTGCTGGTTTTCCAGTTGTTGATCATGCGGGACGTGTTTTGACCTGGCTGG
>CACJUX010000013.1 GCA_902596655.1 uncultured SAR116 cluster alpha proteobacterium | reverse complement strand
CTACTATCTCTGGCCATTCAGGCTTTCAACGGGATTTTGTCAACGCCATGGCGCAGGGGCGTATGCAGCATGCTTGGCTGCTGACCGGCCCGTGTGGCATTGGCAAAGCGCAGGTAGCATTGAGGGCGGCCGCTTGGCTGCTGGCGGAAAACCAGATCCAACCGCTCCCTGCTGAGATGCCGAAAGGCTTTGAGATTGATCCAGTTGATCCCGGAGTCACACTTGTGCTAAATCAAACGCATCCCGATCTCAAAATCGTGGCACCGCTGGAAGAGGAAAATAAATCTGGCCAGATAAAGATCGAGCAGATAAGGGCGCTGTTGCCCTTTTTGATGCACAAGCCAGGACGCGGCGGATGGCGTATTGCAATCATTGACTCAATGGATGCAGTGAATCGTAATGGTTCAAATGCGTTACTAAAAATGCTCGAAGAACCACCTCAAAAAACCGTTCTGTTTCTGATCGCCTCACGCCCGGGGCAGTTGCCGCCAACGATCCGTTCCCGCTGCCGCATCGCTCGGATGACAGCGCTAGATCAGGACAGCAGTGCTGCCGTAATTGCTGACATATGGCCAGATGCCGATCTCAGCCAGCGGGAATTGTTGACCATTCTCTGCGAAGGTGCACCGGGTAAGGCCTTGATGCTGGCCAAGAGTGGTGCTCCCGACTTTTATCAAGCGGCTTGCTCGCTTCTAGCTGAGGACCGACTGGACCGGGCCGCACTTGCCATGCTTTGCAGAAAATGGGTCAAGGGTGGAGCAGCTGGCAAACTCAGCCGCGGGGGCGTTACAATGTTGCTTGAACGCTTGCTGCGTCTTGCTGCGCTAGCTGCATCCGGTGTCAACTTTTCACCATGCTGTCAGTTTGAGCTGAGTGTCATTGCCGCGCTTCGCCGACGCCATTCGGCAGGCAGGCTGGCAGAGATGCAGTGCGAATTCAGCCAGAAGGCGACACAGGCAGATGCGCTATACTTGGATTTTGCCCATTTCCTGACCCGCCAGATGGAGACTTTTCACCGTAAGTCCTTGCCCTGAACAGGTGATAATTGTAGACCCTGTGTAGGCGGTCGGCAGCCGTTTCTTATTCGTCTTTTGTGGGAAAGCCAGAACAAGTTGATGACCAACCAATCAAAACCGAAATATTATCTGACAACACCGATTTATTACGTCAACGACAGGCCGCATATTGGCCATGCCTACACAACGCTGGCCTGTGATTTTCTGGCGCGGTTTAAACGCCTCGACGGTTATGATGTGTGTTTTTTGACCGGCACTGATGAGCATGGCCAGAAGGTTGAGAAGGCAGCACATGATGCCGGCGTCTCTCCGCAGGATTTTACCGACAGTGTAAGCCAGAATTTCCGCGATCTGACGGACAGTCTGAATTTCTCAAATGATGATTTTATCCGGACCACCGAAAGCCGCCACAAAGTTGCCTGCCAAACATTATGGGATCTGCTGCGTGAACGTGGACATCTCACTCTTGGCAGCTATTCTGGCTGGTATGCCACTCGTGATGAGGCCTTTTACAGCGAGACGGAACTAGTTGATGGCAAGGCACCAACAGGCGCGCCTGTTGAGTGGGTTGAGGAACCGTCCTATTTTTTCAACCTGTCACAGTGGCAGGACAGGCTGCTTGCCTTTTATGAAGCCAACCCAGATTTTGTTGGGCCTGACTCCCGCTTCAACGAGGTGAAAAGCTTTGTTGCTGGCGGACTGCGGGATCTCTCGGTGAGCCGGGCTAGTTTTAAATGGGGCGTGTCGGTACCCAATGATGACGATCATGTGATGTATGTCTGGTTAGATGCGCTGACCAACTACATTACCGCCACCGGATGGCCGGCCGATGGTAGTTTTGGTGATGTTGAAAAATACGCGCGTCTCTGGCCTGCTGATCTGCATATGGTCGGCAAGGACATTCTGCGGTTTCACGCGGTTTATTGGCCTGCTTTCCTCATGGCTGCGGATTTGCCGCTTCCAAAACGGGTTTTTGCCCATGGCTGGTGGACCAATGAGGGGCAGAAGATTTCCAAATCGCTCGGCAATGCCATTGATCCTCTGGAGCTGGCAGAGCAATATGGCCTGGACCAAATGCGCTATTTTCTGATGCGCGAGGTGCCGTTTGGTAAGGATGGTGATTATTCTGCACAGGCCATAATCCACCGCATCAATGGCGACCTTGCGAATGATCTTGGAAATCTATCGCAGCGTGTTCTTTCTATGGTATTTAAGAATTTTGACGGGAAGATGCCGGCCTTTCCAGACCAGCCAACCACCGAGGACCGAGTTCTTGTCGCCGCTGCGGATGCTTTGTTGCCGGCGGTGCGCGAAAAGATGGACAGGCAGGCTTTCCATGAAGCGCTGCGCCTAATTTGGCAGGTGATTGCCGATGCAAACCGTTATGTCGATACTGCGGCACCTTGGGTGCTGAAAAAGACCGATCCGGCGCGTATGGCTGAGGTGCTTGCTGTGCTTGCTGAAATTATACGCCAAGTGGCCATTCTGATACAGGCGCTGATGCCGGCTTCAGCGGAAAAGATGCTTGATCAGCTCGGTGTCGCCACTGACAAACGCAGTTTTGCCCAGATCGGCGGTGCTAAGAGGCTTGCCAAAGGTCATATCATTGCTAAGCCGGAACCAATTTTCCCTCGTTATATTGGAGAAGGGGCCGTCTAATGTCGCAACCGGTGATCATTGACAGCCACGCGCATCTCGATAACCCGCAGCTTGCCGGTGATCTGTCGAAAGTTTTGGCACGAGCCGCGGATGCCGGTGTCAGCCAGGTCATTGCAATCGGTGTGAAGTTAAGCACCAGTCATGCTCCACGCGAAATAGCTGAGGCTTATGACAACGTGTGGTTCAGCGCTGGTGTGCATCCGCATGAAGCGGCAAATGAACCACTTTCCTGTGACCGTGATGCCTTTCTTGCAGCTGCCGACCATCCCAAATGTGTCGCTATTGGCGAGGCCGGGCTTGATTACTTTTATGATCACGCGCCGCGCACTATACAGGCTGAGAGTTTCCGTGTGCAGATAGGCGTTGCTCGTGAGCTGGGACTGCCAATAATTGTCCACGCACGTGATGCTGACGATGATATTGCCAACATCATCGAGGATGAAATGATCAAGGGGACATTTTCTGGCGTTCTGCATTGTTTCAGTTCGGGCGCAGCGCTGGCACGCCGCGCGCTTGCTATTGGTTTCTATATCAGCTTTTCCGGCATCCTGACCTTCAACAAGGCTGAAGAAATCCGTGAGGTTGCCAGCTTTGCACCTTCGGACAGGATCATTGTTGAGACAGATGCCCCTTTTCTCGCGCCTACCCCGCACCGTGGCAAGACCAATGAGCCAGCCTTTACCGCGCATACTTTGGCGCGCCTTGCTGAGGTTAGGGGGCTTTCAGCCGCCGAGATGGCTGCGCAGACGACGCAGAATACACTCCGGCTCTTTTCCAAAATGGGGACTGCGTGATGAAGGTGACGATGCTTGGTTGTGGTACATCTGTCGGTGTACCAGCCCTTGGCAAGGCTGGCTGGGGTGCCTGTGATCCGACCGATCCGCGCAACCGACGGCAGCGCTGTTCGGTATTGGTGCAGAGCGAGACCACAAATATTTTAGTTGATGCGGGGCCTGATATCCGCAATCAGCTTCTGCCACTAAACTTGGACCGGATTGATGCGCTGCTGATTACCCACACTCATTCCGACCATGTTGCTGGATTGGACGATCTCCGAGTCTTTTTCTTTCCCGACCGTATTAAACTTCCCATTCATGCAACAGCACGGCATATGCATGACATTTTCACCAGATTCCCCTATTTGTTCGAAAAAAATTCTGAATCGCCAACCTATTTCGTGCCGCCAATGATCACGCGAGAAATTACCGCGGGCCAGCACCTGCAAATTGGTGACATCGCTATCGACGTACTACAGCAAGATCATGGCAACACATCGTCGCTTGGATTTCTGTTCAATGGCTGTTTTGGCTATTCGACCGATGTCGTTGCTATGCCGGATCACGTCTTTGACACTCTTGCAAATGTTGATCTGTGGATTGTCGAGGCATTACGCCAGACGCCCCATCAGAGCCATTCACATTTTCAGCAAACTTTTGAATGGATAAGGCGCGTCAAGCCAGGTCGGGCTGTGCTGACGCATCTCGGGTTGGAGGCCGACTATGAGGCGGTGGCGGCAATTTGTCCGGACAATACCGAACCCGGCATTGATGGATTAGTGTTTGAACTTGAGTGATTCGCGTTATACCTCCAGTCTTTACACGCATAATATACATTATGCGACAAAAACAAATATAACTACCTGTTCCTGAATATATCGCTACCTGCCCCTGAGCCGATATGTTTGCCTGGATCATTTGGCCGATCTGTCCGTTCTACCCGTGCAACGTCCATGTTGACCCATCTTTATAATGGCATGAATGCCCCTGTCGCAGCGGATCAAAACTTGCACACTGAATTAACAATTGAGGCTTCTGTCTGGACGCCGGTTGCGGTATACTGTGATATTCCCTTGGGGTGTTTCGGTGCTGTACGCCGGAGCTGAGAAAAACCCATTGAACCTGAACCAGGTCATGCTGGCGGAGGAAAGCGGAACCGGACGGCATCAGTCTGATGCCCCTCTGACCCACTTCCTACACCGCCCAATATGGCTGACGCTGCATTGGAGTTGTTATGAACATCAAATCCCTGTGTCTCACCCTCATGATGGTGCTTTGCGTTCCGGCAAACGCCGTGGCAAAGCCCATCCTGACTGTCTATACATATGATTCCTTCGCCTCTGAATGGGGTCCTGGACCGAAAATTGAGAGAGCTTTCGAGGAAATCTGCGCTTGCGACCTGCAATTCATTTCACTTGATTCCTCAATTGGTATTCTTGGTCGCGTCCAGCTGGAGGGTGTCACCTCAAAGGCTGATATTGTCCTCGGTCTTGATACCAATCTGATGGCGACAGCCAGACAGACAGGCCTGTTTGCGACGCATGGCATCAGCCTATCCGGACGTACCGTTCTCCCGACCGCTTTCGAGGATGATGTTTTCGTTCCGTTTGACTGGGGTCATTTCGCTTTTGTCTATGACAGCACCAAACTGGCCTCGGTCCCGACATCTCTTGCCGAGCTGTTGGCTGCGCCCGATGATCTGCGCATTGTCATTCAGGACCCCCGCACGGCAACCCCGGGCCTTGGCCTTCTACTTTGGATCAAATCCGTCTATGGCAATAATGCGCCTAAGGCATGGGCCGCCCTTGCTCCGAAAATTGTTACTGTGACAAAAGGATGGTGGGATTCCTACTCAATGTTCCTCGAGGGTGAGGCCGATATGGTTCTCTCCTACTCAACCTCGCCGGCCTATCATATTGTTGCCGATGGCACCGACCAATATAAGGCGGCCAGCTTTGCCGAAGGGCATTATATGCAGATTGAGGTGGCGGCGATGCTGAAACGGGCTCCTGAACCCGAGCTTGCCCGAAACTTCATGAATTTCATCCTTGAGGACGGGTTTCAGGCAGTGATTCCAACGACAAACTGGATGTATCCTGCAGGCAAGGCGGCGCTTCCTGACGCCTTTGACGGGCTGATTGTGCCAACAAAATCCCTTTTGTTCACGCCTGATGAGGTGGCGGCAAACAAAGCTGACTGGGTTGATGAATGGCAGATGGCCCTCACCAGATAGCTGACTATAAGTCACACGGCGCCTATGTGCCGCTTGGTATGCTGGGGGCGGTGGGGTTGATCATGATCGCCCTTGCTGCCCTTAGCGCGCTGCTTGGTGCTGGTGCACCACGGTCGGACGGGCTGACGGAAGGGGTGCTCGCCGGCAATCTGCACAGAGTCTGGCGGGTTGCCGGTTTCACCTTCTGGCAGGCTTCGCTGTCAGCCTTTCTGTCGCTTCTGGTCGCCCTTCCCGTGGCGATGGCACTTTGGCGTAGAACATCAGCTTGGAGATTGAAGCATCTGAATTCATTTTCATTTTTTACAATTGTCATGCCGACAACTGTGGCTGTTTCAGGGCTTCTTGGCGTCTGGGGCCAGAATGGTGCCGTCTCGTTTCTACTCCGCGCCATCAGAGGTGACGGTCTGTCCCCGATCTATGGTCTCGGCGCGGTTTTGCTCGCGCATGTGTTTTTCAATGCGCCGCTCATGCTGCGGGTGTTTATCTCGGGCCTGTCCTCGATACCGGCGGCGCAATGGCGTCTTGCCGCGCAATGGGGTCTCAGCGACTGGCAGCGTTTCAGACTGATCGAATGGCCGGCACTCAAAAATCTGATTCCCGGTCTTGTGACGATCGTCTTTCTGCTCTGCTTTACCTCATTCTCGCTGATTCTGATGCTTGGTGGTGGCCCCGCCGTGACCACGCTTGAGGTGTCGATCTATACAGCGCTCAGATTTGATTTTGACCTGCCGATGGCTGCGCTGCTGTCGCTTGTGCAATTGACAATCTGCGCAGCGGTGGTCGCCATTCTGGCACTTCTTGATGCTGACGGCTTGGTGACGATTGCCCCCTCACCCGGAAGAAGGTTGCGGCAACCGGGCGATGCCCTGATTTGGACAGCTTTGCTCGACGCGGCACTTATTGCTGGATTTCTTCTGCTTGCCGTGGCACCGCTCTGTTCGATTATACTTGAGGGGATAAGCGAAAGCCTGCCTAACGTGATCACATGGCCGGCTTTTCATCGTGCATTGATTGCATCATTTATCGTAGCGGTTGTATCTGCGTTGTTGGCCACGACGCTTGCAACGGTGATGGCGGCAGCGCGCGTTCGCTTTAACAGGACGGGTAGATGGGTGTTTGATATTGCTGTCTCGCTCTATCTTGCTGTCTCGGCTATTGTCCTTGGCACAGGGCTGTTTATCCTGCTGCGCGGTGTTGTTGATGTTTTTGGTATTGCCCCGCTGTTGCTGCTGCTTGCCAATATGCTTGTCGCCCTGCCTTTTGCATACCGCGTTATCCAGGGAAAAATGGAGATGCTGGCCCGGTCGCAGGACAGGCTGTGTGCCAGCCTTGATCTGCGCGGCTGGCGGCGATTCCGGCTGGTCACCTTTCCGGCATTGGCGCCCGAGCTTGGTTTTGCTGCTGGTCTCAGCGCGGCGCTTTCGCTGGGCGACATGACCGTAATCGCCCTTTTTGGCAGCCAGCAGTTCCAAACGCTGCCATGGCTGTTGTATCAGACGATGGCACGCTACAGGGCAGAGGATGCAGCGGCATTGGCTTTGCTTCTGTTTGCATTGACGCTGCTGCTCTTTGGTGTGTTTTTGAAAGGCGCGACGCTGCTGCGAGGGAGACTTTACCATGTTACTGATTGAAGAACTTCGGTTCAGCTGGGGCGAGGAACTGCATTTCACCTATGATCTCAGCGTTGCCCGCGGTGAAATTCTGGCGGTTCAGGGCCCGTCTGGTGTCGGCAAGACAACGCTGCTTGAACTGATTGCCGGCTTTCAGGCTCCAACTGCCGGGAGCCTTGGCTGGGATGGCGATGACCTGTGCCCCCTTCCGCCATGGCAGCGACCCGTGACCACAGTTTTTCAGACGGACAATCTGTTTGCTCATCTCAGCTGTTTTGACAATGTAGTGATCGGGCTTGGCCCGGAGGAAAAAGTGACGCCAGCGCGTCTCGTCAAAATTCATGAATTTTTTGTCCAGCTTGGCCTCGAGGGTCTGCAACACAGAATGCCGTCGCAGATTTCTGGTGGGCAGCAACAGCGTGTTGCGCTTGTTCGTGCATTGATCCGCGCCCGCCCGATCCTGCTCCTTGATGAGAGTTTCAGCGCGCTTGACTGGGAGATGCGCAAAGAGTGCTTTGATACGCTGAAAGACGTTGTCACCTCGCATGACATGGCGGCCGTGCTGGTCAGCCATGACACCCGTGATGCGGCTTATCTGGGTTGCCGCGAGCTGCGCCTCGCCGCCGGCTAGTGCAGCTCAAAGAGTCCAGAAAGAGTTCCGATTTTGATAAAATTGCCCTCGCAGCGGCTGTTCAGCCTAGTATGAATTTTGATTTATAATTTTTCAATAAATTATCCTCTTAATTAAATTTATCAGAACATTGAAAGGTCATGGTGACCTTGTAGAGCATGGTTTTTTAGCACTCAGGAGGATCAAGCATTGCCTGACATCAAAGTAAGTTTCTTCCGTGACATGAGTTATAACAGCCGCACCCGCCATGTTTCCCTCGCTCACATGGGTGGCGACAGACTGCATATGGTGATATTTCAGATGATGCATATTGTTGAGTTCTTTGCGCGCTCACCGGCCAGACGGCGGTGTGGTGGCGCTCAATAGACAGGATGTGAGCGTTCAGGTTTAGCTCTTTTCCCTCCCTTTGGAGCGGGCTGAACGTAAAAGCCCCCCCGCCGCAAGGCCGGGGGCTGTTATACCCTGACAATCAGGTGGTGAGCGCGAGACATTGTAATGTTCACGATTTTTCCAATAAAAGCAATGTATGTAGGGTGAATCAACTAGCCTGCTCCCGGTGTGTTTTCCGGTTAGTAAATAAGCCCCATGTTTGGATCCATAAGCTTGAGGACGCAATGGACTGTCACTCGATCCTGCTCGTCCAATAAGTACAAATGGGTATCGCGTTAAAATCGGCTAGGATCTTGATATATGCTCACTGCTCAATCGCCATGACGAAAATTGCCAAAAGCCGCACCGGCAACCTTTTGGGTCAAACGCAAGTACCTTGAACGAACATTTATTCCCTTTTATGGTTGCATGTTTCGCAGCAGGCGGTCGTGCAAACCGCAAAAGATACTTTGCTGTGGCAGAAATCGACGGATAAAAGACGTCTGGACTCGGCAAATAAAATTACAGGAACAGGTGCGACAACCGCATGCCATAGCCATTGGTATGGCCAACCGGGGGGGCCGTCCTAGTCGGTTGATCTTTCAGCCCAGCCAGCGAATATTTTTTCAAGAACTACCACGACGTAGTAAAGTGCGATACCAAGAACCGCCAGCGCGATCAGGACGGCAAACATAAGCGGATAGTCTGCATTTGTTTTGCCACTGTCGAAAAGTGCACCAAGACCTCGACCGTGGGGTGAAACGATCTCCATGAGGTTGGTGCCGATGAAGGCAAGTGTTACCGCCACTTTCAGGGCCCCAAAGAATTCAGGCAGTGTCTTCGGCAAGGCTATCTTCCAGAAAATCGTCAATTGCGATGCGCCGAGGGAACGCAGAATATCACGGTATTCGGGCTCCAGCGTCGACAGACCAATTGAGACCGAAACGGCGATCGGAAAGAACGAGATCATAAAGGCGATTAAGACCGTGTTCAGATCATGCTGGCCGACAAACATCAGTGCCACGATTGGCACTACCGTGGCCTTGGGAATAGCGTTGAAACCTACCAGCAGTGGATAGAGGCCTTCACGCATGACCTTCGAGAAACCCATCACCATGCCAAACAACACACCTACGGCGATGGCGATCAGCAGACCGACTACCGTTCGCCACAATGTTTCCCAGCCGAAGGTAAGAAAAAGTCCCTTGAACCGCCAGAAAGCCGGCCAGAGATCGCTTGGTGACGCCATCTTGTAGTTCGGCCAGTCATTGACCCACACCAGTCCCTCCCAGAACAAAAGGAAGATAATCATCGCGAGGATGGGGACGAATACCTGTCTCATGCCGCAGGCTCCTCACCCTTGCGGGCAATCCTGATCTGTTCCCTTAGGATGTTCAGCATCTCGTTAGCTTCCGGTTTATAAAGCTGGTCTAGGGATCGCGGCCCTTGCTGCGGCATGGACTGAATGTACTGCACCGTCGCTGGCCGGCCAGACAGAACGATAACCTGGTCGGCAAGGAAGATGGCCTCGCGCAAATCGTGCGTAATCAACACGCCGGTGAACGGCTCTTCCTCTCGAAGTCGATGCATGGTCAACCACAGGTCCTCGCGCGTGAACGCATCAAGGGCGCCGAAAGGCTCGTCAAGGATCAGAACTTCCGGCCTGTGGACCAGCGCACGACATAGCGAGGCCCTCTGGCGCATCCCACCTGACAGTTCAGATGGCCGTTTGTCCTCGAAGCCCGATAGCCCGACAAGTTTCAACAAGTCGTTGGCACGGGATTCGCGGTCT
Organism: uncultured SAR116 cluster alpha proteobacterium; assembly: GCA_902596655.1. GTDB lineage: Bacteria > Pseudomonadota > Alphaproteobacteria > Puniceispirillales > Puniceispirillaceae > MED-G116. The sequence continues at coordinate 42,017 of CACJUX010000013.1, read as the reverse complement.
GACGCACTGAGATCATTCGGCACGATCTCCAGCGGCAGTAACACGTTCTTGATGATGCTGCGCCATTCCAGCAGGACTGGATTCTGGAAAGCCATGCCAACGGTCGAGCGCGGCGAGGTTACCTCCTCACCCTGGAGCCAGACACTCCCCTCGTCGGGCTTCAGAAGCCCGGCAACAAGCCTCGTAACGGTGGACTTTCCGCACCCAGACGGACCGACGATGGCACTGAAACCGTTTTCAGGCACGCTGAGACTCAGCCTGTCCAGCACTGGGAGATTCCCGGAATTGGTGTTGAAGGTGTGCGAAACCCCGTCGATGACGATTAGGTCGTTGTCGTTCAATATATTCATTTATGCTGCCAATATGTGGAATGCAGCCCAGGTTACTGGGCTGCATGTATGCGATGTTCTAGTTCAATTTGAATCTGCCGGACGGCAAATAAGTGTCTGTGAAGTACAAGGCAGCATTTGGCACGGCCTTGTATTCATAAGTCTCGCTCAGCTGGTCGATAGCAGCAGCAAATCGCGCTGTATCGATCCCGCCCATGCCGTTAGTTTTCACATAGTCAGTCAGCACATTGGCGTCGATGGCAAGCTTCAGGCGCCGCTCTTCAAGAGCTGCGTCGGCCGCCGGGTTCCGCTTCACCAGAGCAGCCGCCGCGGCAGAGGGATTGGCTATGGCGTCCTTCCAACCTGCAGCAACCGCTGCAAGGAATGCCCTCACTGTGGCTTCGTTGGCTGCGGCATACTCGGTGTTGACAATCACAGCATTGCCGTAGAGCTTCAGACCGTGGTCGGCCATCAGAATAGTAGAGATGTCATTTTCTGGCACACCCAGACGCACTAGGTTCAGGTAGGACGAAAACGAGAAGCCGGTGACGGAATCGACCTTGCCCTCGGCAAGCATCGGCTCGCGGGTCGGGAAACCTAACGGCTCGACCTTGATCTTGTCGATGTCGATGTTGTTGGCCTTTGCGAAGGATGGGAATTGTGCCCAGGCCCCGTCGGGTGGTGGTGCGCCGAGGACCGATCCTTCAAGATCGCTAGGACCGCTGATGCCAAGCGACTTGCGCCCGACCACCGCGAATGGTGGCTTGTCATAAACCATCATCACCGCCGTCACAGGCGCGCCGGGGTTTTGGTCAAGGAATTTGATCAGGGAATTGATGTCGGCAAACCCGATAGGAAAGGCGCCCGTTGCTACCTTTGGAATGGCGTCGAGAGATCCTTTTCCAGGTGAGATTTCGACCTCAAGACCAGCGGCGGAGAAGTGGCCGTTGTCAATGGCAAGGAAGTAAGGCGCCGAGGGGCCCTCAAACTTCCAGTCCAAGGCGAACTGGACATTGGTCGTAGCGTAGCTGCTGGCGCTCGCAAAAATTGCTGCAATCCCAAATAGGATCGCTTTTATGTTTATGTGGAACATTATTTGTTACTCCTAAGTCTCTGGGCCTATTGATCGCGACCCGCATGGATATTAATCGCATATCAATCTGTCGTCTTTCGATAGTGCTTATTTTTTCTCACTGCGCTGCATTATCTTCGCAGGTTGGCATAAAAAAGCCAGCGATTTGACGGCCACCGGGGCGGCGAAACCAACCGTCGCGCTTTTTGATAAAACGGGCCTGGCATTAGGGGGTCTAGAAAATATGTTTTTGTTACATGCGTTAGCGACGTTGCCGATCTGGAAATAAAAAAGACGTTAAATACGATGGTTTCAAGCGTCTGACTTGGTAAGCGCGATACAGCGTGAAATTGTCAAATTATCTTATGAAAACGTGTTGATTTGGACGAATCTAGAAAAGTTTTGTCGGTGTGTTTTCCAATAAAATAGAACCTGCAGGGCGTCTTTAATTTCCGGCGAAATGAACGGTTTTTCCGGTGTACAACGGAAATTCCGGTGTGGGGTGTCCAACATTGTCCAACACTGGCGACCAGAAACCATAAGTCCATCCTCCTATTTGTTGTAGGATAAAGGTTTCAACAAATAGGAGGATGGTGAGCGCGACAGGATTCGAACCTGTGACCCAGTGATTAAAAGTCACTTGCTCTACCAACTGAGCTACGCGCCCACATTTGTCTACCGATGTAGTCAAGTGACCCTGTAATCGAGAAAGTCACTTGACCTTTATATAGTGATTCAGCGATTCCCTGTCCAGCGTTAAAACCCTTTGTATACACTTTATTTTCGTGAGTTTTCGTGTGATATCTTATGCCCCGTTGAAAAAGGCAAGTGACTAGTTTTTACCCCTGTTTTTTGGCCCTGTGACTAGTTTTTCAGGACATGTTAAGAGCTTGTTCCATCGTTTCATCGTTGCGTCGTAACCACCCTCGCCCAAAGGTATCGAAGTGTGCTAACGACCGATAGAAAACCTCCCGTTCGTTAGCCATCGCTTCGATGATATCGACACGATTTGACGCCTCTACGGCCTCAAGGGTTTTGGGTCCGATTGAACCATCTTCAAACGCTCCTACAGCTCTTTGTAGTGCCTTTGCAGCTCGAGCTGGCCCAGAGTTAACTCCCCAATCCATTACCATCCAGTCGACACCGGAGGGCAGCTCCTGGCACTTGTTAGCTAGCCAGTAGTCTTTCCAGTAAATCGGTTCGACATCAGACTTCGTTAGCTTCCGCATCCCCTCCTCGTCAATGTCAGAACCGTAAAAACTATCATAAGTTTTCTTAGTGATCCCGAGGTTCGTTATCCCACCTGGGTCATCTGGGTGGTCTACGAAACCACCTTCATGCTCGAGGAGCAGCGACATACATTTATCGAAGTTAATATTCATTTCTTAAACTGCCCTATACTCTTCAAACCGAAGCTCGCGGCGATCGACGCTAAGATGCCCCACGACAGCCACTCAGGACAGTCTTCCTTGAGGACACGGAAGCCGTCTTTTATTTACGGCTGGGCATCGGGGATCATGCAAGCGACGATGATCACGATGAAGCATATGGTCCAGGCTTCGTCTTTGAGGCTGTTTGCCGAGCTGTCGATTGCCTTCTCTTCCCAGCCAGCGTCTGACTGAACCTTGGTGACCTGGGCTTCGATCTTGGCGACAGCCAGTTTCTGTTTGGCAGCAGCCTTCTCTTTCCTGTTGCTCAGGAAACCCGAGGCAAGCTCGGTGACTGCTGGAATTAGTAGGTTGATCAATGTTGTCTCCCTACATGTATAACGATGCAAATTTTGCAGCACGGTAGATAAAAATTAACCCTTCATTGATGCGGGAATAAAAGGCACTTTCGGTTTGCCACTCAGGCGAACTCCTCCGCGCCATGAGTGGCCCTAACCTCATCCACCTGCGGCCTTCTTCAAAATCAGTGACAGTAGGAATACAGCTCCTGCAGCGGCCACCAGGCCAGCTGTCCAAGCCAGTGCCATCAAGATGTTTTCCTTCAGCTGATCCTTAGCCTTCTGGCGTTCCTTTGCTGCTTCGGCTCTGTCCTGTCGAGCCTTGGCGCAAAACTTAACGTAGTCGTGCCAGAGACCAGCGCGACCGACGTAGATCATCGCTTCTTTGAGCTGCTGCTCGTTCTGCTTGATCTGCTCCAGGGCCATGAACTCCTCGAGGTCGTCGCTGTCTTTTCCAGCGACCTTCGACCAAAAGCTGTTCTTTTTCTTGTTCGCCTTGTTTTGCAGGGCATCCTTAGCGGTTACGAAGTCTGAGATGGCCTTACCGGCTTTGAGGATGTCACCTGAGTTGCTGAGGGTTGTCTTGATTATTCCGAACGCAGCATTGGCTGCAGCCAGCTCAGCTAACATTGGCAGCTCCTAGTGATCAAAGATTTCGACGAGGTCGGGGTTCACACGGACGGGAATACACTGCGCGTGTATCTCTTTATCGTCAGGTGTGTGGGTGTGGTTGTAGTGTGTGACGTGTTGGGAATTGAGTTTCCTCGCGTAGTACAGGCAAGTCTCGATGCCAGACCAGTGTTCGACTGATATCGTATTCGCTCCTGCAGTTACCACGAGGGCAAAGACGAGTTGTGTCATTTTTGGTAATCTTTCAAGATTGGAGGATATTTATGAGAAAAATAGCGTGTTTCACAATTGCGATGCTTGTAGCCACCTGCCAGTCGGTATTAGCGGCAACAGTCTTCTACTGTGTGCCGAAGACTATGGTTGGGGTGAATAAAAGCGGGCATTCCATCTACAGCCATAAAAGATTCACCATGAAAATTAGCGGCGATCTCGTAAATGGTAGAGTTGTCCAAATTGAAGGCGCTAAGCTGTTCAATTTTACAGGGTTAGTAAATGACTACAGCGTTACTGAATACCAAAACGATCAGATGTGGCAGGCGATTATCCCAGCGACACATGTTACTCAAGGCACTCGCATACTCTATTTCGAATACCCAAACCTGATTGCCTCCCAATTAGAATCTAAGTATGGCATTTTACTCCACGCCAAATGCGGAACATTTTAGTTTTCCGAAGTCATTTCATGAAAAGTCCAACGGCTGCTGCGACTATCGTCAGTGTCGAAGCCATCATCATGGCCTCGAGCCGCCACAGGCGTTCTCTGGTCTCGCCAGGTACTTGGACGATTTCGACGGCGGCTTCGAGAGCCTGTTTTGCGTAGTCGTCCTCAATGTTAAATTTGTCTGCCATTATACTCACCAGTTGTTTTGCTTCCTTTTTGGCCTCAGCCCTAATGGGTTCGATCTGAGACTTGCGATATCCGTCTGGGACGCCTTTTGGGCGGCCTGGGTTCTTGCGTGGTTTGGTTGACCACTGTCGTCTGAGTTCCCGACCCTCGGGTGTAGACATGAGGGTCGAGAAGTAATTTTGTTTGGGTGCTTTGTGAGGAGCTGCGCCTTGCCCAACTTTAGAGGGCGACTTGGCGCGAGTTTTACGTTGTGTCATTCTCGTTTCTGTTGTTCGAAATAATGTTTTGAGGAGATTGTCATGCGCCTGTTATTCGCCGCCATAATACTTACGCTTTTGAGCCAATCAGCTTGGGCTAAAGCGCGGACATTAGACCAGGATAGTATGAAGGGTAACTACAAGCTGAGAACCATCTGTGTAGACGGGTATAAGTTTGTAGTTGGGAGCAGGATCAATACCGATGGCGATTGGTTTTCTGACCTTACGATGGTCCAATTCTATGAAAACAAGGACGGCGTCGCTTTGCCAGCTAAGTGTTAGCCGTTAAGCGGTCAATGCTCCTTGTCCGAGTGATAGGATGCCACGCTGTTCCTCCTCCTCGACTTCTGCCACCATCATGTTTGCCATGATGGCCGCCAGGATGGCCGTAAACGGAGCTGAGAAGAATGTAACAAGCCGACCTAGATCCGAATTGTTGAGGAATACCCTCGCAAACTGTGCAGACTTTGGTGCGACTTCTTTCATAAACTGCGGATCGATAATGTAGACGCCGACCAAATCAGCAGCTAACTCAGCTGCCCTTTGTGTGTAATCTTCATACTTGTCTGCACTTTCTTTGAGCATTTGTTTGGCTTGAGGCTTGGTTCTAACAAACTCAGCTGCTCTTGCTGGGGTCATACCAGCTGCCTTGCTCTGTGCATCGAGCATGTTGAACATATCGATGTAGCCTTCGCGCACCCCTACTGGGCTACCCTCTATGACTGACATGACGCCTGTGCGCTGTAAATTCACCAGCTCGTCGAGCATTTCGACAATAGTTCCAGGGTTTTTTGTAAATTTCTTCTTGATGATTTTTGCGATCTCGCCTTCGAAACTGTTGTCGTAGGTAATATGACGATTATCTGTTGTCCGTTTGCCAGTCTTGAGCTTTCTTATATTGCCGATTGCATCATCTGGCGCATTTCTATTGAGTGCCGATCCTGATAACGCATGGCCCAGCTCGTGGGCGGCTGTAAAGGTCGACTCCGCAAGCGTCATTTTCATCCCAAGCGAAGTTTTTGCACCTGGTCGTAAAACGGCTATTAGGTTGTCTTGCGGATTGATTTGATCCAACGGTGTAGCCCGTGCGCCTACCCTCCGGTAGAAACCGAGCATGGTATCACTACCACCAGCGTTGCCCTTCAGGCGGTTCATCTCAGCCATGCTATCGGCTAGAACGAAAGAGACGTTCATCGCTTCTGCAATGCGTTTGATTGCTTGGAGTGAGCGGATGCCGTTTTCGAACGCACCGCCTTCTTTACCAATTTTTATGGTTTTACCCTCAGAAACCAGTTTTTCGACAATACGAAGCTGTTCTTCTACTTCTGTGGGAGTAGCTGGTCGAGACCCGCTAATTCGACTGTTTGGGGCGAATCCATAGTCCGGACCGAGTGTTTCTCGAATAGCTGCGCCGAGAGGGGTGTCTTCGGCGACGTTTCGGTTTTGCTGAGATGGTGGAAGAACGAAGGTAGGCCGACGGCTATCTCGGGTGACTGTTCCAGGTTCTCCTCCGGATATGCCAAGGCTAAGTACGCCTCCTGGGTCACTTGATCCCCGTACTTCAGCAGATTGCGAACCACCTCGTCCTGAAGTGCCTCCTGGAGCATCTGGTCGCTCCCAGGCTGCTCGCTCAATACCCCCTGCGATTGCATTTATTTCTCCTCTGGCATCCTCTAAAGATATAGTGCCTTTGTCGTACTTTTTCCATATATCCTTGACCCGTTTATTGTTCTTTGGGTTCTTGAAATTACCGAACAATCCACGAACTGCTTCCGATGTGCTTGACTGCATTTCTCGAGGTAGGATACCGGCCTCAGCTGCAGCTTCCCTGTAGGCATCAGCATAGATGCCGTATGAACCCATCACGCCTGTGATGGCTGATGTATCGCCAGCTGTGCCAAGGTTATGAGACACCTCTGGAGCTGAGCCGCCCAGGGGCTGTAATAGTCCAGCTGCTACAGCGTGAGTGTCAATTGTGACATCACCACGGTCTGACATCGGATTGAGTATGTTGTTGTAGAAGCTCCGTACCTTGTGACGGTTACCGAGGTTTGTTGAGATATTCTCGCGGCTGCCATCCTGGATCATTTTGATCGCCTTGGTGATGTCACCAAAAGCGTTCATTCTGTGCTGCCTAGGCTGCCATCTTTGTTTTCGACGTAGCCTTCTAGCGTGCCTTCTGGGGCAATCACCCTGTGTTTCTTACCTTCAGGGTTGTTTACCTCATCATAGAAGCGCACGAATATCGCTGCTTCTGCAGGATCTAGCTCGCTGAGCTGCTTGCCTCGAATGAACTCCAGCCGTTTCTGCAGCGTCGCTCGTTGGTTTGGATTAGGCTGGTTCTCGATCATCTCGAGAAACTTGTTCTCCATCTCAGTTGTAAAGACTTCATTCTGTCTATTAAGGAATGTGTCTATAACTCTGATACCAATATCATAATTCTAATGCCAGTCTTGTTGCGGAGACAATGCCGCCATGACACCAGCTACTTGGGGCAGCTCGAGACCAAACCGGTCAGTTGCTTCCTGGGAAAGCCTGTTTGCACCGACGTACCAATGCTTTGCCCTGTCTCTATATTCTGGTGAAACCGAGTTGTAGAGATAAAGCAGGTTGGATTTAACGAAATCCTTGAAATGCTGGTCAGCTGGTCGCCCTTTATTATCACGACGCCAGCCTTTCTGGCCTTCGTAGCCGTTCAGACGCTTCAGCATCTTGCGGATTAGGGGCTGTTTACCAGGTGCAGCGCGTATTGCGGCCATATCGACCTGCAGATCCTCACTTAACGGATCTTCGAACCGGTTCGCTGCTGTTGGTACGCGAGTTGAAACCCTCATAGGGTCATTCACGCCCTCGAACATGTTGCCCATATCGATCGAGGCTTGGTCTGCAACAACAGTCTCGTTTTCGGACTCGACTTGCTGCTGCTGCGCCACCCGCTGAACGTATGGTGCAACGTATTGCTCGATTGCAGTTGGGTTCTTTGCCCTTCTTACTGCGTCCTCGAGGATTGCTTGAGCTGCGCTAAGCGGGTTACGACCTAGATCAAGCCTGAGCTTGCCCAGGGCAGCCGCGCCAACAGCTTTCGACTGTGCATCGACAGTCTTGTCAGCGTTGAGAGCCTTTGTCAGTTCATCGTTGAAGCGTTGATTGTCACGCTTGCCCTGCTCTATGCGAGCATCGAGCTGCTGCTGCGCTACTGCTGCATTGTCGTCGCGTGGACGGACACGCAGCTCATCAATACGAGGATCACTGTCCTGCATTGCTTTGATTGCGCGAATGAGCGGTGTCAGATCGGTAACGTAGCCACCAGTATCGACATTCTTGCGATATGACTGGATCGCCCGTTTGAGGACAGGGTCATTACCAAGCTCGGTATTTTCGATCATCCGTATGATGCGAGCTGCACCATTGCGATCAAGGCCAGTTGCCGCTTCTAGGCGGCCTTGTGGACTGTCGGGCTGCGGAGGTGCATTATGCTGCGCAAGGTTTCTGTTGAGCTGCTCTCTTTGAGCCTGCTCCAGCTGAGCTTGCTGTTCAGCGGCTAGGCGTTCCTGTTCGGCCTGGTTGGCGTCATCTATTGCTGCTTGGCGAAGTGATGGCAGGTTGTCCTGCTCAATGCCAGGTTGATTGAGGTTTTGCCTTAGGAAGCGAGCTACACGGCTTCTGCGGCCCGTCAGAGCATCGATGCCCCTACCCGCTCCAGCCAAAGCTGCTTGTCCGGCTAATGATGCGCCGCCAGGAAGTCGTGTGGGCTTAGTGTATCGAATTAGTTGCTTTTGTGAAAGCCAGCATGGTGTGCGTGAAAGGTTGCGCCCCAAGCGGACAAAGCATCTATGGCATCTTGCTTGGCATTACCTAAACATAGAACACCAGTTATTTCGACTTGCTCCGCAACTTCAGCTGCAATTGGGCTGGCAGCGTGGTTTCCAAGGCGTACCATCATGCTGTCGCTGTCTACATAAGTCTCTATAAGAGTGGCTTCAGTTCCGTCATCAGAAATGTGCCATTCGTAACTGATAGTGTTTTCCTCGTTGAGGTCGTGGACATATTTTGACGCCCTATCTTTAGACCAAGCTTTGAAATCACTGGCGTTTTTAGCCTTGCAGCTAATAATCAGGACCATGCGGTCAGAGTGTGCGTTTAATTCAGCCATTACTTGCTCCGTTATTAAGGTTAGTGTTCCACTTGTGCGCCATCGCAACAAGGCATCACATTCATCTTGCAATGGGCGCATTGGCCGTGACCGTGAACCCAGACTATAGCTTCTAGCTGCCCACAGCATGGACAGCGGGGCTGCAACATCGGTTGCTTGCAGGACTGTTCTTTTTCTTGTTTGTCAGCCATCTTGTCCCATCGCTGGCCGTTTTGCTTTGTAACTCAAATACACCAGAGCAGCCGACACCATTACAATTATGACGACAAGGAAGGTGCGTATCCACATTAGGAACGTGGTCAACCACAATAAGCCTATGTCAGAAAGCAGCTCTTCAGCCATCTGCCAGCCATTGCAGCCTTACCACACCACGGTCGGCATTGCTGATTGCAGGGTTGTCTTCATCTTCGGGGACACCGCTCAAAATTTTCTGGCAGTCGATAAAGGCCTTTTCGTCACGATAAGCCCAGTAAGTGCCAATTCGAAACTTGCCCTGCTTGTTCCAAACTTGGGTAACGGTAAATGACAAAAGACCCGCGTCACGCATTTGGTCGCCCATGGCGTCGACATTCTTTTCAATCTCGGCGATGAACATTTCCATATGCGCTTTCGATTGGAAGTCATCCGTGTTGTAACTCATCAGTTTTGGCGTCATAGCTGCACTCCGTTTCATAAACACCGATCATCTCCATCCGAACGAGGTGGTGTCTCTATGCTCGAAAAAAAAGGGCCACCGAAGATATCGGTGACCCTTTTGGTCGATTATTTGTTTTACATACGGCCAGCAATTTCCAGCATCGCATCGTCTTTAGCGTGGACATATTTTTGTGTCGTCTGGATCGTGGCATGACCGAGCATTTTCTGAATAATGCTTGTCGGTACACGGAGGTCGTTAGCCATGCGTGTCGCGGCTGTGTGGCGCGTAGTGTGGAACATAAAGCGGTCATCTAGACGGGCAATCTCACGCTTTAGCAACCCCCAGCGACGATAGAAAGTACGGTGGCTGTAAACAGCGGCTAGACCATCGATCAGGCGTTTGATTGCGTCTCGCAATTCATCCGTGCCCACTGGCACATAGCGGTCTTCACTGGTTTTCGTCAGTACGCTTGGTAAAAATACCCACTTTTCATCTGGTGTAAGTGCTGCTCGACCGTCACCTAAGCCAATGATCTCACCACGTCTCATACCTGTTTTGACGCCGAAAAAAAAACATATCAGCCATCCACCAGTCACCACGGTCGTAAAAAAACGAAAGTGCATCTTCGATTTCCTTGTCGGTAAAAAACCGAGGCTGCACCTTAGCCTCTTTTTGAAACTTGAGTTTTGGCGCGTGGTCGATAACCTCTTCGTCTACAGCGTGTTTGAACACAGATGATATCGTGGCCAAGTAACGAATGATCGAAGTTTTCTTAAGGCCCTCACACTCTAGTTCATCGGTAAACCGATGGATGTCTTTGGGCAAGTAGTCAGTAATTGGTTTGATATCAAAATCGTCGAAACTGACGAAACGCTCTAGCTGACTGAGTCTGCGCTTACGATGCTGCTCTGTTCCAGGCCAAACTCGTCTTTGCTCCTGGACAGCAAATGACCAGACGGTGTGAGTGTCAGTGTCGGCAACAACGGGGCTTGGCTCTATGGCAAGAGCTGGGGCATCGTCGACATCGTGGATTACTGTTGAATTATCTTAGGCGTTGAAAAGATCGAACTGATCCATAGCTTAAGTCTCCTTACGATTGTAAAAAGACTTTTGTCATCGTGTACTTTTGTCACTTGCCCAGTGACTTAGAAAAGCGTTGGAAGTACCAGCGTGATTAAAAGTCACTTGCTCTACCAACTGAGCTACGTGCCTTCGCTCTGTATGATGGGCTCATCACCTTCCGGGAACTGGCGTATAAATGCTCTTTATATAGAAGTGAGTTGAGTCACTGTCGGGCGAAAAACATGCCAGAAACAGGGGCATTGGTGGTTTTTGCCTGAGGGACGCAAACCGGCTAGTACTTGCCCAGCTTGGCCGTCAGAATCTCGGCTACGGCTTTCGGGACAAAACTCGAAATGTCACCACCAAAACGCCCCACTTCCTTGACGAAACGCGACGCAACGAAATGCTGGTGCTCGGCTGCCATCAGGAATACGGTCTCAAGTTCGCCATGCAAACGCTTGTTTATGCTTGCCATCTGGAATTCGATCTCGAAATCGCTGACAGCGCGCAGACCGCGCACGATGATTGACGCCCTCTCCTCACGGGCAAAATCGGTCAGCAGTGAGGAAAAGGGTTTGACACGGATCGGCACCGTAACACGGCCTTCATCCAACAGACGTTGGGTTTCGGCCCGCGTCAGGCTTGTGCGCTCCTCGACATCGAGCAGTGGCCCTTTGCCGGCATTCTCTGCCACCGCGACAACCAGTTCTTCGCCCAGCCTTGCCGCGCGTTCAATGATATCGATATGGCCAAAGGTTAATGGATCGAATGTCCCGGGATAAATGACGATGCGCCTGCTCATCATTCACCCTCACCATCATCAGGGTCAACGGCAGGATCATCATTGGCTGGCGTTATGTCGCTTTCGGCTATCTCTCCCGGCGCAGTGACAGTTTGTGCCTCGGTTGTTGCACCATCTGGCGCCGCATCGGCGTCCTGCTTCTCTTCAGCCTCGTCATCATCTGTCTCGCGGACGATGCCGGCAGATACGACCTTTTCGGTGGCATTGTCGGCAACATCGAACAGCCGAACCCCCAACGTCTTGCGGCTTGCAATGCGGATTGAGTCTCCTTCACCGCCATGCACGCGGATCCGGATGATCTGCCCCTCGTTGGTAACTAGCATCAGTTGATCCTGCTCAACAACGGCAAAACTGGCCATAACCTTGCCGTTACGTTCCGATATCTCGATGTTGGCAACGCCCTGACCTCCGCGGCCGGTGACACGGTAATCGCTGACAGGTGTGCGTTTGCCATAGCCGTTTTCGGTAACGGACAGGATGAATTCCTGCTCCGGGTCAGCGATCACCGACATGGAAACGACCTGATCATCACCAAGCAGCTTGATGCCGCGCACACCGGTGCTGTCACGGCCGCGGAACACGCGCACGGCGGATGCCGCAAAGCGGATTGCCTTGCCACTGCGTGTTGCCATCAGCACGTCATCATCATCATTGCAGGGCTGCACGCCGACAAGCTCATCCCCCTCACCCAGCTTCATGGCGATCTTGCCATTGCGCTTGATATTTGTGAAATCGCTCAGATGGTTCCGCCGGACATTGCCCGACGCGGTGCTGAACATTACATTCAGGCTGCTCCAGCTGCTCTCATCACCCGGCATTGGCATGACAGTGTTGATCGTTTCATCCGTCTCGATTGGCAGCAGATTTACCATCGCCTTGCCAAGCGATTGTGGCGCGGCCTCCGGCAGCTTGTAGCATTTCAGCTGATAGACCATGCCCTTTGAGGTGAAAAACAGGATGGGCGTGTGCGTATTGGCGACAAACAGGCTAGTGACGAAATCCTCATCCCGAGTTTTCATCCCGGCCCGGCCCTTGCCACCCCGGCGTTGCGCCCGGTAGACAGAAAGCGGCACGCGCTTGATATAGCCACGATGGCTGACGGTTACGACCATATCCTCCTGCTGGATCAGATCCTCATCATCCTGGTCGGCCAGCTGGTCCGAAATCTCAGTGCGGCGCGGATCGCTTAGCCGTGCACGGGCGGCGGACAGTTCTTCAAGAACAACCTGATCAACCCGCGTTGCCGACCCCAGAATATCCAGATAATCCGAAATCCGTTCGGCCAGCTCTCGGGTTTCATGGGCCAGCTTGTCCCGTTCCATGCCGGTCAGCCTTTGCAGGCGCAGTTCCAGGATAGCGCGCGCCTGTGTTTCCGACAGGCTATAATGGCCGTCAACTACCTCATGCCCCGGATCGTCAATCAGCGTGATAAAGGCCTCGACCTCGCGCGCCGGCCAGCCGCGGCCACACAGTTCATTGCGGGCGGTTTCAGTGTCCGGCGCGGCCTTGATAAGCTCGATGATCTCGTCGATCGACGCCAGCGCCACCATCAATCCGGCAAGAACATGGGCGCGATCGCGTGCCTTGCCGAGCAGATAAATTGTGCGCCGCGTGACAACATCGCGGCGAAACTCGCAGAATGCTGAGATAACGTCCCTGAGACCCATCTGGATTGGGCGGCCGCCATTCATCGCCAGCATATTCACTGGGAAGCTCGTCTGCAGGCGTGAATGCCGGTAAAGCTGGTTCAGGATCACCTCACCCGAGGCATCGCGCTTGATTTCGATGACTATGCGCATGCCGTTGCGATCGGATTCATCCCGAATGTCTGAAATGCCCTCAATCACTTTCTCACGGACCATCTCGCCAATCCGCTCCAGCAGCTGCGCCTTGTTCACCTGATAGGGAATTTCATGAATGATGATTGATTCGCGGTCCTTGGCGTTTGTATGGACCTCGGCTCTGGCGCGCATGATGATTGACCCGCGGCCGGTTGCATAGGCCTCGCGGATGCCATGGCGTCCCATGATCAGCGCCCCGGTTGGAAAATCCGGTCCGGGAACGATCTCGGTCAATTCTTCTGTGCTGATCTGCGGGTTGGTGACATAGGCCTCGCAGGCAGCAATCACTTCACCCGGATTGTGCGGCGGAATATTGGTTGCCATACCGACGGCGATGCCGTTTGCGCCATTCACGAGCAAATTTGGATATTCAGCTGGCAGAACGGTCGGTTCGAGCTGTGTCTCGTCATAATTCTGGGTGAATTCGACCGTATCCTTGTCGATGTCGCGCAACAGGCTCTCAGCGGCGCGGGCCAGCCGCGACTCCGTGTAGCGCATCGCTGCTGCCGGATCGCCATCGATCGAGCCGAAATTGCCCTGCCCGTCGACAAGCGGCAGGCGCATCGAGAAATCCTGTGCCATGCGGACCATGGCCTCATAGATCGAGCTGTCGCCATGCGGATGGTAGTTACCCATGACATCACCGACGATCCGCGCTGATTTGCGCGGCGGCTTCGACCAGTCGTAATTACCTTCCATCATCGCAAATAGGATGCGCCGATGAACCGGTTTCAGACCATCGCGTACGTCTGGCAAAGCCCGCGAGACGATCACGCTCATCGCGTAATCGAGGTAGGATTTGCGCATCTCGTCGGAGATCGAGATTGTCGGCGTCAGAGGGCTAGTTTTCGGTGATTTTGTATCAGTCAAAATAATCTCGCGGTACCTTGCGACGCAGACGCGCCTTCACACAAGATTTATACCACGAAAGAGGGGTAAACCACAAAATATAGTTGCCATGGACGAAAAAAAAGTGGCAACCGAGAAAATCTCCGAAACCACTTTCACAGATTTCTTTATTCTATTGATTTAAAATGGAATATCGTCGTCAAGATCATTGGTGTTACGCATTGGCGGTGGCGCTGTTGGCGCAGAACCGGAATCGCCCATGCTAGCACCCTGGCTCCCGGCGAAACTACCGTCGCCATAGCTGCTGCTTGCGCCGCTGTCGGCACGGCTGCCGAGCAACGTCATTTCACCACGATAGCGTTGCAGCACGACCTCGGTGGTGTATTTCTCAACGCCCTGCTGGTCGGTCCATTTACGGGTTTGCAGCTGGCCCTCAACATAGACATTGGACCCCTTGCGTAGATATTGTTCGGCGACCCGGCCCAGATTCTCATTGAAAATCACCACCCGGTGCCACTCGGTCTTTTCGCGTGGTTCGCCGGTGTTCCTGTCTTTCCAGCGTTCCGATGTGGCAATCGACAGATTGACGATCTTCGCGCCATCCTGGGTTGATCTGACTTCGGGATCGCGCCCCAGATTTCCAACCAGAATGACTTTGTTTACGCTACCGGCCATGTTGCATTTGCTCCCTGATGCGTTGTCCCTTGCGGGCGGATCCGAAAAATATGGTAAATCAGACTAAAAAATCTCACTGGCCCTTTAGAATACGCGTGTGAATACACATGTGACAAGTTAATTCCGTTAGATCATTTCTTCGCCGCCACGGCACAAACGCTGGTGGTCTTTTTCATTTTTGGGTTATAGTCATTCCATGCCAAACGAAACGAAGAGAACGCCAGCCTCTGCTGGCCAGGCGAGCCTGTCCACCGCTGGTGTGCCTGCTGCCGGCACCATCCATCCGCCGCGTCAGGATAACGTAGAAATCAGCGCTGAGCCGCGAGTCATCGCCGTTCGTGGCGCGCGTGAACACAATCTGAGCGACGTCAATATCGACCTGCCGCGCGACCGGCTTGTAGTGCTTACCGGCCTTTCCGGTTCCGGCAAATCCTCGCTTGCCTTTGACACCATCTATGCCGAGGGCCAGCGCCGCTATGTTGAATCGTTGTCGGCATATGCCAGGCAGTTTCTCGAAATGATGCAAAAACCCGATGTTGATCTGATCGAAGGTCTGTCGCCGGCGATTTCTATCGAGCAGAAGACGACATCACGAAACCCCCGGTCAACAGTTGGCACCGTGACCGAGATTTATGATTATATGCGCCTGCTCTGGGCGCGGATTGGTATCCCCTATTCACCGGCTACAGGTCTGCCGATTCGCAGTCAGACTGTTAGTCAGATGGTTGATATCCTGCTGACTATGGAGGATGGGACGCGGATCTATCTGCTGGCACCGATCGTGCGTGGCCGCAAGGGTGAATATCGCAAGGAGCTAGCGGAATTTCACCGCAAGGGTTTCAGCCGGGTGCGGATTGATGGTGAGATGTATGATCTTGATAACACCCCGGCGCTCGACAAGAAACGCAAGCATGATATCGATATCGTCATTGACCGGCTGGTCATCAAGGGTGATCCTGACGAGCTGTCAACGCGTCTTGCCGACTCTCTGGAAACGGCGCTTGGTCTGACCGAGGGGCTGGCCTTCGCCGACAATGCCGACAGTGGCGAGCGTACGGTTTTTTCGGCCAATTTTGCCTGTCCGGAATCAGGCTTTACAATTGACGAGATTGAGCCGCGCCTTTTCTCCTTCAACAATCCGTTTGGCGCCTGCCCCTCATGTGATGGGCTCGGGGTTAGCAGTCATTTTGATGAGCAGCTGGTGGTTCCCGACACGCGCCAGACGTTGCGCGGTGGCGCACTGGCACCCTGGTCGTCGAGTACTTCACGCTATTACATCCAGACATTGGAATCGCTCGCCCGGCAATTCGGGTTTTCGCTCGACACGCCCTTTGGCGATCTTGATGATGTCGCCAAATCAATCATTCTGTATGGCTCCGGCAAAATGCCTGTGACCATGGAATTTGATGATGGGCTGCGGTCCTATCGCACGACCAAGCCCTTTGAAGGCATCATGCCCAACCTTGCAAGGCGCTACCGCGAGACGGACTCGGCCTGGGTGCGCGAGGAGATGGAGAAATTCCGTGCCAACCATCCCTGTGATGGCTGTGGCGGCAAGCGGCTGAAGGCCGAATCCCTTGCTGTCAAGATCGACATGAAAGACATTTCTGACGTTGCACGCCTATCGATTGGCGATGCCCGCGACTGGTTCAGCGGGCTGAGTGAAAAACTCCGGGGGCAGGAATCGGAAATTGCCGCCCGCATTCTGAAGGAGATCAATGAACGTCTTGGGTTTTTGGTTAATGTCGGCCTGAACTACCTGTCGATGGCGCGCAATTCGGGAACCCTGTCCGGTGGCGAGTCGCAGCGCATCCGTCTTGCCTCGCAGATTGGCTCCGGCCTCACCGGCGTTCTCTACGTGCTTGACGAACCGTCGATCGGCCTGCACCAGCGCGACAATGACCGGCTGTTGGCAACCTTGGTGCGGTTGCGTGATCTTGGTAATACGGTGCTGGTTGTCGAACATGACGAGGATTCGATCCGGCTTGCCGATTATGTTGTCGATATGGGTCCGGGGGCTGGCGTTCACGGCGGCCATGTCGTCGCTGCTGGAACGCCTGAACAGATTTTGCAGAACGAGCAGTCACTGACCGGACAATATCTCTCAGGTGCCCTCGAAATTGCCGTTCCAGGGAAACGGCGAAAGCCGGTCAAGGGGCGCGTCATCCGGGTCAATGAGGCAAGTGGTAACAATCTGCACTCCGTCAGTGTCGATTTTCCACTTGGGGTGTTGACCTGCGTCACGGGTGTTTCGGGTGGCGGTAAGTCAACGCTTGTTCTCGAAACGCTGTGGAAGTCGCTGGCACGGCGACTACATAAGGCGCGCGAGATGCCGGCCCCGCATAAATCTATCCTTGGTGCCGAGTTGCTTGACAAAGTGGTTGATATTGACCAATCGCCAATTGGCCGCACACCTCGGTCGAATCCGGCCACCTACACTGGTGCCTTTACGCCGATCCGCGAATGGTTTGCCGGCTTGCCCGAATCAAAGGCGCGCGGCTATGCGCCTGGCCGCTTTTCCTTTAACGTCAAGGGCGGGCGCTGTGAGGCCTGTCAGGGCGACGGGCTGATTAAGATCGAGATGCATTTCCTGCCCGATGTCTACGTCACTTGTGACAGCTGCAAGGGCCGGCGCTATAACCGGGAAACGCTGGAAATCACCTTCCGCGGCAAATCAATTGCCGACGTGCTGGAAATGACCGTCGAGGAAGGTGTCGAGTTCTTCAAGGCTGTGCCTTCCATCCGTGAAAAGCTGGAGACGATGTTCCGCGTTGGTCTTGGCTATGTCCGGATTGGCCAGCAGGCAACAACGTTGTCCGGCGGCGAGGCGCAGCGGGTCAAACTGTCCAAGGAGCTGTCGCGCCGGGCCACTGGCCGCACCATCTACATCCTTGATGAGCCGACAACCGGCCTTCATTTCCATGACATAGCGAAACTTCTGGATGTCTTGCAGGAGCTTGTTGATCAGGGTAATACGGTGATTGTCATCGAACATAATATGGATGTGATTAAGACGGCTGACTGGGTGATTGATCTGGGGCCGGAAGGTGGTGATGGCGGTGGCCAGATCGTTGCCGAGGGAACGCCTGAGACGGTGGCGACGACGCCTGGTTCGCACACGGGTGAATATCTAGCGCGCATCTTTGGGAATAAGTAATTGGTGATGGCTGAGATGAGCGACCCCCCCTACAAGCCCGTGCATGTAATTGGTGGTGGCCTTGCCGGCAGCGAGGCGGCCTTTCAGATTGCCGCACGCAATGTGCCGGTGGTGCTGCATGAAATGCGTCCGGTACGGATGACCGACGCACATCATACCGATAATCTGGCTGAGCTTGTCTGTTCAAACTCGTTTCGCTCGGATGATTCGACCAGCAACGCTGTCGGCGTCCTGCATCAGGAAATGCGCGAGATGAAGTCGCTAATCATGCGTGCTGCCGATGTCCACAAGGTGCCGGCAGGCAGTGCGCTTGCCGTTGACCGTGATGGCTTTGCCGCGCATGTCGGTGAATTGCTGGCCGCCAATCCGCTGGTGACGGTCGCCCGCGAGGAGATCACCGAAATTCCCGTCCAGTGGGACAATGTGATCATTGCCACTGGGCCCCTCACCTCGCCGGCGCTGGCTGAGTTGATCCGCGATCTTGGCGGTGAGGAAGACCTTGCGTTCTTCGACGCGATTGCCCCGATCGTTCATTTTGACAGCGTTGATATGGATGTTGCCTGGTTCCAGTCGCGCTATGACAAATCGACAGATGGCAGTGATGGCAAGGACTATATCAACTGCCCGATGACGCGCGACCAATATGAGGGATTTATTGACGCGCTGCTTACCGGCGAGACGATGTCATTCAAGGAATGGGAAGAAAGTACCCCCTATTTTGATGGCTGCATGCCGATTGAGGTGATGGCCTCGCGTGGGCGTGAGACGCTGCGTTTCGGGCCAATGAAGCCGGTCGGGCTGACCAATGCCCATGACGGGTCTCGCCCGCATGCAGTGATCCAGCTGCGCCAGGACAACGCGCTTGGTACCCTCTATAACATGGTCGGGTTTCAGACAAAGCTCAGATATGGTGAACAGTTACGGGTGTTCAAGTCAATCCCCGGGCTTGGCGCGGCGAAGTTCGCCCGGCTTGGCGGGCTTCATCGCAACACTTTCATCAATGCACCGCGTCTGCTTGATGCCGAATTGCGGCTTAAAGCGCAGCCGGGGCTGCGTTTTGCCGGACAGATCACCGGGGTTGAGGGCTATATCGAATCTGCGGCAATTGGAATGCTTGCCGGAATCATGGCAGCCAATGACCGGCATGGCACATGCTGGCAGGCACCTCCCATTGACACGGCGCACGGGGCATTGCTGGCGCATATCACCGGCGGTGCCATGGCCGACAGCTTCCAGCCGATGAATGTCAATTTTGGCCTGTTTCCCGACATTCAACCACCTGCCGGCAAACGCAAGCTGAAGGGTCGTGACCGCAAACTTGCCTATGCGGCGCGGGCACTCGAGTCATTCCGTGGCTGGGCGGGAGATTGGGCCGCCTGAGGCGAAGCCAGTGCGCTCAACTGCCGCCAATCCCAAACCGCCAGAACAGCAGCCGCCAGATCAACAGCGGATCCTCGCCTTGTTTTTCGGTTTCTGAGTGCCGCTTTGCCAGACATCCCGCGAGATAGAGCCAGCGTGCCGCGCCGCCACCACGCCGCAGAGCGGCAAGGTCAGCACCATCGATTTTCGGCCTTTGGGCCTCGTCCCTGCCGGATTGATGGGCGATCTTTCCCGCAATGGCGGTAAAATCCGCACCGCATGTCACTTTAGCCGCAAGCTGCCAGCAGCCAGCAAAACAGGGGGTAGCGCTGGCCTCGCTGTCAGTGATCCTCGTTTGCCAGAGCGCTACAAGCGGCAGCAGTTCATCCCGGCTGATCCGCTCTGCGGCGATATGTGCCCGCAATGTGCGCATCAGCGGCACCTCTGCCGGTGCTGTCATATCTGCAAGCGCGTCATGCCACCATTGCAGTCGGATTGCAGCCAGCATGATCTCACTTGGAATGCGGATGGCATTTTCCAGCTCATTGGCAAGACAGAAGATATCGGCTAGAAGCTGACGGTCGGCGCTGGGCGCGAACAGTAAGCACAGTGCCAACTGCTTGTCATTGTCTCGCAAAATCTGCCAGGAGTTCTGCATCATCGTCTCTTCAACGGGATTTGTCAGACGGCGATGAGCACGGCAGCGGCATTGCGTCCCTCGCTCATCAGCACGTTCCAGGTGCGGCAGGCGGCTGCCGTCGACATCAGCTCAAGATTGATCCCATTGACTTTCAGATCAGCCGTAAGCTCCGGCAAATGCTGCTGCGGTGCTGGTCCTGTACCAAGCAGGAACAACGGTGGCGGTGTCTCGCCCAACAGGGGTTCAAGGTTGGCAAAGCGTAGCGTGATTGGGTCGGGGCAGCGCCATTTACGTGTCAAACGCGGCAGCAGTAGTAGATCACCCTGATAGCTTTGGTTTGTGATACGAAAGCCGCCATCGCCATATCCATGAACGATCTGCAGCTCACCATCGCCATCAAAATTCTTGATCTCAATGCCCATCTGGTTTTCGCTCACAGGCGGATCAGGAGGTGCCGTCCTGCTCCGCAGCGGTGCCCTCTTCCTCATCTTCTTCGGTGCGTTTCAGGTCAAATTTGGCCAACATGCCAACAGCGACGAACACCGATGAATAGGTGCCGACAATCACGCCCCACATCATCGCCAGCGCAAAATCGCGCAGCACCGCACCGCCAAACACCACGATCGCCAGCAAGGCCAGCAAGGTCGTCACCGATGTCATCACCGTGCGTGACAGGGTTTCATTCAGCGATTTATTCAGAATGTTGCGCTGTTCAAAGGATTTGTAACGGCGCAGATTTTCTCGCACCCGATCAAAGACTACAACAGTATCGTTGATCGAATAACCGGCAATCGTCAGGATTGCGGCAACCGTTGCGAGATTGAACTCAAACGAAGTTAGCGAAAACAGGCCAATCGTCGTGATCACATCATGTGATAGCGCAAGAATCGCCGCAATCGAGAACTGCCATTCAAAGCGGAACCAGATATACAGCATGATCGCCAGCAAGGCGCAGCCAACCGCCAACATGCCTTTTTCTGCAAGTTCGGCACCCACCGTGGGGCCGACAAACTCGGTACGCCGTACCTGATAGTCGCTGCCAAGACTCTGGGTGATGGCCTCAATGGCCGCAATCTGTGCCTTTTCGTCGCCTTCCTGGCGCTGCACTCGGATCAGAATATCTGTCTCAGTGCCAAATTCCTGCAGATTGATGTCACCTAGCTCGAGTTGTTCAAGACCACCACGCAGACCAGACACATCGGCCGGGCCCGAGGTGCTGCGCGCCTCGAGCAGAATGCCGCCCTTGAAATCAATGCCGAGATTGAGCCCGGAAATCAGGAACAACCCGAGCGAGGCCAGCATTAGCATAGCCGAGAACACCAGCGCTGCGGGGCGCAGCTTCATGAAATCAATCGTTGTTTCGCTTGGAACGAGTTTCAGCCGCATCATTCAATCCTCACAACTCAAGCGCTCTGGGGCGCTTGCGTTCCAGCCAGATGACAATCAGCATCCGGGTCACCATCACTGCGGTAAACAGTGACGTCAAAATTCCAATTGCCAAAGTCACAGCAAAGCCCTTGATGGGACCGGATCCAAACAGATACAAGAACAGCGCTGCGAACAATGTTGTCAGGTTACTGTCAACAATTGTCGAAATGGCGCGTTGATAGCCGCCATCAATGGCCGCCATCACTGATCTGCCACGGCGCAATTCCTCGCGGATACGCTCGAAAACAAGAACATTGGCATCAACCGCCATTCCCATCGTCAGCACGATGCCGGCAATTCCCGGCAGGGTCAGCGTCGCCTGTAGCGCTGACAGCGCCGCCAGAATGAGGATAATATTGACCATCAGGGCCACATCAGCAAGGGCCCCAAACAGGCCATAGCTGAGCAGCATATAGATGATCACCATCACTAGCCCGACAAGTGCCGCTATCTTGCCAGCCACCACCGAGTCAGCACCAAGCCCCGGACCAATGGAACGCTCCTCGAGAACGATCAGCGGCGCTGGCAGGGCGCCAGCGCGCAGGATCAGCGCCAGCTCATTGGTTTCCGCGACGGTGAATTGGCCGGTAATCTGGCCGCTGCCAAAAATCTGGCTCTGAATTGTTGGTGCCGAGACAACCTTACCATCAAGAATGATGGCAAAAGGCCGACCAATATTGGCGCCGGTAACGCGGCCAAATTTCTTCGCGCCGGTGGCGTTCAGGTTAAAGCTCACTGACGGCCGGTTGTTCTGATCAAAACTGGCAGTTGCACCATCCAGCATTTCGCCGCTGACCATCACCCGTTTCTCGACGACATAGCTCTGGCTGTCATCACCGTCGCCCGGCAGCAATACGCTACCCGGTGGCACGCGGCCCCGGGTGATCGCCTCGGCGCCGGTCAGGCTGGTGTCAACTAATTGAAATGTCAGCTTTGCCGTGCGTCCCAACAGCCGCTTGATCGTCTCCGGGTCATCGACGCCGGGAAGCTGCACCAGCACGCGGTCCTTGCCCTGGCGCTGGATGATTGGCTCCTTCGTGCCATCCGGATCAATCCGGCGGCGGATGATTTCCATCGACTGCTCGACCGTCTGGTTGCGCATCTCGGTCAGGCCAGCCTCGTCAAACGAGATCCGGTAATTTTGCCCCTCGCGGGTGGTGATCAACCCACGGCCAAGCTCGGCAAAAATCAACTTGGCAGCATCGGTGTCATCGGCCCTGCGCAGGCTCACACTGACGGTACGGTCCTCAACCCTTAGATTGCTGAAGCGGATTTTCCTGTTGCGGAATTCCTGACGGATGGTCTCGCCGAGGCTATTCAACCGCTCGGTCTCCACAACCTCCATATCGACCAGCATCAGCAGATGCGATCCTCCCTGTAGATCAAGCCCGAGATTGATCTGTTGGCCAGGCAACAGGCCGGAGTCGCGATCTTCACCCGATGGCAGCACATTCGGCAGCGCGTATACAACACCAAGCGCGATGACGAATAGCACCAGCAGCTTTTTCCAGCTCTCAAATTGCAGCATGACTTGCGGTCTTTCGTTTCATGGTGCTGGTGTGTCACCTCACCTAGCGTCGGCAAAAAGGTCCGGGCCGATGCGGCAGCCACCAGTGCCAGCTATTTCTTCGGTTCAGTTTTGCCTTTAACGTCGGCCACCATTGCGCGCACGATCTGCACCTTCACACCCTTGGTAATCTCAACATCAACAGTGTCGCTGTCGTCGGTTACCTTGACGACGGTTCCGACCAGACCACCTGAGGTGACGATCTTGTCGCCGCGCCGTAAAGCTCCTAGCATTTCCTTGTGCTGTTTGGCGCGCTTTTGCTGGGGCCGGATCAGCAGGAAATAGAAAATCACCATAACAAAGATGATTGGCAACAGTCCAAAGCCGCCTTCTGCAAGGCCACCAGATTGTGCAAAAGCAGGGGAAATTAGCATTTTGGTTCGACTCCATGCGTTTCGAAAAATCTCCTGCACAATAGACGCCCTTGCCCACCGGGGCAATGACCGATGCTCTCAATAAAGGCAAAAATTACCGAAATAAAGGCCACCACGCATATTGTAGGCTGGATGTGGGCTTGGTAAGGTCTGGCCATGAAAGATCACAGTGTAGACAGCGTCCTTCTGACCCAATTGACACGCATTGCCGATGCGCTCGAGCGGCAGTCTCCGCCTACTCCGGATGTCAGCAGGCTGCCCAGAGCTGAGGCCTATGTCTGGGAAGCCGCCAGACGCAATCTGGCAGCTATCGCCAGCGTCAACCGCATTGATCTGGCACTCCTCTGCGGCATTGACCACCAACGCGATGCGCTGCTTGGCAACAGCCGCGCCTTTGCCACTGGCCTTAGCGCCAATAATGCGCTGCTTTGGGGTGCGCGCGGCACTGGCAAATCATCGCTTGTCAAAGCCGTGCATGGTGCTCTGTGTGCTGAGGGCATGGATTGCGGGCTGGTCGAAATTCACCGCGAGGATATCGAGGATCTGCCCTTCCTAATGGGGTTTCTCGGCCAGATTAACCGGCGTTTCATTATCTTTTCCGATGATCTGGCCTTTGAACATGGCGAAAGCACATACAAATCGCTGAAAGCGGCGCTTGATGGGGGGGTTGAGGGGCGACCGGACAATGTGATTTTCTACGCCACGTCGAATCGTCGGCATCTGATGCCGCGCCAGATGATCGAAAATGAACGCTCAACGGCGATCAACCCATCCGAAGGTGTCGAGGAAAGCGTCTCCCTATCTGACAGATTTGGTCTGTGGATTGGCTTTCACTCGTTTGATCAGCAGGTGTTCTTCCAGATGGTCGATGCGTATGTCGCGCATTTCGGTATTCCCATTACGGACATTGATCTGCATGCTGAGGCGCTGGCCTGGTCGATGGAACGGGGTGCCCGGTCTGGCCGCGTTGCCTGGCAGTTCATCCTTAATCTTGCGGCGCGCACAAAGACGCCACTCTGATGTTGGTCTAGCTGATTAGCGTCCGTGGGTCGATTGGTCGGCGAGCCTTACGAATCTCGAAATGCAGCTGCGGTTTGTCCACCTTGCCTGTCTGGCCGACCGTGGCAATCTTCTGTCCACCCTCGACAAGATCGCCCTCGTTGACCAGCACGCTGTCGAGATGCGCGTAGGCGGTGATCACCCCATCCTTGTGCTTGACCAGAACTAGAGTGCCAAAGGATTTAATCTCGCGGCCGATAAAGGCAACGGTCCCGGCAGCCGAAGCCAGCACATCGGCCCCGGCAACTGCTGCAATATTAACCCCGTCATTATGCACCCCGCGCGCCGCTGGGCCGAATTCGGAGATTACCTCACCCTCGACCGGCCACATGAACGGCCCCCCTGTTGCCGGCGCAACGAACTGCTTTAGTGGTTTTGTCAGCGCGTTCGTTGTTGCCTTTGCCTCGCTTTGGGCGGCTTGCGTCTCGCTTTGCGGGGCCTTGCCAAGGCTGGCAAAATCAGGCTCTGCCGGCAGGATCAGCCGCTGGCCAATGACCAGCTTTATTGGCATCCGGCTGCCATTTGCCGTGGCGAGCTGTTCCTCACTGATTCCGTAACGCTCAGCAATTGAGCTGCTGCTGTCGCCAGGAAACACCATGTGAAAGCGTGGTGGTGTGAGTTTCAGCTGTTGGCCTGCGCCAATGATGAACGGGGCTTCCAGCTGATTATCCTCGATGACGGCAAGTGGGCTAACCTGATACCGCGCGGCAATCGTGTAAAGTGTTTCGCCGCGCATTACGGTGACATAACCATCGGGCGGTATCGGCAGGATGGCCTCGCGCTGCGGCGCAGTGACCACGGGCGCCAGCGTCTTTTCCAGTGCGTCTGTGTCCAGTTTTGAACAACCCGCAACCGTGATCAGTGATCCGGCAACCACAAGACGACACAGATATGTTCCAAGATTATCTCGTCCTGACATTCATCAATCCTCAACCATTGGGACAAACCTTACTGGTAAAATATAGTCTTTTGCAAAATCATTTTCTGTCCGCGTGATCACCACAAGCTGCTGATCACGCCCGTCACCAACCGGGGCCACCATAATACCTCCAATCTTCAGTTGGTATAACAGGGCGTCTGGTATTTTCGTGCAGCCGCAGGTTAGGATGATACGGTCAAACGGCGCTGTTTCCGGCCAGCCAAGTGATCCATCGCCAAGCCTGAAGGTGATGTTTGAAATACGCAGGGCGCGGATTCTATTCTCAGCCTCAACAAGCAGGGGGTGCAGCCGTTCTACCGTGTAAACGCGGCGGCAAAGAAACGTAAGGATTGACGCCTGATAACCGCTTCCGGTGCCAATCTCCAGGATGCGCTCACGCCCGGTCAACTTCAGTGCGCTGGTCATTCGGGCAATGACATATGGCTGGCTAATGGTCTGGTCCATCGGGATCGGTAGCGAGGCATTCTCATAGGCATGTTGGCGCAGCGCTACTGGCACAAAATCCTCGCGCGGCACCTTTTCCATTGCTGACAGCACTGAGGAGTCAGTGATCCCAAGTCCCCGCAGAGTCATCGTCAATTGTGCTTTCAGATTCTGGAAATCTTCCATATCCGGCTTCTTCTGGTTGTGACTTTTATGATAATGCCAGAGGGTAATCAACGCCACCGAACTTTTGCCCGGTCAAACCTTGCCGTCAAAGACCCGTGTTGTTAGGTTGGCTTGCGTGTCAAAGGCGGTAATATCCATGCCAAGCGCTGTCAGCGCAATCCAGCCATCATCCATTACGGCGCGGTCACTGCCGACGCGCGCTTCGGGGTTGGCGACGACTGGCCCCAGACGGTAGCTGTTCGCCACCGAACCTGCGACAATCTGATCGCCGATTTTGTGCCTGTCGAGACTTGCCGGCTTGATGCCTTGAACCAAAGTGGCATCACAGGAGGGAAAATTGACATTCATAATCGTGCGTTCCGGCCAGCCATGATCCAACAGGTAACGGATTACATGTTCGCCATGTGCCGCCGCTGCGGCGAAATCATCTTGTTCAATACTGCCATTACGTTGTGACAAGGCGATTGCCGGCACCCCTTGCAATGTCGCCTCCATCGCTGCGGCGATTGTCCCTGAATAAAGCACGTCATCAGCAACATTCATTCCGGCATTGATCCCGGAAAGAACAAGATCGGGTTTTTGTTCCATCAGCTTTTCAAGCGCCAGAATGACACAATCACTTGGCGTACCACCGACAGCGAATTGCTGCGGGCCGCGTGTTTCCACCATGATATCGCGGCGCAGGGTGATGGCACGTGACGCACCTGATTTGTTGTCCATCGGCGCGGCAATCCAGACATCATCGCTAAGCTGATGGGCAATACCTGCTAGAATTTGAATGCCGATGGCATCAAAACCATCATCATTGGAGAGAAGAATACGGCCAACCGACTTTGCTGGTGACATGGGGTGTCCTAGTGTTCACTAAAAAACAAAAATAGAAACGGTCAACGGACCGCCAGAAAATAGGGGAGCAACTGTCACTCCATCAGGCCGCAGTTATCAGCTCACTACCCATATAGGTATGCAAAACAGCTGGCAGACGAACCGAACCATCTCCCTGCTGTCCATTTTCCAGCACAGCAATCATTGCCCGGCCGACGGCAACGCCGGATCCATTCAATGTATGCACAAAATGGGCTTCACCATTGTCATCGCGAAAGCGCGCCTTCATGCGGCGCGCCTGAAACGGCCCACAATTCGAACAAGATGAAATCTCGCGATACATTCCCCTGCCCTCATTCTGCCCAGGCAGCCAAACCTCGATGTCATAGGTTTGATGAGCAGAAAAGCCGGTATCGCCGGTACACAGCCTCACAACACGATAGGGTAGTTCCAATTTCTGCAGAATGGCTTCGGCGCAGGCCGTCATCCGCTCATGCTCGGCGGCAGAGTCTATCGGTGTGGTGATGCTGACAAGCTCGACCTTGCTAAATTGGTGCTGGCGGATCATACCACGCGTGTCACGCCCGGCTGAGCCGGCTTCGGATCGGAAACAGGGTGTATGCGCTGTCAGCCGCAAGGGCAGGGTTTTGGCATCGACGATTTCGCCAGCAACAATATTGGTCAGCGGCACCTCGGCGGTAGGAATTAGCCATTTGTCATTAGCGCGGTACAAATCCTCGGCAAATTTCGGCAACTGGCCGGTGCCGGTCATCGTCTGCGTGTTGACCAGGTAGGGCGGGATCGTCTCGACATAGCCAAATTCACTGGTATGCAGGTCAAGCATAAAACCGGCTAGCGCGCGCTCCAGTCTGGCAAGCTGATGCCGCAAAACGACAAAACGTGCTCCCGATACCTTTGCGCCAAGGGCAAAATCCATTTGGCCGAGCCCCTCGCCAATCTCGACATGATCGCGCGGAGTAAACGAAAAGGTCGGGATTGAGCCATGCGAGCGCACAAGCTCATTGTCATTCTCGTCATCGCCAGCTGGCACAGCGTCATCGAGCAGGTTTGGTAAACCCATCAGCCAGCTGTCCAGCTGCTCGGCAAGAATACTTTCCTCGCTTTCCATCTGAGGCATCTGCTGCTTGATGTCATTGACTTCTGTTATCAGCGCATTGGCATCCTCGCCCTTTGCTTTCCGCGCCCCAATCTCTTTTGACGCCTGATTGCGCCGCGATTGCATCTCCTGTAGGCGGGCCTGCAGTCCACGGCGTTTACTGTCAATTTTTAGGATTGTGCCAGCAACGGGATCAATCCCACGACGCTTAAGCGCTGCATCGAACTGGTCTGGGTTATCACGGATGAAGCGAATGTCATGCATGGCAGGTTCAAATCCCGGAATAGAAAATTGGTCTAATGACTATGGTTAAACATCGTTGGTCGAAATTCTGGCTGTGTGCCATACGGACAACGCCAACCTATGATCAGGCTGTGTCTTCGTCCTTTGGTGCAATAATTTTCGCACCAAAGACAGACATCTCATAAAGCAGGATAATCGGCAAGGCTAGTAACAACTGCGAGATCACATCCGGTGGCGTCAGCACGGCGGCGGCAACGAAAGCGATGACAATAGCAACTTTGCGCTTTGCGGCAAGCCCTTCCGGCGTGACAAGTCCGGCCCGTGCCAGCAGCAACAGTACCACGGGCAGTTCGAAAGCCAGCCCGAAGGCGAAAATCAACCGCATGATCAGTGACAAATATTCGCTAATACGTGGTTCAATCTCGATAGCCAACGCACCATCGACGGCGGCCATCTCGAACGAGATGAAAAAATTCCAGGCCATAGGCGTGACAACATAATAGACCATCGCCGCACCAAGCGTGAACAGTACTGGGGTGGCTATCAAAAATGGCAGAAAGGCGCGTTTTTCATTACGGTACAGCGCTGGCGCAACGAATTTGTAAATCTGCATGCTGATTATTGGAAAGGAAATACAGAGCGCTGCAAAAAACCCAACCTTGATCTGTGTGAAAAACCCTTCATGCAGCGCGGTGAAAATCATCCGTCCGCCACCCTTTTCCTCCATGATTTCGGCCAAAGGTGCCTGCAGGAAAATGAAGACATGATTGGCGATGCTGTTGCTCACACCGCCGCCTGGCATTGGTGAAATGAATAGCACAAACAGTACCACGAATGCTAGCAACGCGATGGCGAGCCGGTTGCGCAATTCGGTCAGATGACCGATCAGCGACATTTGCCCACCGTCAGCCTCTGTTTCTGGAGTGTTGTTCATCTTTTCCATTTTGTCTAGATTTTTGCCTTTTTGGCGGATTGTTTGGAGGGTTGCGCCTCAGGTGATTTGGTCGCTGCCACCATCTCGTCACCAGCTACCTTTGCAATCGTGCCAATATCCTTGACATCATCATCGGCGGCATCCTTGCCAATACTGTCCTTTAAGCTGCCAACGGTCTCACCGACCCCTCCTGTAGGATCAATAGCATCAGCAATTTCGTCAAGATTTCCGGATTTTGCCTGATCAAGCGTCTTTTTCAGATCAGCCATGTCTGCCTCGTTGGCAAGATCGGTCATGCTGCTGGTGAACTCATTAGCAGCGCGCCGGATTTGCCGCATGATGCCTGTGAATCCCCGCAACATTTTGGGCAGTTCTTTTGGTCCTACGACCATGACCAGAACGAAGGCGACAATAAGAAATTCCCATCCACCGATATCCAGCATGAGGCTTCTCTACCAGTTATTTATTGGCAGCGGATTTTTTGCTGGCTTTTTTGGAGGTGGCTTTTTTTGCAGTTGCTTTCTTGGCGGTGGCTTTTTTTACCGCTTTTTTCGCTGTTGCCTTTTTCTTGGTGGCCTTTTTGGCTGCAGGTGCTGCTTCAATGACCTCTACCTCGGCGTCATCTTCGGCTGTTGCGTCTGCCTCGTCGCCCTTCAGGCCGGTTTTAAAATTGCGTAGGCCTTTTCCGAAATCTCCCATGATTGCGGAGACCTTACCACGACCACCAAACAACAGCAGAACAACGGCAAGGATAACAATCCATTGCAATGGACTCAAAAAACTCATGGCATTTCCTCTTAAAAGTTTCAGTATATGGCGATCACGCCATCTGATCCTAATGCTGACTATAAACAGGCAATGGGATGAGAACAACAATTCCTTGCATAAACCGATAGAAGTTTCCCCTGTTTTTTGCCAAGCTAAGTCTCACGGAGGCGCCCACTGCCATGGCACATTTAATTGGCGGCAAAGACAAAGGCTTGCTCTGCATCGACGCTGATCCGGACACGGGTCCCCTCACCAAAGGAATTGAGTCCTGGAACCCGGGCATGCAGATGCAGTTCATCCGTTCCGGTGGGAACCGACAAATGAATTAGTGACGCGCGTCCAAGCAGCCGCGCCTCCATCACAACGGCATTGGCACCTGCACTGCTGTCTGGCTCGATCCGTACTGCTTCATAGCGGATTACGATGCTGGCGGGTTCGCCCTCGTCCATATCGGTGGTTGCGCTGAATGTGCCTAATGGTGTTTCGATCTGGCCATCCCGAACCACACCATCGACGCGGTTGACCTCACCAAAAAACTCGGCGACAAAAGCGCTATTCGGTTGGCAATAAAGATTGACTGGCCGTCCTGTCTGCGTCACCGCTCCCTCGCGCAGAACTATGATCCGGTCCGACATGAACATCGCCTCTTCGGCATCATGCGTGACCATCAGCGCTGCGGTTTTCGTCGCCTTCAACACATGCAGCATCTGGTCGCGAATCCGCTCGCGCAGGCGGCTGTCAAGCCCGGCATAGGGCTCATCAAGCAGGATTACCGACGGTTTCGGTGCCAATGCCCGGGCGAGTGCAACACGCTGTTGCTGACCGCCCGACAATTCATGTGGATAGGCATCTGCAAGCGTCTCAATATTGACCTCGGCCAGAACATCAAGTCCCCGCCGCATGGCAAGGCTGCCCTTATCCGACAGGCCAAAGACGACATTCTCGATCACGCTTAAATGCGGAAACAATGCGTAATCCTGAAACATGAAGCCAACGCCGCGTTTTTCTGGCGGCGTCATCATCTCGGCACCGGAGACTTTCTTGCCATCGAGCCAGATTTCGCCGGTCAGCGGGCGTTCAAGTCCGGCGGCAAGACGCAGCAGCGTGGTCTTGCCACATCCCGATGGCCCCAGCAGAGTGACAACCTCACTTTCATTCACCGTTAGGCTTATGTCATTCACCGATGGGGCGTCATTATAGGCATGACTGATGTTGCGAAACTCAAGCATCTGCGCCCTCCTCATCCGAATTGACACTCAATCCGGCCTCAAACATGGCTTCTTCCATCGGCTTTTCATCCAGCAAATCATCACCTTGCTCATCAGCGTCATAATCCTGATTTGTCGGGGGGGTGTCCATCAACGCGCCAAGCATCTGCCCTTTACGCAGCAGACCGGCCGATTTCAACTCATCGAGTCCTGGTAGATCGGTGATGTCATCCAGGCCAAAATGATCGAGAAACGCCGGACTAGTTCCCCAAGTCAATGGCCGTCCGGGCGTCCGTCGGCGACCGCGTGGCTTGATCCATGTCAGTTCAAGCAGAATATCCATTGTCCCCTTAGACAGGCTGATACCTCGGATTTCTTCGATCTCAGCGCGGGTAATTGGCTGATGATAAGCAATAATCGCAAGCACCTCAAGCGCGGCGCGCGACAATGGGCGTTCAACTTGCTTGTGCTGGTTCAGCTGTTCGGCAACCTCGACGCGGGTACGAAAGGCCCATCCATCACCCACTTGCCGCAGCTCGATGCCACAACTCGCATCAAAGCGCTGCTGGATCACCTCAATGATTGGGACCATGTCCTGCTCATCGGGTATATGATGCCGCAATTCCCTTTCGCGCACAGGTTTATCAGAGGCGAAAATAATCGCCTCAACTGTCGCGGCATAGCCCATCAGCACTGTCTTTTCGGTCATGGCGCGTCCTTTGACTTAATATAAAGCGGCGTGTAATGAGCATCCTGCCGCAGTTTTAGCAGCCCATCACGGGCCAGTTCAAGCGATGCGACAAAATGCGATGCGGTGGCTGACCGCCGGTCTATAGGCTCACGCAGATTGGCAGGAAGAAAATTCTCCAGCACCGTCCAGTCAGGCATGCTGCCGATTAGATGCCGCAGGCGTTCCGCCGCCTCCTCGACCGAAAACAGCTTTGTCGCAGAAATAGTCAGTGTTTCATTTTCTAGCTCTGACCGAATGTCGCCATAGCAGGCCAGCAAATCATACAGGCCTGCATGCCAGACAGCCTCATCGGTGATGCATAATTGTTCGACGGCTCCTCGTGCAAAGCGCCGCTGGCCAAGCCGGGGTAGCGAGATCAGCCGTTTTGCCGCCTGCTGCATCGCCTCCAGTCGCACCAGCTGATAGCGCAGCGCATCGGCCATATCGATGATTTCCTCATCCCCCTCTGGCTCCGGTTCGGGCAGCAGCAACCGCGATTTCAGATAGGCAAGCCAAGCTGCCATCAACAAATAGTCGGCGGCAATCTCCAAATTCAGCTGGCGAGCACTGCTGATGAAATTGAGGTATTGTTCGGCCAGAGGTAAAATCGCAATATGAGTCAGATCGACCTTCTGGTCACGCGCCAGCGACAGCAGCAGATCAATCGGCCCTTCAAAGCCCTCGAGATTGACAAACAGCGCCAACTGCCGGCCATTTTTATGGCGAATATCGGCCTCGAAGCTTTTATCGCCTGGCTGCGTCATTGGCTTGGCGATGTGACTTTGCGCAGGATACAATCCTGACCAGCTCGTTTCAGTGAGGCACAGATGGTATCGGCCGCCTCGCGGAGCAGCGGTTCCGAGACAACGCGCCAGAAAATACCATTTTCACTAGTCTCGATGCGTGTCGTTCCCAGCGTTGCGCCCTGCAGCCGTTTTTCATGTTTCTTGAGCAGCAAGCCTGCCTGCTCGGCGGCAACATCCTCTTTGCGAAAGGCCGCAAGCTGTACAATATAGGTCGGTTCATTTTGGCTGGTGGTAACACGCGGCTTGGTGATGGACTTATTTTCCGGTTTAATTGGTTTTGGCGTGGCGACAATGGTCTTTGCCGGTTTTTCGACGACTGGCTCGGTCTCTGTCGGTGCAGAATCACCCACTTTTTTACTGCTGTCTTGCTCATCGATTTCTGACAACTGAGTTAGCGTGCCATTGTTTTGTGCAGTCGTAGCAGCTGTCTCGATCTTTGTCTTAGTATTTGTCTTGTCACTTGCTCTGCTAGTAGTTTCACCTTCGATGTTATCGGTCATCTGAACCTCTGACGCTGCCGACTTCTGGACGGCAACAGGTGGCAATTCCGGCGCGGCTGACGGTGGTAGCAGGGTTTCAACCTCCTCCATCTTCGGGGTCAGGTCGCTAAGCATTTTCATCACCTTAGAATCTTGGTTGGTGATGATTTTTCCCCCAGGGTTGGCTGGCTTCGTCTTGAAAGGCCCCTCCTCGGCCCTAATCATCACGATATCGGTCGATGTCTCTGAAATCAGCGCTGGCAAATACAGATAGGCCGCGCTTGCAGCAGCGGCAATAATAAGGCTTAGCAGCGACATTGCCAGCCACTTCATGCCGGACTTTTTGCCTGTGTCTTCGGACATCTCGTCTCCTACATCTCGTCTCTGGCCGGGATCGCCAAAACGTTGAGGGCTGATCTAATCACCGTTGCCGTGGCTTTGACAAGCCAAAGCCGTGCCGCCGTCAGCTCAGCATCGTCATCGAGCATGAAACGCAGCGCCGGATTGCCGCGACCTGCGGTCCACAGAGAATGGAAGGCGCTAGCAAGATCCATCAGATAGAAGGCAATGCGGTGTGGTTCATGTGTGGTGGCCGCCGCAACAACTATTCGCGGCCAACTAACCAGCTGTTTGATCAGCGCCAGTTCTGCCGGCATTGTCAATATGTCAAGATTGGCCTCATCCGGCATTGTGCCCGCCTGACGCAGCACGGAACTGCATCTTGCATGCGCATATTGCACATAGAAAACCGGATTGTCCCGTGACTGTTCGGTGACTTTGGCATAGTCAAAATCGAGTGTCTGGTCGCTTCGCCGGGTAAGCATGATGAATCGGATGACATCGGCGCCAACAGCGTTGACCACGTCGCGCACCGTGACAAAATTGCCCGCCCGTTTGGACATTTTCACCGGTTTGCCATTTTCCATCAGATTGACCAGCTGGCACAGCTTAATATCCAGCATGTTTTTACGCCCCGACAATGCCTCGACAGCGGCCATCATGCGTTTGACATAGCCCCCATGGTCAACTCCAAAAACATTGATCAGCCTTCCTCCGGTCCTCTCTAGCTTGTCCAGATGATAGGCGACGTCAGAGGAAAAATAGGTCCAGCCACCATCCGATTTCTGCAATGGCCGGTCCGTATCATCGCCGAATGCCGTTGCCCGGAATAGCAATTGCTCGCGGGGTTCCCAATCTTCTGGCTCCTTGCCCTTTGGTGGTTCCAGAACACCACAATAGAGATGGCCATCCTGCTGCAGCCTATCTATCGCCGCCTGCACCGCACCGCCCTCGACAAGCGCCTTTTCAGATGAAAACACATCCATCTCAACGCCCAGTTTGACTAGATCCTTACGGATTATCGCCATCATGGCATCGATCGCAAATTGCCGCACCGGGTTCAGCCATTTGTCCTCATCTAACGCCAGATAGCGGTCACCATCACGCGCTGCCAGCGCGACACCGACATCCTTTAGGTAAGCCCCCGGGTAAAGCCCCGGCGGTATCGTGTCAATAGTTTCACCAAGCGCTTCTAGATAACGCAGGTAAACGGAATGCGCCAATATGTCGACCTGTCCACCAGCATCATTGACATAATATTCACGCGTCACTTTCCAGCCACTGAACTCGAGCAGTCCGGCAAGCGCATCACCGAGAACAGCGCCTCTGGCATGTGCTGCATGCAGCGGCCCGGTAGGATTTGCTGACACATATTCGATATTAACTGATTTGCCGGCGCCTCTGTCATTTCTGCCGTATTGCGTACCGGCGGCAAGAATGCAGCGCAGCTCCGCTGACCATAAACGGGGCTCAACGTTGATATTGATGAAGCCTGGCCCGGCAATATCGACCCTTGTAACACCATCACAGCCCGCCAGTCGCCCGGCCAACAATTCGGCCAGCTCGCGTGGTTTCATTTTCGCCTGCTTCGCCAGAACCATGGCCGCATTGCAGGCGATATCGCCATGCGTCGCATTACGTGGTAATTCAAAGACAACCTTGCTGACATCGACCGTTTCCGGAATTGTACCAGCGCCTTTAAGATCATTAGAAATTGCTTGAAATTCAGCTTCGAAAAAATTGAATATATTCATAAATCTGGTTACCGTAATATGGGTTTAGGGTCAAAGAGCCGTTCATGCTCCAACACGGCATAGCGGTCGGTCATCGAGGCGATGTAGTCGGCAATGATCCGCGCTCGTGTTGTGTCCTGCAGGGTTGCAAGTGGTTGGCTATTATGAAGTTGCCACTCATCCGGCAAAGTATTTGTTTCGGACATAAACAAATTGAACAAGTCTGTCACCACTCGTTTTGCCTTGCTGGTCATTCTATTGACCTTGAAATGCCGCCACATGTTGGTGAACAGGAAATCGCGCAATGTTTCCAGATCGGCCACCATTCCGGGGCTGAAGGCAATCACCGCCGCCGTGGCACTGCGAATGTCATCAGGATGCTTAGCACTTAGCTCCCGAAGATTGGCTGCCGATTGTCGCAGCAGATCCTCAACAAATACTGAGATCAGGCGGCGTACAAGCTCATGCGTCAGCCGTCCGCGCTCAATAATGCCATATCTGTGCTTGATGCGCGCCAGCGCTGACTTGACCTGCGGTAGATGGGCGATATCGGCAAAGTCGAACAATCCAGCGCGCAACGCATCATCAAAATCATGCGACAGATAGGCAATATCATCCGCAAGACTGGCAAGCTGCGCCTCCGCCGAGGCAAAAGTCGAAAGTTCCAGTGACAGCGCCGCGTCAAGTTGGCTGATTGCTGGGCGCAACTGTGCATTGGCCCTGATAGGGCCATTATGCTTCACAACCCCCTCAAGTGTTTCCCAGCTAAGATTCAGCCCATCGAAACAGGCATAGCGGTGTTCCAGAACTGTCAAAATGCGGATGGTCTGTTCATTATGTTCGAACCCGCCATAGTCCGTCATGCAAATTGCCAGCGCCTCTTCACCGGCATGGCCAAAGGGCGTGTGGCCCAGATCATGCGCCAGCGCCACTGCCTCGGCCAGATCATCATTTAGCCGCAGCGCCCGAGCCATCGAACGTGCGATCTGTGCCACCTCGATCGAGTGTGTTAGCCTCGTACGAAAATAATCACCCTCATGATACACAAAAACCTGTGTCTTGTGCTTCAGGCGTCGAAAGGCCCCGGAATGTAGCACCCTGTCGCGGTCACGCTGAAAGGCGGTGCGGCTGCCAATGTCGTTATTCCCATCACCCTCATCGAATTGCCGGCCACGCGACGCAGGCCCCTGGCAGGCATAAGGTGCTAGGCTCCGGTCCTCTTCGGATGATGCGGCGGTGGTTCTGGTCACGATAACCTTTGTCAGTGACTGATTTTACTGGTGTCACAATACTCATTTGAAGCACCGATTAGTAGTATGAAATTAAGCGGGCAACAATGTTTTCAAGACGCTCTGGTAACGTTGATGGCTTGATTTGACGGCTCCAAACGGCCATGTTAACTATAGAAATGTGGCAGGAGAACGAAGCAGATGGCGGACGCAGAACAGATCACAGCCGGGGCCACAAAGCAGGCGGTGGCTGCCAGCACATTTAGGCTTAGCGAAGGCGCCGCTAAGCGGATCACCGTGATGCTGGCTAGTGAAGTTGGTAACAGCTTCTTCCGTGTTGCCGTCAATGGTGGTGGCTGTTCCGGTTTCCAATATGAATTCAGCATCGACACCCAGCGGCAGGCTGATGATCTAACCTTCACCAGCCACGGCGTTGAAGTGGTCATTGATGAAATGTCGCTGGAGCTGGTCGACAATGCCGAGCTTGACTATGTGCAGGATCTGATGGGGTCCTATTTTGCCGTCACCAATCCTAATGCAACTGCCTCCTGTGGTTGTGGCACTTCCTTTTCCATCTAGCTTGATGCGGGTTGCCAGCTGGAATGTAAATTCGGCTAAGGCGCGGCTTGATCATATAAATGATTGGCTCGCTGCTGACGGCGTCGATGTCCTGCTGCTTCAGGAAATTAAGTCACAGACCGAAAATTTTCCACGCGATCTGTTCGTTGAACAGGGCTGGTATGTCGCTGTCCATGGCCAGAAAAGCTACAATGGCGTTGCCATCATAAGCCGCTACCCAATCGAGGATGTGATTTGCGGTCTTCCTGGCGATCCGTATGACGAACAGGCGCGCTATATCGAAGCAATGATCGCTGGCACACGTGTGGCCAGCATTTATCTGCCCAATGGCAATCCTGCGCCAGGGCCGAAATTTGACTATAAGCTGGCTTGGATGGAAAGGCTTTATGCGCGCTCGCAGCAGTTGCTTGAGGATGAAGTTCCGGTTGTTCTTGGCGGTGATTTCAATGTCATCCCTCAGGATATCGACTGCTATGATCCACCTGGCTGGGCTGGTGATGCCTTGACCCGTATTGAAAGCCGCGCGGCTTTTTTCAAAATATGCTATGGTGGCTATATGGATGCGCTGCGGGCCCTACATCCCGATGGTGCTTATTACACCTATTGGGATTATCAGGCTGGCGCCTGGCAGCGCGACAATGGTGTCCGGATTGACCATCTGCTGCTTTCGCCCGAGGCTGGTGACAGCCTTGTTGCCGTCGGCATCGATAAGGGGCCGCGCGGATTGGAAAAACCTTCCGATCACACGCCCATCTGGTGCGAGCTGTTACAAAGGGATAGCCACGCTGGGTAACCGGGTAAAGCTAAGGCACAGTCGGCCTTCACTAAAAAACCGCTGGCATACCCCAAAAAATCAGTCTCTTGGGAACAGGCGGGGTAAACCCCACCCATTTCGATATGTTGTTTGCATTTTGTTCAGTCGCCTGTCAGGGAAGCTTTTGCTAAAGCGTTAAATGTCGGCATAAATATGCGTTTCTGCGGCCCCGCCTGGATGGGTTACCGCGCCCTTCTCGGCTGATCCTACAGTTTGTGCATATTTCCAGATTGCCCCAGCATTATAATCAGTGCTCCGGGTACTCCATTCAGCTTTGCGCGCAGCCATCTCCTCGTTGCTCAAATCGACATTGATCTCACCTGCCTCAGCGTCGATGGTAATCTTGTCACCGTCCTTAAGCAGACCTATTGGGCCGCCAACCGCGGCCTCCGGTCCGACATGGCCGATGCAGAACCCGCGGGTTGCTCCAGAGAACCGACCATCCGTTATTAATGCAACCTTCTCACCGGCACCTTGTCCATAGAGTGCGGCCGTTGTTGAGAGCATTTCGCGCATCCCAGGCCCACCCTTCGGTCCCTCA
Source organism: uncultured SAR116 cluster alpha proteobacterium (assembly GCA_902596655.1). Classification (GTDB taxonomy): domain Bacteria; phylum Pseudomonadota; class Alphaproteobacteria; order Puniceispirillales; family Puniceispirillaceae; genus MED-G116. Next base: position 3,659 of record CACJUX010000013.1, on the reverse strand, counting down.
TATCGAATTACCAACACATCGCCATCCTGGTAGTCCCGCCTTTCGACGGCGGCAAAGGCATCTTCCTCGCAGTCGAAACAACGAGCTGTCCCTATAAATTTCAGCGTTTTCATGCCCGCCACCTTGACCAGTGCTCCCTCGGGCGCGAGATTACCGCGTAACCCCACAACACCACCTGTCGGTGATAGCGGCTCGGCAGTTGTCCGTATCACATCCTGATTGTTTGGGAACTTAACATCAGCTAGATTTTCCGCCATTGACTTGCCGGTTACGGTGATGCAGTCACCATGGATATAGCCACCATCAAGTAGCACCTTCAACAAAACTGGCACGCCGCCGATTTCATACATGTCACGCGCAACATAGCGTCCGCCCGGTTTCAAATCGGCAACATAAGGCGTCTTCTTGAAAATTTCGGCGACATCATGCAAGTCGAATTCAATGCCACATTCCGAGGCTATTGCCGGTAAATGCAGCCCAGCATTAGTTGAACCACCCGAGGCAGCAACAATCGTCGCTGCATTTTCAAGTGATTTACGAGTAATAATGTCACGCGGCCGCAGATTGGACTTGATCAGTTCCATAACCATTCGCCCAGAATGATAAGCATATTCATCACGAGTCTCATATGGAGCCGGTGCGCCGGCTGAGCCCGGAATAGCAAGGCCGATAGCCTCGGAGACACAGGCCATTGTGTTGGCGGTGAACTGGCCACCACATGATCCAGCACTGGGGCAAGCGACGCATTCTAGTTCGTGTAGATCTTCATCTGACATATTGCCGGCGGCATGCGCTCCTACTGCCTCGAACACATCCTGAACAGTCACATCCTTGTCCTTATAACGGCCTGGCAGAATTGAGCCGCCATACATGAAAACCGAGGGAACATTCAGCCGAGCCATCGCCATCATCACCCCGGGAAGTGATTTGTCACAGCCTGCAAGTCCGACGACGGCATCATAGCAATGGCCACGCACCGTCAGTTCGATTGAATCGGCAATAACTTCGCGGCTAACCAGAGATGATTTCATACCAGCATGTCCCATTGCGATACCATCTGTTACGGTAATTGTGGTGAATTCGCGAGGTGTTCCGGCGTGTTCGCGAACGCCGCGTTTGGCGGCCTGCGCCTGACGTGCTAGCGCGATATTACAGGGCGCTGCCTCATTCCATGTCGAGACGACACCAACCAGTGGCTGCGCAATCTCTTCCTCCGTCATGCCCATCGCATAATAATATGACCTGTGTGGAGCCTTTTCTGGACCTACCGAGACATGGCGACTTGGCATCTTGCTTTTATCAATTGGCTTCACGCTATCAGGCATGTGGTACCTCCCTCTTTCATAATTATCTGCCTGCATGATCCGCAAAACAGAAATCAAAATACAGTTCTAAGTAACTATTTGTTGTCTGATATGTCATTATGTCAAGCACGCGCTACCAAACTTCGACCAACCAATCTGTTTTGCGTGTGTTAGGACAGGCGGTTCAAGGCCGCTTCCAGCGCTGCCATCCGAGTTTCTTCCTCATCAAGTCGACGACGGTTTTCCGCAACTACAGCTTCCGGGGCTTTTTCGAGAAAACCGGAGTTACCAAGCTTTGCAGAAATCTTTTTTACTTCAGCACTGACGGCGCCAATCTCTTTGTTAAGGCGCGTCGCCTCGGCATCCAAGTCAATAATGCCAGCCAAAGGCAGGCCGATTTCCAACCCATCAACACTGCTGCGGGCGCTACCTTTATCAAAGTTTTCTACCTCGGCCACGCCCTCAATGCGAGCGAGGCGCAGCAGTGCCGGCATCTGACCTTTAATTGCGCGGTGCTGGGCGGCGACCGGAGCGCGAATATGCAATAGCGGTTTTGCAGATAACGGTACATTCATTTCCGACCGCAGATAGCGGATATCAGAAATCAATCTAATCACAAAACGCAGATCCTCAACCGCGTCACCATCAGTCTGCACCACAGGTGCTGGCCAAGCAGCCGCGATTATCAGATCAAAGCTGCCAAAAATCTTTCGGTTCAGTTCCTCGGTCAGATATGGCATGAAGGGATGTAGCAATTTCAACGCCCCTGCCAGAATGGTTGCGGCGACGGCTCGTGTCTCACGCGCCTCATGGGTAAGCTGCGGTTTGATCAGCTCAACATACCAGTCGCAGTAACTGTGCCAAATAAATTGATAAAGCGCGTCTGCCGCCTCGTTGAAGCGATAGCTCTCAATCGCTGAAGATGTCTTTTTAATAGCCTCATTATATTCTGAAATAATCCATTTATTAACTGGCTCGCTTACGCCGATAAGGTCGATATTTCTAGCACTGATGATACAGCCATTCATCTCAAGAAAGCGGCAAGCATTCCAGATTTTGGTTGCGAAGTTGCGATAGGTCTCCACCCGCGTCGTCGACATTTTGATATCACGTCCTTGTGCAGCCATGGCCGCAAGTGTGAAGCGTAGAGGATCTGCGCCATACTGGTTGATCAGATCCAGCGGGTCCATCACATTACCCTTGGATTTTGACATCTTCTGGCCTTTTTCATCGCGTACGAGGGCATGTATATATACCTCTTTGAACGGCACCTTGCCATCCATCACGTACATGCTCATCATCATCATCCGGGCTACCCAGAAAAAGATAATATCAAAGCCGGTGACCAGAACGTCACCCGGATAATAGCGGGCCAGGTCATGCTTCACTGCGGCGTTATTGTCCGGCCAGCCAAGCGTCGAGAATGGCCATAATCCGCTGGAAAACCATGTATCCAGAACATCATTGTCACGAGTCAACTCCACGCTTTGGCCATAATGGGCTTGTGCCGCCACTACTGCATCCTGCTCAGTTTCCTCTACAAAGATTCGTCCGTCCGGCCCGTACCATGCCGGGATCCGATGACCCCACCACAATTGCCGCGAGATGCACCAGGGCTGGATGTTGCGCATCCAATCAAAATACGTTTTTGACCAGCGTTCAGGAACGAATTTGGTCCGTCCCTCCTCGACTGCGCTGATAGCCGGTTTTGCCAGTTCGGCGGCGTTGACATACCACTGGTCCATCAACCATGGTTCGATAACAACGCCCGAGCGATCACCATGCGGGACTGAATTCTGCACTTTCTCCTCGAAATCGACCAGACCCTCTGCCGCCATGTCTGCCAAAATATGTTTGCGAGCCTCATAGCGGTCCATGCCTTGATATTTTTTTGGAATTTCGGAGATTACTGCCATGGCTGCGGTTTCTGTCATCAAATTTATCAGCGGCAGATCATGTCGGCGGCCAACTTCAAAATCATTGAAATCGTGGGCGGGTGTGATTTTAACAGCGCCTGACCCCTTCTCCGGATCAGGATATTTGTCAGCGATGATCGGGATGGGTCGGTTCGACAGTGGCAGAATGGCCTTTTTGCCAACAAGGTGCTGGTAACGATCATCATCGGGATGCACGGCCACAGCACCATCACCAAGCATTGTTTCTGGTCGGGTTGTTGCAATCGAAATAAATTGGTCAGTTGTCCCCTCAATACGGTATTTAAGGTGCCACATTGAACTTTCCTGCTCACGCTGCTCGACCTCAAGGTCGGAGATTGCAGTCAGTAGCTTTGGATCCCAATTGACAAGTCTTTTATCTCGATAGATTAGTCCGTCACGGTGCATCTGAACAAATATC